>MGWZ01000015.1:0-8922 GCA_001801175.1 Gallionellales bacterium RIFCSPLOWO2_02_FULL_57_47 | reverse complement strand
GGTCACACCCGCCATGACAACCTCCACCAATTCACATCGGCTTCCTTGTTAGCTCGTGCAACGGCGGGTGTGACCCGCCCTACGTTTGCTGAGCATGGCCGCCATCATCCACCAACTCCGCCAGATGCACTACCGGAAAGTTGCTGACCTTCTCCAGCACAGCGCGCTCTTCCAGGCTCTCGACCACAATGCGGTTGATGTTGCGCCCGTGCAAAACCCATCGCGTTTGCCCCTCGTCATTCGGCATCGTCAGCCCCAGCCGCTGCGGCAGATTACGCGCGGTGGCGGGGATCGCGATGCGTTGCAGGTCGAGGTTGAAAGCGCAGCCGTGGGCGACGCGCAAGCGGTCGTAGTGTTTGACCAGTCGCTGGTAGTCCGAGTGGTAAGCGCGCGGCTCGATCACGTACAAATCGGTGGTGCACAAGCCACGGCGCACGGCGGGATGACCGCTGAGCGCCTCACCCAGGCCGATGATGTCTGCTTTCGGCAGCCATTGCTTCAGGTGGCGCAATAACAGGCCATCGGCGACGATGATCTTTTTCAGCCGGCGCAGCAGTTTGAGGAACCGTTGCAGATGTTGCTCCGGAATGGCTACGCCGGCTTCCAGCGCCAGTGAGATATCCAAGCTGCTGTCGTCGCTGACAGGGAACGTGCCATTGTTTCCCAATAACCGGACAACCCGCGCCAGAAGATCAGGATGCGCGTGCAGCGCCTGATCTGGCAGCAGCATGGTTGAGGAGGATGGCGCTGATGCGGCCTTGCGCCCTGCCATTTCCGTCATCCGGGCTTGCAGACCATGCATCCAGGCTGGCGCAGCCAGTTGGCGGCGCAGTTCAAGAATTATTCCGGTGATATCTATATTTTCCGGGCATACCGGCTCGCAGGCCATGCACAGGGTGCAATTTTCGACCGAAGCGGCGGCATCGGCGGCGCTGGTCCCGTGCTGCATCGCCTTGAAGTGTCCTGGCGGGGTCAGGCTGACGTCCCTGCTTTGCCGCCACACCGGGCACACCAGCAGGCACAGGCTGCAACCGCTGCAGTCGGCATGGTCGCGGCGCGGGGTAAATGCATTTTTGAAATAACCTAACATCAGAAAATCACATCCCGATTCAGGATCATCGCCGGGTCGGCCGCGCGTTTCATCGCCAGGTGGCGATCCACCACCTCATCGCCGAACACTCGCCGGATATAGCCTTTCATCATGCCGCCGAAGCGGTAATAGCTGCCGCCCAGGTCGACGCCGATATCGTAGATCGCGTTCTTGAACGACTGGAAATAATCGCGGCTGTAAACCTGGCCGCCTATCATCGGCTCGAATTCGCAGCCGTAGGCCCAGCCTTCGGCATCGGGCGGGATGCAGGACATTTCGTAATGCGGCTTGTGTTCCGGGCGCAGCTTGATGCCGACGCAGTACAGCGTGTAATGGGGAAAATATTTGCGGCATACCGCGTTGCCGCGCTCCACCGCGTCGACGAATTTTTCCGCCGAAGTCGCAAGATCGGGGATCACCATCTGCTTGCTGCCCCAGAATTTCCATACCGCGCGCGAAAACACCACGGTGCGGTCGTGCATCAGGCCGTCGCGCATGTACTCGGAACGGCGAAACTCGGGGAACAGCTCGCGTTTGCGCTGGTACAAATACCACGCCTCCGGCAATTTCCATGGACGCAGTACATAGCGCCGCACCATGCACAGCGCAAACCCCGGCTCGCCGTAGCCACGCAGGTGCGATTGCCAGTTCGCGCGGAACGCCGCTTCGCGTTCATCCGAGTCGAAGGCCACCAGCAGGTTCACCGCGCAATCCATGATGGTCAGGATACCCGAATAGTCGCTGGCGTCGTTCCGGTTCAGCAACTGCATATCTTCGATCGCGGTGCGCAACGAGTCGTAATAAAAGTAATGCATCCGCAGGGGCGTATAGCGGCGTATCTTGAGCGTGGCCTCGGTGATCACGCCGAACTGCCCGTATCCCAGAATCACGCGCTGAAACAAATCGGCATTCTGCGTATCCGAACATTCGATGATTTCTCCGGCCGGGGTCACCACCTGCAACGCCAGCGCCTGATCAGCGCTGCAACCGAGGCGCGGCGAGTTGACATCGATGCCGCCGACGCCCAGCGTGCCGCCGACCGAAGCAGTCAGGTTGAGCGGCGCGGAAAGATAGTCCATGCCAAAGCGGCGCAGTTCTTCGGCCAGGCTGTGCCAGAAAATTCCGCCCTCGGTGCGCACCGTCAGCGCATCGGTATCGATGTGCAACACCCGGCTCATCCCGGTCATGTCCAGCAGCACGCCGCCGAATGCAACCGACTCGCCCTCGGTGGTCAGCCCGCCACCGCGCACGGTGACTGGCACGCGGTGCTGTTGTGCGGCCTTGAGCAAGGAAGAAATTTGCACGGCGTTGCGCGCGATCACCACGCCATGCGGCAAACCATAAGCCGTGCCGCCGGCATCGGTGGCAAAAGCGCCGCGCGCGGCAATGTTTTCGCGGAGCTCAATGCCGCAGCCGCGCAACGCGGCGGCAAATTCCTGCCAGCCCTGCCCATCCCAGCGTGGCGGATTGGTTTGCTGGCGCTTGATGCCCACCAGAGCATCGGGGCCGACATGGCAGAAATCCGAATAGGCACTCGGAGTGGCGGGTTCGAGGGACGTCCGCTGGAATGTTTCAGAAATCATCGTGCCAGTGTCAATGCTCTTTTCCATCAATGTTCTCTGCCATCGATACGCGCCTGCAGGACAAACGGAATATACCGCCACCCGATTATCGCAAAACAGACGAACCAGCAGGCCGCCGCCAGAGTTATCCAGTGCATGTAGGCGGAGGGGTAAAACTGCGGCGCGACCACACGGAAAACAAAGCCAAGAATCATGATGCGCAATGCCCAGAGGTCGAGCCTGTCAAAGACGACTTTTCTGCCGGTATGCCCCTTTGTGATCCTGATGATCATCGAGGGAATGACCATGCCCATCACGCCGATGGTGAACACATGGACCGACAGGCTGCCGCCCCATTCCGGCAAAATGTTGTGTTTGAAAAATTCGATCAGCAGTTGCGCGACGATCGCGAGATAGCCGAGGTAGACGATGCCGATATCGAGCCGGCGCATCGCCAGCTCCGGCTTCCAGAAAAAGAACCTGCCGGCCAGCAGCAGCGCGAGCAGCAACGACAGCCCTGCGGATAGCCAGGGTGGCATAAAACTCTCGGCGACCAGGATCAGCCCGATCAACTTGGTCGCCTTGTCCAGCACCGGATTGCGCAGGATTTCAACCTGGAACGCGCCCTTCATGAACTGGGATAGCGTCCGCTCCAGCATCACCAGGAAGGCCACGCGAAACAGCCCGATCGCCATGCTCGATCCCGCCTGGAAGTATTCGGCGCTCAGCATCAAATTCTTGGAAGCAAGAAACAGCGGCAGGATGATCAGGAAGAAGTAATTGTCGCGGTAGCTGTCTGTCTTGCGGTGGCGGATAAGTGTCCACAGCACCATCGCCACGATCGAGGCGAGGAACAGGTTATTTGAAATCCTGAACAGTATGGGCGGCCAGGAGCCTTCAAACCACATGCCCGCCCGCTCGAACAGCCATACGGCAGCGAGAAATACCAGCGCATTGCCATGATAGCCGCGGATATTAGTCCAGTTCTTGGTCGAGGTCAGCAGGAACCCGCCGAGGACGGCCCAGCCGAAGCCGAAAAACATTTCATGCGCGTGCCATTGGATAGAAGTGAACGAACTCTCCGGCATCGAAATAGCGCCGGTAAAAATCAACGCCCACAATGCCGGCAAGCTCAGCCCGGACAGACATGCCAGGGCGAAGAACGGCCGGAAGCCGACCAGCCAGAGCGGATGTGCTGAAAATTTCATTATTAACCCCTGCTAATAAACCAGATAATTCTTTGTATCCAAGGTCGCCTCCCTCTTTTCAGGAGGAAGTAGGTTGGGCGGCTGTGCCCAGCCTGCGATGCTGTCATTGCGAGCGTAGCGTGGCAATCCAGTATATTGATCAAAAACGAATTCTGGATTGCCGCGTCCCGCCACGCTATGCTCACGGCTAAAGGCGCTCCTCGCAATGACGATTTAATCAGGGCATCTCCAAATCAGGCAATCTCTGCCCACAGATCATGCTCGTCGGAATCGGTGATTTTCACTTCGACGAAATCGCCCACGTTTAACTGCTGACCATTCTCAATGTACACCAGGCCGTCGATTTCAGGCGCATCAGCGGAGCTGCGTGCGATTGCGCCCTCCTCATCCACTTCATCCACCAGCACGGTGAGAGTCTTGCCGACCTTGCGCTTCAACCGCTCTGCGCTGATTTCCTCCTGCAGCAGCATCAGCCGCGCGAGACGTTCCTGCTGCACTTCGGGCGGGACGTGGTCCGGCAATTCGTTCGCCGCCGCGCCCTCCACCGGCGAATAGGCAAACGCGCCGACGCGATCCAGTTGCGCCTCCTTCAGAAAATCAAGCAGCTCCCCGAATTCCTCTTCGGTCTCGCCGGGGAAGCCTACGATGAAGGTGCTGCGCAGCGTCAGCTCCGGACAAATCTCGCGCCATTGCTTGATGCGCGCCAGCACGTTGTCGCTGCTGCCGGGACGCTTCATCAGTTTGAGGATGCGCTGGTTGGCATGCTGAAACGGAATATCCAGATACGGCAGAATAATGCCCTGCGCCATCAGCGGGATCACTTCGTCCACATGCGGATACGGGTACACGTAATGCAGCCGCACCCACACACCAAGCTCGCCCAGCGCGGCAGCCAGTTCGGTCATCCTGGTCCTGAGCGGCCTGCCGCCCCAGAAGCCGGTGCGGTATTTCACATCAACGCCGTAGGCGCTGGTGTCCTGCGAAATCACCAGCAATTCCTTCACGCCCGCGTTAACCAGATTCTGCGCTTCCTGCATCACCTCGCCAACCGGACGGCTGACCAGGTCGCCGCGCAGGCTGGGGATGATGCAGAAGGTGCAGCGGTGGTTGCAGCCCTCGGAAATTTTCACATAGGCGTAATGTTTCGGCGTCAGCCGGATGCCCTGCGCGGGCACCAGGTCGGAATAGGGATCGTGCGGCTTGGGCAAATGCTGATGCACTACGGCCATCACCTCGTCGGTGGCATGAGGACCGGTCACAGCGAGCACCCTGGGATGCGCCTGCCGCACCACATCGCCCTTCGCGCCGAGGCAGCCGGTGACAATCACCTTGCCGTTCTCAGCCAGCGCTTCACCGATCGCATCCAGCGATTCTTCCACCGCGCTGTCGATGAAACCGCAGGTATTCACGATCACCAGATCGGAATCCTGGTAGCTGCCCGAAATCAGATAGCCTTCGGCACGCAGACGGGTGAGGATGTGCTCGGAATCCACGGTCGCTTTCGGGCAACCGAGCGAGACGAAGCCGACTTTCGGGATGGCGATTGGATTACTCATCACAGGCTTTCAATGTTTATGCGCCAACCATGAGGTGTGTCAGGAATATGGTACCGACGCCCGCCATGATCAGCCCGACCTGTTCCAGCGTATCGCGCAGCTGGGTGCGCTTATGCAGGCCCGGAATCAAATCGGCAACCGCAACATAAATCATGCTGGCGGCAGCCAACGCCAACAGTGTGGGTACATAGCTCTGCATGGATTGCAGGGCGAAATAAGACAACACGCCACCCGCCAGCATAGCCAGACTGGAAGCAAGGTTAACCAACAAGGCATTTGTCCTGCTATAGCCGGAATGCAGCAGAATCATGAAGTCGCCAACCTCCTGCGGGATCTCATGCGCGATGATCGCCAGCGAGGTGACGATACCCAGGTTCACATCGGTCAGGAAGGCGGCGGCAATGATGACGCCATCGACAAAGTTGTGGAACGTGTCGCCGATCACGATCAGCGTACCGCTGCGGCCATGTGTATCGTGCTCATGCAACTCGTGCGCTTCGCAATGGTCGTGATGGCAATGCCGCCACAACAAGAGTTTTTCCAGCGTGAAAAACAGCAGGATGCCTAACAGAACCGTTCCGCTCACTGCCGCCGGACTGCTGGCACCCTCTATCGCCTCGGGCAAAATGTCGAGGAACACCGCGCCCAGCAAGGCTCCGATGGCATAGCTGACCAGCGCATTCACCCAGTGCATACGCGCATTGAGCGCGAACAGCGCGGCGCACAGCACGCTCAGCACGCCGCCAACAATGCTGGCCGCGACGATCCACAGTAAAACGGTCATGGGAATTTGTTCAGGAATCCAGGGGCGCGGATTATACCAAAGGCAGGGGGCGCACATTCAGCCTTCCCGCTTCCTTTCCTCTGCAGCCCGCCGCGACAGGATCAGGCTGAGCAGCATGGACACCAGCAGGATGCCGGCGATGATGCCAAGCGACAGCTGGATCGGCGGGTGGAACCAGTAGGCCGCCAGCATCTTGCCGCCGACGAACATCAGCACCACGGCCAGGCCATAGCGCAGCAGGTGGAAGCGGCCAGCCATCTCGGCCAGCAAAAAATACAGCGCGCGCAGGCCCATAATTGCGAAGATGTTGGAGGTGAACACGATGAAGGGATCGGTGGTGACCGCAAAGATGGCCGGGATGCTGTCCACTGCGAACACCAGGTCGGTCGCCTCGACCATCACCAGCACCAGGAACAGCGGCGTCACATGGCGCAGGCCGTCCTGCACCACGAAGAAGTTCTCGCCGCGATAATCGGCAGTGATGCGCAGATGCCCGCGCAACCAGCGCAGGATCGGGTTCTTCGCCAGATCGGGTTCATGCGTTGCGAACAGCAGCATCTTGACCCCGGTCACCAGCAGAAACGCGCCGAACAGGTAGAGCACCCATGAAAACTCGGCAACCAGCCACACACCAAGCAGAATCATCACTGCCCGCATCACCATTGCGCCGAGCACGCCATACAGCAACACCCGCCGCTGCAGTTCGGCGGGGACCGCGAAGTAGTTGAAGATCATCAGAAAGATGAAGATGTTGTCGACCGACAGCGACTTCTCGATCAGGTAGCCGGACAGGAATTCGAGCGCCTTCTCGTTGGCGACGGCGCGGCCGGCGCTGCCGTCCAGATACCACCACAGGCCGGCGTCGAACAGCAGCGCCGAGACCAGCCAGGCGGCGGACCAGCCGAGCGCCTGCCGCACCGTGACGCGGTGCGCGGTTCGCCCGCCGAGCGCGAACATATCCACGGCCAGCAGCGCCAGCACGAAGGCGATGAAGCCTGCCCACATCCACCACAACCCCACGCTTTGCATTACCCGTGGCCCTCCCGATGGTTTAGCTGCGGCCTATTCCGCCAGCCAGATAAACGTGCCCATGCGCCCGGTTACACCGTCGCGGCGATAGGAAAAAAACTTGTCGCTCTCGCGGTAGGTGCAGTAGTTCCCGCCGTAGATTTGCGTAATACCAAGCGCGTTGAGGCGCATGCGCGCAAGTGCATAAATGTCGGCAAGCCATTTTCCGGATTGGCCGGCCGCAAAAGCGGATACCGCTTGCGGATGTGCGGTGACAAAAGCGGCGCGCACTTCCTCGCCCACCTCGAAGGCATCCTGGCTGATGGCCGGGCCCAACCAAGCCATCATGTTCTGCGGTGCGGAATTCATCGCCTGCACGGTGGCTTCGATGACCCCGGCCGCCAGACCTTTCCAGCCGGCATGTGCCGCGCCGACCACGCTGCCTTGTTTATCGCACAGCAGCACCGGCAGGCAGTCGGCAGTCATCACCACGCACACCGAACCGCGATACCGCGCTATGCAGGCATCGGCCTGTACACGACAGTCCGCTGCATCGGCATTAGCCACGGTAGTGCCATGCACCTGCTCCAGCCATACCGGTTCGCTGGGCAGCAAGGTATTGAGCAACATGCGGTTGCGCGCCACCGCCAGCGGCGCATCGCTGACATGTTCGCCCAAGTTCAGGGTGTCGTACGGCGAAGCGCTCACACCGCCTTTGCGGGTGGTCTGCAAGGCTTTGACGCCGGGAGGCGCAGGCCATTCGGGGACGATGCAATGTTCCAGCAGATTCATTTGTGACGCTCCTCAAATCCTTACCGGCCTTTCCTTGTGCCTGCAATGAGCACACCAAAGGCAGGCAATCCGCATCAAGTATCAGCAACAATCGTGATCGCTTCGCTATTATCACATGGGACTCAGCCTAATTTGATGCATCGGCGGCGCGGTATGGTTGAGCCAAAACGAATGCGAAGCTAGCCCCTGTAGTTTCGGGTGAATTCAATTGGGTTCCGCCCCCATATCATTGCATATCACTGGAACCTTCAGCCGTAATAGCACTCTAACCCAGGATTGAAATTTAGTGGGTTATTGTTATTCACAAGCCATCGAAATAAGGAAAAGGAGTCAGATGCATCGCATATTTTTTGGATTACTACTCATTGGGTTGGCTATTGCGGCAAATGCCGCAGCCAGTGACGAGAGCGTGTCTCAATCCAGCCTCGGCCTGTCAACTGTCCGGTTCGAGCATCCCGACACCAATTCACTGCCTCTTGGCAGGTCGAGTGATCGTGCCGGGATTGTCCGCACGCCTGACAACGCGCCTCGCGGATCAGCGTTCGTCGGCACATCACAACCTTCCAAAATCAACGAGCCCAGGAATGAACCAGGCTTGGCACGAAGCGCCCGCTTTCAAGATACTTTTTGGAACGGTTTTGTTTCGCATCCTCTTCGCCTCGAATTTCAAAGGGAGCGGTTTAAGGTTACGCTACGCCCCGACTCGGCCTCGATGGAAGGGGGGAATCTAAAGATCGCTCTGCGATCCGGGTCGACTTCAGTGGTATGGAAAAAATCACTTTAGCAGTAATTTCCCGTCCATCTTTAACCAACGGTACCTGAGTCTGAGGTCTCCCCTCAAAGTTGCAGCGCAGGATGATCATAACGCAGTCGATCTAGAGCTTCACGAAATTCGCGCGGCGGGAATGCCGCCATCCCATGC
>MGWZ01000014.1 GCA_001801175.1 Gallionellales bacterium RIFCSPLOWO2_02_FULL_57_47 | reverse complement strand
TCTCCAAAATATCGTCCACCACTTCGACCTTGATATTTATTTTGGTTCACGGCAGGATGCGCTTATGAAGATACTTTTTCTACAGCTTCGTTAGGTGAGTCAGGAGATGGTTGGCAGGGTACCGTCAGCGCGCGTTGCGACTGCCATAACTCATCCGCACGAATTCATGCGCGTTCAAGGGATCAAATAACCATTTGGAGAAATCATGCCTCTATCTTCCTATCTCGGTGACAAGCCGGCTCTCGGAGCACGCGTCTATTTTCATGAATCTTCCCAGATCATCGGGGATGTAACCATCGGCGACGACAGCTCAATCTGGTGCAACGCGGTATTGCGCGGCGACGTGAATCACATTGTGATCGGGAAGGGCACCAACGTGCAGGATCTGACGATGGGGCACGTATCCCACAAGACGCCCGACAAGCCTGAAGGCTCGCCTCTGGTGATCGGCGACTATGTGACTGTCGGGCACTCCGTCGTCCTGCATGGCTGCACGATCGGAAACGAATGCCTGATCGGAATGGGCACGATCATTCTGGACGATGTCGTCGTTCCCGATCACGTGATGATAGGCGCAGGCAGCCTGGTTCCGCCGGGCAAAACGCTGGAAAGCGGGATGCTCTATGTGGGCCGCCCGGTAAAGGCCGTCCGTGCGTTAACCCCGGAAGAAATCGCTCACCTGAGGTATTCCGCAGAGCATTACGTAAAACTGAAGGATGATTATCTGAACAGCCTGTCGGGCGTGGCTAAAACTTAGCCTGCTTATTATCGCCAGCCTTACGCGGATCTTATTCAGCGTGTGCAGACTTTCAAAGCAGGGTATTTTCTGCATGGCGGCCGCAAAAAACTGGAGCATAATATTAAAAGCGGCTGAGGCCAGTCTCCCTGATTCCTGATGAGGTGGAAAAGAATTCGATGATGCGTTTACTATACCTTTTGTTATCCATGCCGCTATTGGCAGCGCCTGCGGAAAAACTTGGTCTGTCCCTGAAGTCTTTCGTGGTCTGTCCATGAGGTCTAATATCGAACTCGTCCAGAATCTTGCCGTCCGGCAGTCCAACCGCCACACGGTGGCGTGTACTGCCCACATCAACGGCAACGCGGATTGAGAGGGGGGCATCGTTGTCTCCTTGGTAAAACAAGCCAGTCGGAAAATCATCCAAACGTCTCGTCTACTTTCAGAGCCACGATTTTGATAGATTGGCACCATCCCGGCAGGCGTATTGGATGATGCGGATGACGGGGCTGCATTTCAGACTCAAGCGAGACCCGTTTCCAAGTTCGCTGACCCCAAGAGCCACACCCACGTCAGTTAATTCGGTGAGGTAAACCCCCGGCTTTGCCGGGGGACTCCGTTAGGTTTGACCGTTCCGGTGGTCATTAACGAGTAACGTTAAAACTTGGCTACATTATTCCCTCCCCCTTGCAGGGGGAGGGCTAGGGTGGGGGTAGAAATTCAAGCACGGATGCAGTCAAAAGTTTGTACCCCCATCCCAACCTTCCCCCTGATAGGGGGAAGGAGTGGAAACCAGCCGCCTTGGGCGGCTCATGGTTTTATCAGCGCCTTTGAGGCGCTCACCCAATAAGCCTCCGGCTTTGCCGGAGGTAATTTAACTTTGCTACGCTTTTCACTAACGGTCGTCATCTGCAATTTCAATGGTAGACCCCATTGATTTCTCAGGATGATGCCGCTGTTGCGGAAATGTTCAGCCATAGCGATGATCTCGTGGCCATTCACGCCGCGCTTGAGCACCATGTTGACCTTGACCGGCGCAAACCCCACCGCCTGTGCGGCAGCTATGCTTTCCAGCACCATGCCGACCGGCACGCTGGAATCGCTCATATGGCGGAAAGTGGCCTCGCTCAAGCCGTCCAGGCTGACAGTAATACGAGACAGCCCGGCGTCATGGAGTGTCCGGGCTTTTTTGCCGAGCAGCACGCCATTGGTGGTCAGCGCAATCTCTATCGGTTTGCCTGCCGTGTTGTGGAGTTTGGCGAGTTTCTCGATCATATGCTCGATGCCGCGGCGCAACAGCGGCTCGCCGCCGGTCAGGCGGATTTTCTGCGCACCCAGCTGAATGAACAGCTTGGCCAATCGCGCGATCTCTTCGAAGCTGAGCAACTCGGTGTGCGGCAGAAAGGCATGCTCATGGTCGAATACTTCGCGCGGCATGCAGTAGGTGCAGCGCAGATTGCAGCGGTCGGTGACTGAAATGCGCAAATCGCGCAGCGGGCGGCGTAGCGCATCGGCGATAAACGGCCCATCGCTACGCGACTCTCGCGGCAAGTGGCGGTCCGGGACGAGACCACCCGCAAGGGGGGACCGACGGGTACCCCGCCGCCACGAAGCGACTCTATCGCACAAGTTGTCGCAGATGCGATAGGAATGATAGTGCGTGCTTTAATCATGGTTTTAGTAAACTTGGATAAAAGTCACAGCAAAGCCGCAATTTCCGCGCCAGCCATATAGCCTGATCCGAATTTCACTGCTGAGATGGCATCATTGCGAACAGATTTTGTGTCGCCACGCCGCGCCAATCACATACGCGCACAATTGCTGATACCAGCGACCAATCGCAAAGCCATGCAGTAATTCTTGCGAGCTTGGCAACCTTCTCTGGATAGAAACTCGACAAAAGAGCTATGTTGTCAGCTGGACGTTGACCCGCTGGAGTATTGATGTATCCCCCAAGAGGGGGATGTAAGTGCTTGTGATAGTGAGAGGTATAATGCGCAAAATTATTTGGCAAACGGAGAGTTATGATGAAACAGATGCAGCGGCACACATTGTGCGAATTGGCAATGCCCGTCAAGTTGTTATTTACCGGTTATCTTTTGACCATTGGCTTTGGATTGCTTATGGCGGGGGGGCAGATCATGCTGACCCACGGCATGGCGGACGGCAAGTTCGGCCTGTCAGTGGATGACATTGTGTACAGTTACCACGGCCAGCCTGGTACCAAGCTGGAATCCAAACTCAACGGATCGATGAAAGACATGGCACCACCCGAAGTCCGCTTGGCACTGATCAAATGGGCACACAACGGAGCCCCGATAAATGAATGGGAAACGACCATCAAGCCGCATGTAGTCAAATATTGCTCGCCCTGCCACTCCAATATGCCGGGCCTGGTTAATATCAGCGACAAAGCGGTGATGGACACGATGACGAAGGTTGATGAAGGCGCTTCCGTTTCCACGCTGACCCGTGTTTCTCACATCCACCTGTTCGGCATCTCTTTCATCTTTTTTTTCGTGGGCTGGATTTTCACCTATGCGACCGGATTTTCGATGATGACCAAGGGGATCCTGATCCTCACGCCGTTCGCCTTCCTCATCCTGGACGTTGTCTCTTGGTGGCTTACCAAGCTGAATCCGAACTTTGCCTGGTTGGTGATCATCGGCGGTTTCACGTACAGCTTGGCTTCGACCGTGATGATTTTCACATCTCTGTATCAACTTTGGTTTAAGGATTGCAAGCTTCAGATCGATTAATGCCTGATTCTTTAGAATCGCATTTAATCGTTGCCGGTCTGGATGGCGGCGCTGATTCCAATTTCCAGATCGGTACGCGCAGCTTCAACTCATCTATCAGTCAATGACAAGCCTGCAACGCGGGCGCGCAATGATCGGCGCCGGCAGCGATAACACGATCTATTCACTTGCGCTGACGACTCCCACTCTTTGCACGATGCGTGCATCCGGCAGCGAGAATGTATCGATGGCGGCATCGCGCAACTTTATCATCAATTCCGCCACAGCCATTCTGCCGTAGGCATCGAAACATATTATGTAACGCGGCATGAATGACCACGAGATCATCACTATGGCCGAACATTTCCTTAACAGCGGCGTCATCCTGCATATGTATCGAATACGTGGACGGGAGCCGTCGCGACCGGGAATTGACCAGCCTGATCGCCGATGGATGGTCACTGCGCCGAGACCGCTACTCGTAATCGCGCCATGCCGCATTCGGAGCGCCTGAAAAAATAGAAAGGGCTTGCATTGGTGGATGAAGCCATGCATTTAGCCGATTACCAAATCGTTATATATATTTCTGGCGTGGCACCAAGAGGTAACGCTCTAAGAAGTGACCGATGTTTTACATCAAATATTCGTGCCGGCTCGTCAGCCTATCTTCATTGTAGTCAGCTAGGCATTGCGTGTCGTTCGGTATGACACCGTCGATGGGTATATTAAGCTGGCACATAACTTGCGGAACCTAACCACTAACCAATTGTAAAGGCTGACTGGAAACAAAAAAAGTTCGACCGATATTTGATTTGCATCAAGACGCACATCTTCCTATAACAAAAAAATGCATATGGTGGTGTTGCTGATCTAGTTGACCAGGAAAATCATGGGGGAGGCATGCCTAAGCACATAGTTCGTTTGTTGGCTTTGATCGTGGTTGTTGCGATCTTTGCGTTTTCAGCCAAGAAATTTCTCACGCCGGATACGTTTTATCAGTACGGGCATTACCGGGGTGATGCAGTGGCGGAGATCGCTTCCAAGGCACCCAAACTCCAGGGTTCAGCATCGTGCGAGCCATGTCACAAGAAGGCGTACGCCGAATGGACAGACGGCATCCACCGTAAAGCGACCAGAAAAAATGCGATTCAGGGCGTTGTCTATAAATATGGTCCCAATTGTGAAGTTTGTCACACCGGGCCTGCAGGCAATCACCCGTCTAAAGATGCCATGCCGCTTTCCGTCGAGGATCAGGTGACCTCGATCACCCATCCCGAAATCAAAGTTCATCCGGCCAATGTGCCGGGCAGGAAACTGATGCTGACCCCGGAGGAAATGAAGGGCGTCTGCCTGAACTGCCATGAAAAAATGGAAGCACGCCCTAAAGAGCAGCGACAGATTGAGGTTGCCAGCCATAGCGGCGAGGAGCTATGCACCAAATGTCACAACCCGCACTCACCCAGAATCATCTATGCCAGCTTGCCACAGAGCAGGCGCGGCAGTGCGCAGGCCGGCAAAATCGTTGCCGCTGTCTGTAGCGGCTGTCACGGCGCGGCGGGTATGAGCGTCAATCCGTCATGGCCGAACCTGGCTGGACAACATGCCGACTTTTTGGTCGATTCGCTCAAGGCATTCAAATCAGGTGTGCGCAAAAACGACATGATGAGTTCGATAGCGGCCGGACTGAACGAAGCCGATATCCGGAATGTGGCTGCCTATTTTTCCAGATTCAGTTGCGGTGTGACCGGCGGCGACAAGGCCGAAGCCGCACTGGGCAAAGCCAAGGCGGCAAATTGCGCGGCATGTCACAGCGCAGGCGGGCTTTATGGTAGCGGGGCTCCCGGGGTCAGCGGCATCCCGACCTGGCCGAATCTGGCCGGTCAAAATGCCGAATATCTGGCCAGCACGCTCAGGTCTTACCAGGATGGCAGCCGTACCCACCCGGTGATGACGAGTGTGGCGAAGACGTTGAGCGATTCCGATATCGACCACTTGTCGGCTTACTATGCCAGCATGAAATGCAAATAATCAAATTACCCAAGCGAGAAGAACATGACTACTCAGGATAGAAAATTTGACCAGCAAGCAGTTGCCTTGTCGCGCCGGCGTTTCCTTGGGTTACTGGGGAAGGGCATGGTTTGTGCCGGAACTCTGGTCAGCGCGAATAGCGCGATCGGCTCAGCGGAAGTGAGAGGCGGCAAGCGCGCGTATCAACAGAATGACGCGCAATACACCGAGTCCCTCAACAATCCGCCTGAAATTCCCGATTACAACTGGAACGACCATCAATGGGCGATGGGTGTCGATACCGACCGCTGTATCGGCTGTTTGCGCTGCATGGAAGCGTGCAAGATGGAAAACAGCGTGCAGATGGATGCCTTCCATCATCGCACCTGGGTTGAGCGCTATGTCTATCTGGAAGGGTCAAATACCGCAATCGTCGATAGTCAGGCTGATCCGAAAAATATCGAAAATACCGGATCGGAGACAAAGTTCCGTTTTGACAACCGCTACAGGAATGTCAAGGTAGACAAAGCGTTTTTTGTGCCCAAGCTGTGCAATCAATGCGAGCATCCGTCGTGTGTCCAGGTGTGCCCGACGGGAGCCACCTTCAAGGTCAAAGACGGCCCGGTGTTGATTGATACGACTTATTGTATTGGATGCCAGTATTGCGTACAGGCATGCCCTTATGGCGCGCGTAGCTTCAATGAAGTCAGGGGCGTCGCCGAAAAATGCAATTGGTGCTATCACCGCATCACCAAGGGACTCAATCCTGCATGCGTCGAAGTGTGCCCGACTGGTACGCGCATCTTCGGTGACCGCAACGACCCGGAAAGTCCGATCAGTCTGTTTATCAAAAATAACCACGTGCAAGTGCTGAAGCCGGAGATGGGCAACGCGCCCAATGTGTTCTATAAAGGTACAGACAAGGAGGTGGTGTGATGGAAAGCTTATTTCACCATGTCACTCCGCATGTAGGGTTCATTTACCCGAATGAGAGCGAGTTGCCATGGACTCAACTCATCGTGATCTATCCCTATATCACCGGACTCGTTGCGGGTGCGTTCGTGGTATCCAGCCTGCATCATGTGTTTAACATCAAGAGCTTCGCGCCGATCTCCAGGTTCGCTCTGCTGACCGCGCTGTGCTTCATGTTTTTCGCACCGTCGCCGTTGCTGTTTCACCTGGGCCAGCCTACCCGCGCGTTCAATGCGGTTATAACACCGCACTGGACTTCGGCGATGGCAGCATTCGGTTATGTCGCCGGGTTTTACGTGTGCCTGCTGCTGCTGGAAACCTGGTTCGCTTTCCGCGCCGATATTGTCGCTATGTCCAAGGTCAGGGCCGGCATCATGGGTAAAGTCTATGGCTGGCTCACCCTGGGCTCGGACGATGTGTCGCAGCGAGCGCTGGCTATCGATCATAAGATTGCGCGCATACTGGCCATGATCGGCATCCCGGCCGCGTGCGGCTTGCACGGCTACGTCGGTTTCGTGTTCGGTTCGCTGAAAACGCGCGAATGGTGGTCGTCCGACCTGATGCCGGTGATCTTCCTGTTGTCTGCCGTGGGTTCAGGAGTCGGGCTACTGATCGTGCTGTACGTGATCGTATCCAAATTCCGCAAAACGCCAATGCCCAACGATACGATGCGCGGCCTGTTGTATGTACTGTTTACCGCCATTACCGTCGTGATGGTGATCGAGGGACTGGAATTGCTGGAAATCTTCTACAAGGGGCGCGAAGGTGTCGAAACAGTAAGGGCGTTGATCGTGGGGCCGATCTGGGCCGGCATGACGATACAATGGGCAATGTCCCTGTTCGTGCTGGCGGTCACATCGGCGTTGCTGTTTTACAACGTACATGGAGAGCGTCTGGTCAACTGGCTGTTCATGGCAGGATTGGCCATGATGATCGGTGTGTTGGCGATGCGCTGGAACGTGGTGATCGGCGGGCAGGAATTGTCCAAGACCATGAAGGGTCTGCTGACGTACTATCCCGAGATGTTCGGGCGTGAGAGTTTGTTCACTGTTTTGATCATTTCCATCTGCCCTTATGTCACGCTGTGGCTGGTGGCAAAACTGTTGCCGCCTTGGGAAGAAAAGATTGAGCCTGAAAACCGGGTGTTTGATGTTCACAAATTAGCGTAGGGTGACCGTGAAATAATTCATAGGTCACGGGTATTATTTTTGCTTCGTCGGTATCGGTGGGTAATTTTAGCTGGTTTTCAATTTGGAATTCTGTTGGATTTGATTTTCAGACGCAGTCATAAGGAACCGATAAAACTTCCGGCATGAGGCATCAAAGGCGTCCTGCTCCTGTTCAGTGATTCGTGGCCAGATGAGCGGGCCACCATCTTCTTCCAGTAGTTCGAAGGTTACTTCCTCGACAGGCTGACGACAAAGGTCTGCGTCCTCTTGGCGGCGGCGGATCACCTCGCCGCCCAGCATCCACAAATGGTCGCGGTGACGGCGCAATGTGCTGGTGGCGAGTTTTTTTGGCCAACAGGTGCAGTAAGAAGTAAACCTCCCATCCCGCAACGCACTTTACGCGCAGGGACAATAGGATATAGACCACGTTTTCTGAGGCAGCCGATGCCGACCAACACGGCATTCTGCGCGGCTCGATGACCTGTCACGTTTTGGTCACGTGGTCGCGTAGGAGTAGTACTTGGATGATGGAACTGCTTGACTCTGTTGGTGGGCGATACTGGGTTCGAACCAGTGACCCCTGCCGTGTGAAGGCAGTGCTCTACCGCTGAGCTAACCGCCCTGAAGAGGGCGCGAATTAAATCATAACGCGTTAATCCCAGTCAATTTCTTTGTACGTGCAACGGGCAAAGCCCGTAAAATGCTCGACTTAATTGTTCGCTATTGCTGTTTTATTTATGAATATCCGTACCCGTTTCGCTCCCAGCCCCACCGGCTATCTGCACATCGGCGGCGCGCGCACCGCCTTGTTTTCCTGGGCGTATGCGCGCAAGCACGGCGGCACCTTCATCTTGCGCATCGAGGATACCGATGTGGAGCGTTCCACCCCCGAAGCGGTGCAGGCGATCCTGGACGGGATGAAGTGGCTGAACCTGGACTGCGATGAGGGGCCGTTCTACCAGATGCGGCGCATGGAGCGCTACAAGGTGGTGATCCGCCAGATGCTGGACGAAGGCACGGCCTATCACTGCTATATGAGCGCGGAAGAACTGGAAGCCCTGCGCGAGGCGCAGCGGGCGCGCGGCGAGAAGCCGCGTTACGACGGCCGCTGGCGTCCGGAGCCCGGCAAGGTTCTGCCTGAGCCGCCTGCGGGCGTGACGCCGGCAGTCAGGTTCAGGAGCCCGGCACACGGCTCGGTGGCCTGGAAAGACCTGGTGAAGGGATCTATCGCTTTTGAAAACGCCGAACTGGACGACCTGATCATTGCGCGCGGCGACGGCACGCCGACCTATAATTTCTGCGTGGTCGTGGACGACTGGGACATGGGCATCACGCATGTGATACGCGGCGACGACCATGTAAACAACACGCCGCGCCAGATCAACATTCTCAAGGCGCTGGGCGCGACGGTGCCGCAGTACGCGCACCTGTCGATGATTCTCGGCGACGACGGCACCAAGCTGTCCAAGCGCCACGGCGCGGTCAGCGTGATGCAGTACGAAGAGGACGGCTACCTGCCGGAAGCGGTGATCAATTATCTGGCGCGCCTGGGCTGGTCGCACGGCGACGAGGAAATTTTTTCGGTGGAGCAGTTCTGCCAGTGGTTCGATCTCGACCACATCACGCCGTCCGCCGCGCAGTTCAATACCGAGAAACTGAACTGGGTGAACCAGCATTACCTGAAGCTGGCCGACAATGCGCGCCTCGCCGCGCTGGTGCGTCCGCGCCTCGAATCGCGCGGCGTGACGGTGGGTGAAGCTCCTGCGCTGGAAGCCGTGGTCGCGCTGTACAAGGAACGTGTCGCGACGCTCAACGAATTGGCCGATGCCGCCGAGGTGTTCTACATCGATCTGCATCCTGCGCAGGAACTGCTGGATGCGCATCTGGTGCCGGAAGTGCTGCCCGCGTTGCGCGAACTTTCCGAACGCTTTGCCGATGCCGTCTGGGAAGCACCCGCGCTGAATGCGCTCATCAAGGAATTGCTCGCCAGACATAACCTGAAAATGCCCAGGCTGGCGATGCCGTTGCGGGTGATGCTGGTCGGACAGACGCACACGCCGTCGGTCGATGCCGTGCTGGCGCTGTTCCCGCGCGAGACCGTGCTGGCGCGCCTGAAAAAGCATCTTTAAACTATTTCGGAAGTCAGCTTTACAAGCATAGGTCGCATCACTATAATGCGCGCTCTTTTCGGGGTACCGGGGGTATAGCTCAGCTGGGAGAGCGCTTGCATGGCATGCAAGAGGTCAGCGGTTCGATCCCGCTTACCTCCACCAAAAGAGCTTAAAAATCAAAGTCCCTATCGTCTAGAGGCCTAGGACATCGCCCTTTCACGGCGGTAACACGAGTTCGAATCTCGTTGGGGACGCCAAATATGCATGGATATGGGCGCTAGATCAGAAGCGCCCATTTTCATTTGGTGTAACACTTGAGCGTGTGCATCAAAGTTTCCCCGGATGATTTCCACGTTTGCCGGTTTTTCGGCAAACCAAACGCTCTGCACTGCGGACACTTGTGGAGCCTGTTCAGGCTGGCCGTCCGGCTCGGTTCGATGATTCACTGTCAGTTGCTTTGACCGGGCAAAGGCAAGCCATTCGGAATTGATAAGCGAGCCTCAGTACCGCCACCAGACCGCGGAAGCAGTTCTATCTTCCATCCGTTGGCGTCGGCTAATTGGCGAACAATCGCAAGCCCGAGACCGCTTCCTCCGGTTGCATTGCTGCGTGAAGATTCAAGGCGATAAAAGGGGCGAAAGACATTATCCAATTCCTGCTCCGGGATGCCGGGGCCCCTGTCCAGAATGCTGATCACGGTATTTTTTTCACCGGTGGTCAGCTCGATTTCCACCGTTTTATCCGCGCCGTAACGCAGGGCATTGCTGAGCAGGTTGGTCAGAATTCTGCGCAGTGCCATGGGTCCAGCCGAAATCAAGGCATGTTCCTGTGACTGCCATTCAACTTGTGCTCCCTCATCTTTCGCATCATCAACAAGTTCTTGTAACAGCCCGTTGATATCGACTGACTCCGGGGTTTCCTTTTGCATATCCCGGCTCAGTGCAAGAAACTCTCCAATAAGCCGGTTCATGTTCTCAATGTCATGCTGAAGGCGTGCAAGCAATTCCGGGTCGGTATTTTCCGGCAACATCTCGATTGCCAGACGCATCCGGGCCAATGGCGTGCGCAAATCGTGGGAAATGCCAGCCAGCATGGTGGTGCGGCTGGCAAGGAGTTCACGAACCTGAAAAGCCATTCGATTGAAAGTGAGGGATAAATCAGAAAGTTCCCTGATTCTTGTTTCGGGAAGCGATTCCGGGATATTTCCTTCCCCGATACGTTTAGCCGCGACAGAAAATTGAGCCAGTGGTTTGGTGATTCGCCGTGCCAGTATCAGCGTGGTAAATAGTGTCAACAAAATTGTTGCAACAAGCGCCAGCAACAAAATCTTTGGCGGATTCATGTTGAGACGCTCTTTGGGAAATCCGATACGAATCAGCTTTCCCCCGGTGTGTATCTCCGCCCAGAACCAGGTGGTGTCCAGTCTGGTTATCCTGATGGAAATTGCCTCGCCGGTTCGGGCCGACAGAGCGCTATCCAATAAGCTCAAATATGGCAGAAACTCGTCCCTCGGGGGCAAAGGAGTCATGTCTTCGAACAGCATGAACTGATGCTTGCGGGCCAGTTCAAGTTCGAAGTCCTTGCGTGTTACGGGGGGCAATTCCACCCAGGTTTGGGCAGACAAAACCAGCAAGGCGGCCAGATCGTCGGCTGATCTCTTTGCCATCGGAAGCACAACGTAATATACCGTTGCGGCAATCAGGATGAATTCAAATATCAACAGCGTGATCGCAACCGTGGTGGCGGTACTGCGAAAAAGTGAACGGGAAGTTTTCACGGCCGGCATGATCAGTTATTGTTGCCCGGCGCAAACAGGTAACCTTCGCCCCACACGGTGCGGATATACACGGGTGAATTTGGATCGTCCTCGATCTTGCGGCGCAATCTGGTTACCCGAACATCGATGCTGCGGTCAAAGGGTGATCTCTCATACCCCTTGAGCATTTCCATGATGCTGTCACGGCTCAAGACACGATTCGGATGTTCGCTAAAAACCCGGAGCAGATTAAATTCGCCTGCCGTCAAGGGCATATTTTTCCCGTTCTTGTGAAGGTCGTGAGTGTCCAGATTCAACATGAACGGGCCAAAGCGAAGGGACTCATGCCTGGCGGCACCGGCTGCGGGGTGGGAGTCTTCGCTGCGGCGTAACAATGCCCGGATGCGTGCCAGCAATTCGCGGGGATTGAAAGGCTTGGCGAGATAGTCGTCTGCGCCCACTTCCAGTCCCACGATGCGATCAACATCTTCGCCGCGCGCTGAAAGCATGATGATGGGCAGGTTGCCTTGCGCCCTTAACCTGCGCGCCAACGACAGGCCATCTTCTCCCGGCAGCATGAGATCGAGGATCACAATGTCTGCAGCATGGTTTGCGAAATGTGCGTCCATCGCGGCACCATTTGCAACGGTTGCCACCTGGTAGCCTTGTGTCGACAGATATTGCTGCAACAATTCGCGCATACCGGCATCGTCATCTACGACCAGAATTTGTTTGGTGTCCATGTACTTCAATATACCCGATGGAGAATTGTGTTGTCTTGGCTGGAGGGTGTCCGGTAACACATTGTTACAATTTGATGCCAATCAGAAATCGTTATGAAACCGGTCTCAGGCACTATGCACCCATCAGGCAAGCAACCTGATTTTTGGTTAAATAACTTAAACTTAATAGACAGGAGATCATCATGAATACCAAACAAATATTTCTCAACGCCGCGCTGGTAGCAGGGCTCACCGTTACCGGGTTAAGTATGGCTGCAGATGAGCCAGTTGTCACTCCCGTGCTGACCCGCGAGGAGATTCGCGCTCAACATCGGGAAGCTACCGCCGGGATGACACAGGAAGAACGCGATCAGTATCGCACCCAGGTGCAGGCCGAAATGACTGCTGAGCAGCGCGCCGAATTGCGCGCTTCGAGTGGCAACGCCGACAAAGGCAAGGGTACCAAGGCACGCGATGGATCGGCAACGGGTTCCCAGCGTATGGGCAGTGGTTCACGTGGCGCCGGGGGTGGTCAGGGAATGGGGCGTTAATATAGTGCAGCAGCAGGTGTTGCGAATGAGTGCGATATCGGCCAAACGAGACCCGCTCATTCGCACGTTGCTCACTTTCGATAGGTAATGCCAGTATTTAATTGGATCGGAAAAATGAGTGGCCTATTTCGTTTTCATGGAAATCCCGGCAGCCTGGTGTTGATGCTGTGCCTGTATCTGAACGCCACTGCGGCTATGGCTGAGGAGGTTCCGGGTGCCGGCCATGCGTCATTTGAATCCATGAATCAGGTCGAATATGAGATTTATCGTAATAAACTTCAGCAGCATGTAAAAGACATTGCTTCAAATACACAGAAGCAGGATTTGGAAACTGATGAAAACGAATTTGAGCAAAACGGAAACAAGCCCGCGGGCAGCGGCTACGGACAAGGATATCGTGCACGCACGGAGCCGGGTACCAGGGCGGGTGGCGGATACCGGGGTGGTTCAGCGAACCGGGGCGGCGGACGTAATCGTTAATACAGGATGCGGCATTGAAATGAAACGGCAAACTGGATGGATTGAAAGCCTGGCTGTTGCCGTGCTGATTTTTGTTGCCGGCGGAGCTTATGCCGATGAAGACCGGAATTTCACCCTGATCGCAGGGTACGATTCCAGTTCGGGAAAATATGGTACGGACTCAACAAATGATATTGTCTCTATTCCGGTGAGCGCACTCTATGAGACTGGAAACTGGGCCCTGAAATTGACGGTGCCATACCTGCAAGTCACGGGTGACGGCGATGTGATTGCCAGTGGCGGACATGGCGGAAGGCGCGGTTCGACTACCACCACGACAACGGTCCGCACAACCAGGTCCGGCATGGGCGACATTGTGACAATGGCGACCTACAGCTTGTATTCTGCTGACGAATCCGATTCAGGGGTCGAACTGACAGGTCGCATCAAGTTTGGCACGGCAAGCAAGGTGTTGGGTACCGGGGAAAACGATTATGCCGCGCAGTTGTTTGCTTATCATGCCCTTGGCGATTTTTCACCCGGCCTTATGGCCGGCTATGAAGTATTGGGAAGCTCGGCTGAATTGCCGATGAACAATGTGTACTACGGCTCTGCTGGCGGTGACTACAAATTCAGCGAAAAAACGCGTGGCGGAGCTGAATATAAATATGCGCAGCAGGCTACAGCCACAGGTGCGGAACTGCGTGAGTTGACCCTGTATGCAAGCCATCAAGTCAGTAACGACGTCTATTTGCGTGGATACCTGTTAAAAGGATACACGGACGCAAGTCCTGATTCCGGTTTCGGATTGTCGATTTCATCCGTGTTCAAGTAGCATACTTCGAAAATGTTGTTAACGGCCTGCAGGACGATTGAGAATCCGGCGCGTAATTGCGCCGGACTATTCAGCGTGTAAAGGCATGCTTTCACCATATCCCCTGAATATCTGAAAATATAAATTCCGCCGGTACGCGAGAGCAACGGATAAAGCAGAGGTGTGGATATTAAGCCTGATCCCGCAATGATGTAAAATCCCCGCATGAGCAAAGCATTCATACGCAACGATGATACCGAAGACGACGAGCCGGAACCCTCGGCGCAGTTGCCTGCGGGCGTTAAGAATTACATCACGCCCAACGGATACCGCAAGCTGAAAGAGGAGCTGGATCACCTGTGGAAGGTGGAGCGTCCGGCACTGGTCAAGACCATTACCTGGGCTGCCTCCAACGGCGATCGCTCGGAAAATGGCGATTATATTTATGGCAAGAAACGCCTGCGCGAGATTGACCGGCGCGTGCGCTTTCTGCGCAAGCGCATGGAGCTGGCCGAAGTGGTCGATCCGGCGCAGCGCGGCGAATGCGAGCAGGTATTCTTCGGCGCCACGGTGACGGTCTGCGACGACAACGGCTGCGAGAGCACTTACAGCATCGTCGGGGTGGATGAGGCGGATGTCGGCTCCGGCTTGATCAGCTGGGTCTCGCCGCTGGCGCGAACGCTGCTCAAATTGCGCGAAGGCGAAGTGGCGACATTGCGCACGCCGATTGGTATCCAGGAACTGGAAATCCTGTCGGTGAGTTATCGCGAACTGCCCTGACTCCGTGTTTTATATCAAAATAAAATATCGTGGGGTGCGTTCCACGCACCAATAAGCATGGTGCGTGGAACGCACCCTGCATAGTTATTGTTGTTCTTAAATAGAATTGGGATGACTCAAATACCCGTTGCTCTTGGTACAATAACAACCAATCCAACGACACACTAACGCACCAGGGAGTACACCATGAAAAAAATCGAAGCGATCATCAAACCATTCAAGCTGGATGAAGTGCGCGAGGCGCTTTCCGAGCTGGGCGTCAGCGGTTTGACGGTGACCGAAGTGAAAGGCTTTGGCCGCCAGAAGGGCCATACAGAGCTGTATCGCGGTGCGGAGTATGTGGTTGATTTCCTGCCCAAGATCAAACTGGAGGTGGTAGTTCCAGCCGATCTGCTCGATACGGCAGTCGAGGCAATCATCAAGGCCGCGCACACCGGCAAGATCGGCGATGGCAAGATCTTTATCTCGCCGGTGGAGCAGGTCATCCGCATCCGCACCGGCGAAACCAACGAGACCGCGCTGTAAATCTGTAGCCATGCTGAACGGGTGAAGTGTTTACCGGCTTGCACGACATGCGTATAATGCCTCGCTTTGCCGAGGGCTGCTAAACTATGCGCATCATTCAAAAAGCACTAACCTTTGACGACGTCCTGCTCGTTCCTGCCTATTCAAACGTAATGCCGCGCGAAGTCAGTCTGCGCACCCAACTCACCCGCAACATCAGCCTGAACATACCCTTGCTGTCCGCCGCGATGGATACCGTCACGGAATCGCGCCTTGCGATTGCCCTGGCCCAGGAGGGCGGTATCGGCATCGTGCACAAAAACATGTCTGCCCAGGCGCAGGCTGCCAAGATCGCCAAGGTCAAGCGTTTTGAAAGCGGGGTGGTCAAGGACCCCATCACCATCACGCCGGACATGACGGTGCGCAACGTGCTGGCCTTGACGCGGCAGCACAGGATTTCCGGATTGCCGGTGGTGCAGGGCAAGCAGCTGGTGGGCATCATCACGAACCGCGATTTGCGCTTCGAGAACAATCTGGACCAACCGATAAAGAACATCATGACGCCGCGCGAGCGGCTGATTACCGTCAAGGAAAATGCCAGCCTTGAGGAGGCGCGCAACCTGATGCACAAAAATCGCATCGAGCGCGTACTGGTGGTCAATGATGCATTCGAACTGCGCGGTTTGATGACGGTAAAAGACATCCTTAAATCCAGCGAACATCCGCTGGCCAGCAAGGACAATCTCGGGCGCCTGCGTGTCGGCGCTGCTGTCGGCGTGGGCGAAGGTACGGAAGAGCGCGTCTCGTTACTGGCCGAGGCCGGGGTGGACGTGATCGTCGTGGATACCGCACACGGGCATTCGCAAGGTGTGCTGGATCGCGTCAAATGGGTCAAGGACAATTTTCCGCAGGTTGAAGTGATCGGCGGCAACATCGCTACCGGCGGAGCGGCAATGGCCTTGCTGGATCACGGCGCGGACGGCGTGAAAGTCGGCATCGGCCCCGGTTCGATTTGCACCACGCGTATCGTCGCGGGTGTCGGCGTGCCGCAGATCGCCGCAATCCAGAATGTGGCGAAAGCCTTGCAGGGCACCGGCGTGCCATTGATCGCCGACGGCGGTATCCGTTATTCCGGCGACATCGCCAAGGCGATCGCGGCGGGGGCCCATGCCGTGATGCTCGGCGGGTTGTTCGCCGGAACCGAGGAAGCGCCGGGCGAAATAGAACTCTTTCAGGGACGTTCCTACAAATCCTATCGCGGCATGGGCAGCCTGGGAGCGATGCAGCAGGGCTCCAGCGACCGCTACTTCCAGGAAGGCGAAGCCAATCAGGACAAACTGGTGCCGGAAGGTGTCGAGGGCCGCGTGCCGTACAAGGGCAGCGTGCTGGCAGTGATCCATCAACTGATGGGCGGTATGCGCGCCAGCATGGGTTATCTCGGTTGTCCCGACATCGCCACGATGCACACCAAGGCCGAGTTCGTCGAGATCAGCTCTTCCGGAATTCGCGAGTCGCATGTGCATGACGTGCAGATCACCAAGGAAGCGCCGAATTACCATATTGATTAGGAGCGAGGATTGAGGATCGTGGATTGAGCGAAAAACATCCTCGATCCAATCCTCGATCCTCAATCCTCAATCCTTAATTCTCACTCCTCGATCCTAGCCATGTCCCATAAAAAAATCCTCATCCTCGATTTCGGTTCCCAATACACACAGTTGATCGCGCGCCGTGTCCGTGAAACGCATGTCTATTGCGAGCTGCATCCCTGGGATGTGGGCGATGAATTTATTCGTGAATATAACCCGAGCGGCATTATTCTCTCCGGCGGTCCCAATTCGGTGACCGAAGGCGATACGCCGCGCGCGTCGCAGATCGTGTTCGAATTGGGCGTGCCGGTGCTGGGCATCTGCTACGGCATGCAGACGATGGCGGCACAACTGGGCGGCAAGGTCGAGAGCGGCAAGGTGCGCGAATTCGGTTACGCAGAAATTCGCGCGCAGGGGCATTCCGCGTTGCTGCGCGGCATTCAGGATCGGACCAATGAACAAGGCCACGGCCTGATCGACGTGTGGATGAGCCACGGCGACAAGGTGACCGCGCTGCCGCCGGGCTTCGCGGTGATCGCCAGCAATCCCACCACGCCTATCGCCGGCATGGCGGACGAAACGCGGCGATATTACGCGCTGCAATTCCATCCCGAAGTGACCCATACCCCGCAAGGCAAGGCAATGCTGAACCGTTTCGTGCACGACATCTGCGGCTGCGCGCAAGACTGGAATATGCCGGATTATATCGGCGAGGCGGTGGAAAAGATTCGCGTACAGGTCGGCGGCGACGAAGTAATCCTGGGGCTGTCCGGCGGGGTGGATTCCTCGGTGGCGGCGGCGCTGATCCATCGCGCCATCGGCGACCAGTTGACTTGCGTATTCGTGGATAACGGCCTGCTGCGCCTGAACGAAGCGGAGCAGGTGATGGAAACCTTTGCTAATCATTTGCACATGAAGGTCATCCATGTGGATGCCAGCGGCGAATTCCTGAAGCATCTCGGGGGTGTGACCGACCCGGAGCAGAAGCGCAAGATCATTGGCCGCGAGTTTGTCGAAGTGTTCCAGCGCGAAGCCAAAAAACTGCCGCAAGCCAGGTGGCTGGCGCAGGGCACGATCTATCCGGACGTGATCGAATCAGCCGGCGCGAAGACCAAAAAAGCCCACACCATCAAGTCGCACCACAATGTCGGCGGCCTGCCGGAAAGCCTGCATCTCAAGCTGCTCGAGCCGTTGCGCGAGCTGTTCAAGGACGAAGTGCGCGAGCTGGGTGTTGCATTGGGCCTGCCGCACGGCATGGTGTACCGCCATCCGTTTCCCGGCCCCGGCTTAGGGGTGCGCATCCTCGGCGAAGTGAAACGCGAATACGCCAACCTGCTGCGCCGCGCCGATGCGATTTTTATCGAAGAGCTGAACGCCACCAAAGATGAAGATGGCAAGTCCTGGTACGAAAAAACCTCGCAGGCCTTCACGGTATTCCTGCCGGTCAAGAGTGTCGGCGTGATGGGCGATGGCCGCACCTATGAATGGGTGGTGGCATTGCGTGCGGTGCAGACCCAGGACTTCATGACCGCGCACTGGGCGGAGCTGCCGTACTCGTTGCTGGGCAAGGTCTCCAACCGCATCATCAACGAAGTGCGCGGCATCAACCGCGTCGTGTACGACATCTCCGGCAAGCCGCCCGCGACGATTGAATGGGAGTAGCGACCCGGACACGTTACCGGCGCAGCCGGCAGTTTGCGGGTAGGGTCGCTAGCCGCGAATAAGGTGAACTGTGAGCAACTCAGGTCTACCTGAGCGGATACCCCGACACGGTGCGACGCAGCCGTCCGGTGCGGGAGGGGTCGCTAGCCGCGAATAAGGTGGTCTGTGATTAACCCAACATAGGAAATCCCCCGGCTATGCCGGGGTGGCAGTAGAAGTTTGACATTTACAGGAGTCCATCTGCGACACTCTGAATCG
>MGWZ01000013.1 GCA_001801175.1 Gallionellales bacterium RIFCSPLOWO2_02_FULL_57_47 | reverse complement strand
TAAAAAAGCGCGGAATCACCGCGCTTTTTTATGTCTGCAATTGCTCGAAAAAAGAGTTTTTCTACAGCGTCAACCTTCAGGTTATGCCGGAACTAAAATCTGGATTTTTAGAGGTGCCCTTTAGCGAGACAGGCCGGGGAATAGCTCCAGCATCCCGTCTGCGATGAATTGCACCGCCATCGCAGCAAGGATCAGCCCCATGACCCGGGTGGCAATGTTGAGACCGCCCGTGCCCAGACGCTCGCCGATAGGCTCGGCGAGCCGCAACACGACCCAGACGATCCCGGCTACCAGCACAATCCCCGCACAGAGCACGAGCTTGTCCAGCAGGCTGCTTGCCTGGTGGGCATCCACGATGGTCAGACTGATGGATCCCGGTCCTGCCAGCAGCGGAATCGCCAGCGGCACTACGGCAATGTCGTTCTTGGCCTCGGCCTCGACTTGCTCCGCATCGGTATGCCGGGCCGGACTGATTCTGGCATCAAACATCGCAATGGCGATAGTCAGCAACAGCAGCCCTCCACCGATGCGGAACGCCGGAATGCCGATGCCAAAAAAAGACAGCAAGGCATTACCCGCCCAGACCGCAAGTATCAAAATCACCGCCACCGCAACAGCGGCTTTGAGCGCCGTGCGGTGCATCTCCTCCGGACGGCGATCCTCCATCAGGCTGAGGTAAATGGGAATGGCACCGAGCGGATTCAGGATGGCAAAGATGCCTATCAGATATTTTATTTGCTCAGCCCAATCGGGTGATAAAGACATGCCATCTCCTTGAGTCAGACCTGCTATTGATCCGGCATTGAAATGTTCCGAATTTATTTTGAGTTCGGAAAAAAGCTGCTGGGGAGAACGCTGAATTTTCAGAGGTGCAAGTGCTCGCCCAGAAAACTATCTGGATTCATCTATCATTTTTCTGGTCTTTGCTTCAACCTCTTGCGCCACTTTAACCAGCGATGGGTCCTGCGATAATTCCACGAGCATAGGCACGGGCCTGATCATGCCGATTCTGGTTTGGCCCTGTTCGGTGTACACCGAGATGCGGCATGGCAGCGCCATATTCAGGCGCATGTCGGTGGCCAGCACCTTGGCGGCCTGCCCCGGATTGCACACTTCGAAGACCTTGCATTGCTCGGCGAAGGCGATGCCCTTGTTGCGCAGCGTGGTTCCCAAATCATGAACGTGCAGCACGCCAAACTCATTGCGTTTTACCGCCGCTTCCAGATCGGTTGCCGCCTGCTCAAATGGTTTGTTGCTTTCAACTATGTAATACATTTGCCACCCCTGTTTCCTGAAAATTCACAACGGTACCATTTGATCCTGAATCTGAATCTGAAGCTGAACCGTATCGCTGATAATTATAACCCAACGGCAAACAGGACTATCCCTGCGTTTCCGCTATAATTCCGCGCAGCTTTTAACTCATCTTACATCCGGCCATCATGTCTGCCATCCGGCTGCTACCCGACCTGCTCATCAATCAAATCGCCGCCGGCGAGGTGATCGAGCGCCCCGCTGCGGCACTCAAGGAACTGATGGAAAACAGCCTGGACGCGGGCGCGACCGACATTGCGGTGCAACTGGAAGGCGGCGGCATCAAGTTATTACGAGTCCGTGACAACGGCAAGGGCATCGCCAAGGATGAACTGCCGCTGGCGCTGATGCGCCACGCCACCAGCAAGATCGCCTCGCTGGATGATTTGCAGCAGGTCGCCAGCATGGGCTTTCGCGGCGAGGCTCTGGCGAGCATGGCGGCAGTGGCGCATCTCTCCCTCACCAGCCGCACCGTACATGAAACGCACGGCTGGAAAGTAGATGCGATGAACGGCCTCGTCGGCGAACCTGTGCCGGCCAGCCATGCGCCGGGCACTACCGTGGAGATTCGCGATCTGTACTTCAACACCCCTGCCCGCCGCAAGTTTTTAAAATCCGAAGCCACCGAATTCGCCTGGTGCGAAGAAGCCTTCAAGCGCATCGCCCTGTCGCGCCCCGATGTCGCTTTCTCGCTGCAACACAACGGCAAAATAATCTGGCAACTCCCCGCCACACCACACTCCCCTCTCCCGATACCCTCTCCTCAATCCTCTCCCGCAAGCGGGAGAGGAGGCGAACGAGAAAGGCAATCTTCAATCCTTGCGGGAGAGGGGCCGGGGGAGAGGGATGTGGTGAAAGCGGCTGCACTGAACCGTATCTCCGCAATCCTCGGCGAAGAATTCGGCCATGCAGCCGTGACGGTGGAACGTCAGGCGGCGAACCTGTCGCTGCAAGGCATGGCCGCCCTGCCCGCCTATTCGCGCTCCAGCCGCGATGCGCAATATTTTTTCGTCAATGGCCGCTTCGTTCGCGACAAGGTCGCCAGCCACGCGCTGCGCCAAGCCTACCAGGACATCCTGCACCACCAGCGCCATCCGGCCTTCGTGCTGTTTCTCGAACTGCCGCCTGAACAGGTAGACGTAAACGTGCATCCCGCCAAGAGCGAGGTGCGCTTCCGCGAGAGCCAGGGGATACACCAATTCATCTTCCACACGCTGCAACAGGCGCTCGCTGTTCCGGCAAAAGGGCAGGATGCCCGCGCTCCAACGGCACAGCAGCCAGTGTCGTTTATTCCGACGCAGCAAACCATGCAGCTGGGTGTTGCAGAGCGGGAAGCCGCTTATCGCCTGTGGGAAGTACAGACCGAGGATCGAGGAGCGGGGATTGAGGGTGGAAACACCGAACCTAGGGCTGCCACAATCCTCGATCCTCGATCCTCAATCCACGATGAACACCCTCTCGGCTTCGCCCTCGCGCAACTCTCCGGCACCTACATCCTCGCCCAGAACACCCAAGGCCTGATCGTCGTAGACATGCACGCCGCACACGAGCGCATCGTCTATGAAAGGCTCAAGACCTCACTGGACACCGAACATCTCGCCACCCAGCCGCTGCTGATCCCGGTAAGCTTCCATGCCAGCGCGCTCGAAGTCGCCACGGTCGAGGCCGAACAGGGCGCGCTCAACACCCTGGGCTTTGACATCGCACCGCTGTCGCCCAATACGCTGGCGGTGCGCGCCATGCCGGTGATGCTCAAGCAATCCGAAGCGGAGGCCGCCGCGCGCGATGTGATCGACGAACTGCGCGAATTCGGCGCGAGCCGGGTGCTGACCGAACGGCGTAACGAGTTGCTCGCCACCCTCGCCTGCCACGGCGCGGTGCGCGCCAACCGCATCCTGAATATCACCGAGATGAACGCACTGCTGCGCGAAATGGAACAGACCGAGCGCTCCGGCCAGTGCAATCATGGACGGCCGACGTGGTTTCAGATTTCGCTGGCGGAGCTGGATGTGATGTTTATGCGCGGAAAGTAACACCTAAACCAAAGGAAAACGACATGAGAACGATGGCTGCTTGTATGGCTGTGCTGTTGTGGGGAATGGGATTCGCCCCGAATGCGACGGCAGAGGAAAACAAATCGCCACAATCACCTTTAACCGCGAAGCTGGACCATACCATCGGGGTCTGCCAGTTGATCGATAACCCACCGATTCCGCCTGGGACAGCGGCAAATGCTATGAACCCGATAGTGGCGGTATGGGGTTATCTGCAAACGGTAGAGAAGCTTACATCAGCGCAACTTACGGACAAAATGTTTATCACCGCGAAATCCACCTTGCTGCAGGGGGCGGTGCATGGAACGTTGGAATATTTAGGTGAAGGATATTTTGTTTATCACCCAACACTTGATTACCTTGGCGCAGATCACTCCACTGTATTGGTGAAAATAGGTGGCCTCAAAGTCAAGGTGGTTTATCACTTTAAGATGATTAGCGGTGGTCGAGATGAAAAGGACGGCCCCGGCTCTTACGAGGATAAGAAAAATTGTCCGAACGGAGCTATGTGGAAAATCTCCACGATCAATCGCAACCAATGAAAAATTCATTTTTCGGGATGAAGCGCAAGGAGCCGCACAGCGAATGACGAGACATACCTCAAAGGTAGGCGAGGAATGAGCGAGCACGCGACACCGCGATTCGCACGAACAATGGATTTTTCCACCACCCGCATCGCCTTCGCCAGTTTCATCGGCACCGCCATCGAGTTCTACGATTTCTACATCTACGGCCTCGCCGTGGCGATGGTGATCGGCCCGATATTTTTCCCCGGCAGCGATCCGGCGGCGCAGGCGCTGAATGCGTTCCTCACTTTCGGCATCGCGTTCCTCGCGCGCCCGCTCGGCGCATTGCTGTTCGGGCATTTCGGCGACAAGATTGGACGCAAAACCACCCTGGTCGCATCGCTGCTGGTGATGGGCGTTTCCACGACGCTGATCGGTGTGCTGCCCGGCCACGACCTGATCGGCTGGGCCGCGCCCGCGCTGCTCTGCCTGCTGCGCTTCGGGCAGGGGATCGGCCTCGGCGGCGAATGGGGCGGAGCGGCGTTGCTGGCTGCGGAGTATGCGCCTGCCGGAAAACGCGGCTGGTTCGGCATGTTCCCGCAACTGGGGCCGCCGGTCGGCTTCCTGTTTGCCGTTGGCAGTTTCCTGCTGCTGTCGCAGTATCTTGACGATACGCAATTCCGCGCATGGGGCTGGCGCATCCCGTTCCTTGCCAGTGCGGTGCTGGTCATCGTCGGCCTCTACGTGCGACTCAAGCTCACGGAGACGCCAGTGTTCGCCAAAGCCATGGCAACACGTCAACCAGTAAAACTGCCGCTCACGGTACTGCTGACCCATCATGCCGCACCGCTGGTGCTGGGCGCACTGGCGATGGTCGTATGCTACGCGCTGTTCTATATCTCCACGGTGTTTTCACTGAGCTATGGTGTCACCACGCTCGGCATCCCGCGCCCGCAATTCCTTAGCATGCTGTGTGTGGCCGTCATCTTCATGGCCGCTGCGACACCGCTTTCCGCGTGGGCGGGAGACCGTTATGGACGCCGCCCGGTATTGCTCGTTGCGGGCAGCGCGGCACTGCTAAGCGGTTTTCTGCTGGCGCCGATGCTGGGCAGCGGCTCGCCGTGGCAGATTACCGCCTTCCTTTCGATCGAACTGTTCCTGATGGGCGCGACCTTCGCGCCAATGGGTGCGCTGCTGCCGGAACTGTTTCCGACCGAGGTGCGCTACACCGGGGCAGGCACAGCCTACAATCTCGGCGGCATCCTCGGCGCTTCGCTCGCGCCCTACATCGCTCAGCAACTGGCGCTGCACGGCGGCCTCGCCTGGGTGGGCGGCTATGTCTCCACCGCAGCCGCGATCAGCTTGCTGGCCGTGCTGATGATGCGCGAAACGCGTGACCGGGAACTGGCATGAAAGCCTTCCCTCAATCCTCAATTCTCAATCCTCAATCCTCAAAAAAATTGCCCCTGGCAATTTTTTTAATGGGCCCCACCGCCAGCGGCAAAACCAGTGTCGCGGTGGAACTCGCGCAAACCATGCCGGTGGAACTCATCAGCGTGGACTCCGCGCTGGTGTATCGTGACATGAACATCGGCACGGCCAAGCCGGATGCGGCTACCCTCGCCCGTGCGCCGCATCACCTGATCGACATTCGCGACCCGACCGATGCCTATTCCGCCGCGGCGTTCCGCCACGATGCGCTGCGCCTGATGCATGACATCACGCAACGCGGCAAGATTCCCTTGCTGGTCGGCGGTACCATGCTGTACTTCAAGGCATTGCGCGAAGGATTGAGCACCTTGCCGCAAGCCGATCCCGAAGTGCGCGCCGAACTCGATGCCGAGATCGCGCGGCATGGCATCCAGCACCTGCACCGGCAGCTCGCCTTGGCGGATGCGGAAACCGCCGCGCGCTTGTCGCCTAACGACACGCAACGCATCCAGCGCGCAATGGAAATCTACCGCCTCACCGGACAGCCGATGTCCGTGCTGCTAAAACAAAAAATGGACAGCGAACTGCCTTACCGCATCCTGCCCATCGCCCTGATTCCCGGCGAGCGCAGCGTATTGCACCAGCGTATCGCTGCACGCTTCGAAAAAATGCTCGGACAGGGTTTGATCGAAGAGCTGCGCGCTCTCAGGCAACGGTACACTTTGCACCCCGATCTTCCTTCGATGCGTTGCGTCGGCTACCGCCAGGCATGGCAACTTATCGAAGGCGAAATCAGCGAAGCGCAGCTTCTGGAAACCGGTATCGCGGCTACTCGCCAACTCGCAAAGCGGCAGCTCACTTGGCTGCGCTCCATGCCGGACAACATCGAGATTGATTGTCTGGCGCACGGCCTGGCGCAACAAGCCAAAAACACCATCGGCCAGTGGTTGCACGTATAATGCACACCCCCGTTTTTCTTGAAGGCTTGTTGCGATGAATGCTTCGCGTTTCCCTCACCTCAATCCTCTCCCGCTTGCGGGCGAGGATGCAAACGAAAAAGGCATTTTATGAAGATCACTGTAATTGGATCCGGTTATGTGGGCCTGGTCTCCGGCGCATGTCTCGCCGAATTGGGCAACGATGTCGTCTGCCTGGATGTCGATTCGCGCAAGATCGACATTCTCAACAGCGGCGGGGTGCCGATTTTTGAGCCCGGACTCGAAGACGTCATCAAGAACAATGTTGCAGCGGGCCGCTTGCGCTTCACCACCGACGTGGCGGAGAGCGTAGCCCATGGCCTGGTGCAGATGATCGCTGTGGGCACTCCGCCGGACGAAGACGGCTCCGCCGACCTGCAATATGTGATTGCCGCCGCGCGCGCCATAGGCCGCACGATGACCGAATACAAAGTGATCGTGGACAAGTCCACCGTTCCGGTCGGCACGGCAGAAAAAGTAAAGATGGCCGTACAGGAAGAGCTGGACAAGCGCGGCATTACTTCACTCCCCTCTCCCGCAGGCGGGAGAGGGACTGGGGGTGAGGGTCCAGGAACGGGACAGCCTGCCTTCTCCGTCGTCTCAAATCCTGAATTTCTCAAGGAAGGCGCGGCCATCGACGACTTCAACCGCCCGGACCGCATTGTGGTCGGCGCCGATGACGAGCAGGCGATCAAGATCATGCGCGAGATGTACGCGCCGTTCCAGCGCAACCACGAGCGGCTGATGGTGATGGACATCCGCTCCGCCGAGCTGACCAAGTACGCCGCCAATGCGATGCTCGCCACACGCATCTCGTTCATGAATGAGCTGGCCAACCTGGCCGAGCGCGTCGGCGCGGACATCGAACATGTGCGCAAGGGTATCGGCTCCGATCAGCGCATCGGTTACCACTTTCTGTACGCCGGTTGCGGCTACGGCGGCTCGTGCTTCCCCAAGGACGTCCGTGCGCTGCAGCGCACAGGAGAAGAATATGGCTTGCCGATGAAAGTGCTGGCAGCAGTAGAACTCGTCAATGACGCGCAAAAATCCGTGCTGCTGCAGAAGATCACCAGGCGTTTCGGTGAAGACCTGAAAGGCAAACACTTCGCATTATGGGGACTGTCATTCAAGCCGGGCACCGATGATATGCGCGAAGCATCTAGCCGTGTGGTCATGGAGGGACTGTGGGCCAGAGGCGCAACCGTCACTGCCTATGACCCGGTGGCGATGAAGGAAACCAGGCACATCTACGGTGAACGCGCCGATTTGCGCTATGCCGATAACTCCAAAGACGCGCTGCAAGATGCGGATGCGCTGGTGATCGTGACTGAATGGAAGATCTTCAAGAGCCCGGACTTCAACGTTATCAAGTCGCGTCTTAAACAGCCGGTGATTTTCGATGGACGCAATCTGTTCGAGCCCGCCAGCGTAGCCGCGTTGGGCATCGAGTATCACGGGATTGGCCGGGAAAGCTAGCAAAGTCCGCAGGATGGGCTGAGCGCAGCGATGCCCATCAATTTGTCAATGTGAAACGATGGGCATCGCTGCGCTCAGCCCATCCTACATACTATGTATCGTTCGGAGAACGAACCGCAGCTCAGCTTTTGTCGCCCTGACTTGCCAGCGTGCCGACCCGCCCTTCCACCTCGCGCATCACGACTTCATGGCGCGGAAACGAACCGGTTTTCAGCCCTTGCAGATATTGCCGCAACGACACCAGTTCATAGCCCTGTGCCTGCCAGCCCTGCAATAGCTGCTCGAATACCGGCAGCAATTTCCCGCCTTCCAGTTCGGCGTGGAGCGTGAAAACATGGCCGGTTGCAGGTGGTTTTTCGGTGAGTTGCAGAATGTATTGCGCGATATTGTCCCGCGTGATGCCGTCGCGGTTCATCAGTTCGTCCAGCGTCGGCAATGTCGTCGGCAGTTGCGGGCAGGCGATGATCTCGGCCTGCCAGGTCGGGATGAACGGGTGCGTGCCGCGCGTATCCGAGCTGTATTCAAAGCCAAACCGTTGCATCAGCCGCAGCGCATGGCGGTTCGTCTGCCAGCCTGCGGCGGCGTGGGCATGCGGCGCTACACCGAAGATTTCCGCGTAACGGTCCACTGCGCGTTGCAGCTCCTGCCGCGTCCATTCGGCATCCTTGTTCGCCACGTAATCCTGCCAGCGGATATGGTCGTAGCAATGAATGCCGGTCTCGAAGCCCGCATCGCGCACGCCGCGCATGACGTCGGCGCATTTCATGCCGATGTCGGGTGCGGGCAGCAGCGTGCCATACAACAGCGTCTTGATGCCGTAGTGTTCCACCACGGAAGTCCGCGACACTTTGCCGATAAAACCGGGGCGGAATACGCGCTTGATGGCACGCCCGGTGTGATCGGGGCCAAGTGAAAAAAAGAACGTGGCCTGCGCGTTATGGCGCTGCAGCGTTTCAACCAGGCGCGGCACCCCTTCGCGCGTACCGCGATAGGTGTCGACGTCGATTTTCAGGGCAAGTTGTTTCATGTCAGGATTGGGGAATTGAGGAGCGAGGATTGAGGATTGAGAATTGAGAATTGAGAATTGAGAATTGAGAATTGAGAATTGAGAATTGAGAATTGAGAATTGAGAATTGAGAATTGAGAATTGAGAATTGAGAATTGAGAATTGAGAATTGAGAATTGAGAATTGAGAATTGAGAATTGAGGATTGAGATTGAGGAGCGAGGATTGAGAAGCGAGGAAAACCGGCTGCTCTGTTTTTAACTCAATCCTCGCTCCTCAATCCCCGATCCTGCTTTTAATCCATCAGTTTGTGCGCTTCGGCAACCTGGCCGCGGTAGGCGTCAAAAATATTGCGCAGCGTGTCGGCCATGTTCGTAGTCGGCTTCCAGCCAAGCTCTTCGCAGGTGTTGGTGATCTTGGGCACACGGTTCTGCACATCCTGGTAACCCTTGCCGTAATATGCGGCAGCAGTGGTTTTGACGATTTTCACCTTCCTGGCCGATTCGCTATATTCGGGATATTCATGCGCCAGCTTGAGCATCATGTCGGCGAGATCGCAAATCGCGAAGTTATTGACCGGGTTGCCGATGTTGTAAATCTTCCCTGTGGCGATGCCATTCTTGTTCTCGATGATTTTCATCAGCGCGGCGATGCCGTCGTCGATGTAAGTGAATGCACGTTTCTGTTTCCCGCCGTCTACCAGGCTGATGTTCTCGCCGCGCACGATGTGCCCAAGGAATTGCGTGACCACGCGCGAGCTGCCTTCCTTCGGCGTGTGGATCGAATCCAGCCCGGCGCCGATCCAGTTGAACGGGCGGAAGAGCGTGAAATTCAATCCCTCCATGCCGTAGCCCCAGATCACGCGATCCATCAGCTGCTTGGAGCAGGAATATATCCAGCGCGGCTTGTTGATCGGGCCGCAGATCAATTCGGATTCTTCGGGGTCGAATTCCTCGTCGTGGCACATGCCATACACTTCGGAAGTGGACGGGAACACCAGATGTTTGCCGTATTTCACCGCAGCACGCACGATCGGCAGGTTGGCTTCGAAGTCCAGCTCGAATACGCGCAGCGGCTGCTTGACGTAGGTGGACGGCGTGGCGATCGCCACCAGCGGCAGGATCACGTCGCACTTGCGGATGTGGTATTCCATCCATTCCTTGTTGATGGTGATATCGCCCTCGAAAAAATTAAAGCGCGGTTGGTCGAGCAGGTCGGTGATGCGGTCGGTATTCATGTCCATGCCGTACACCTCCCAATCCGTCGTATTCAGAATACGCTTGGAAAGATGGTGGCCGATAAAACCGTTCACGCCGAGTATCAATACTTTTTTCATTGCCGTTTCCTTAACAATTAAATTCAAATTTTTGTGTGCCAAAGCGCGCAGCAAATTCCGCCGCATTCATTTCGACGCCATCCAGTTCAAAGCGCACCACGCGCAGCACACCACTGCCACAAACCGCGTAAGCCTTGCCATCCTTGACGTAGAACGCCGGCTTCTCACCTAAAGCAGTACAGCGCGTTACCAGCGTTTGCAGGATACGCATCGGCTTGCCCATCAGTTGCGTGGTCGCGCCCGGATATGGCGGGGCGACGGCGCGCACCAGGTTGTGTATCGCTTGCGCGGACTGCGACCAGTCGATGATGCCGTCTTCCGCCTTGCGCCCGCCGAAATACGCGCCCTTGCTCAAGTCCTGTTTCACCTTCTGTGCCTTGCCTGCCAGCAACGCGGGAAGCACGTCATTCAGCGCAATCTCCGCGGCCACCGTCACCTTCTGGAACACTTGTAGCGCGGTATCGTCGGGCAGAATCGGCACGGCCTGCTGCGACACGATATCGCCGTTGTCCGGCTTCTCGGTCATGTAATGCAGCGTCGCGCCGGTTTCCGTCTCGCCGTGAATTATCGCCCAATTCACCGGCACGCGACCACGATATTTTGGCAACAGCGAGCCATGCATATTCAGCGCACCACTTTTCGGAATTTCCAGCAGCTCGCGTTTGAGCATCTCGCGGTAATAAAATGAAAAGAAAAAATCCGCCTGCAACGCGCGGATTTGGGCGATAACTTCAGGCGTATTCGGATTGTCCGGCGTGATCACCGGGATACCGTGCAGCGCAGCCAATTCCGCGACGCTGTCGAACCAGATGGTTTCTTTCGGGTTGTCGCGGTGCGTCACCACCAGCACGACCTCCACGCCGTGCGCCAACAGGACGGACAAACAGCGGCAGCCTACGTTGTGATATGCAAAAACGACAGCAGAAGATCGAGGATCGGGGATCGGGGATTGAGGAAAATCCACCGCTCCGGTATTGGCTCCCTCTTCGCTCATGGGTTAGCCGTCGTCTTTTCAGGATTGATGTTCGATGATTGAGAAGAATCTGCTGCCCCGTTTTTTAACTCGATCCTCGATCCCCGATCCTCAATCCTGCTTTCCAGCACCGCCTCCACCAGATAGCGCGGGCGGTGGCGCACCTGCTGGTAGATGCGGCCAATGTATTCGCCCAGCAGGCCGATGCCGAATAATGCGATGCCGATCAGGAAGAACATCAGCGCAAACAGCGTAAACAGCCCTTCCGCCTCCGGGCCGATCATGAGCCGGCGTACCAGGAGGAACACGAAGAATGCCGCCGAGCCAAGCGCGATCAGCATCCCCAGCATCGAGAACAATTGCAGGGGTACCAGCGAGAAACCGGTCATCAAGTCGAAATTCAGGCGGATCAGGCTGTACAGCGAATACTTCGATTCCCCCGCCGCGCGCTCCTCGTGCCCCACCACCACCTCGGCGGGGTTGCGCGCATAGGTATAGGCCAGCGCCGGAATGAACGTGCTCACCTCGCGGGACTGATTTATTGCGTTGATGATGCGGCGGTCATATGCGCGGAACATGCAGCCCTGGTCGGTCATCTTGATGCGCGTGGTGCGTTCGCGCAGGTTATTCACGGCGCGTGAGGCGATATCCCTCCACCAGCTGTCATTGCGCTGCCTGCGGATCGAGCCGATGTAGTCAAAACCCTCATCCATCCTGGCAAGCAGCAAGTGGATATCTTCGGGCGGGTTCTGCAAATCGGCATCCAGCGTCACCACGCGCTGCCCGCGCGACTGCTCGAATCCCGCCATGATCGCCATGTGCTGTCCGAAATTGCCGTCAAACAGGATCACCCGCGTGACATCGGGGCGCTTCTGGAACTGCTCGCGCAGAATAGCCGCAGAACGGTCGCGGCTGCCGTCGTTGATGAACACGATCTCATACGAAATTCCGAGCTTGTCCAAAGCAGGGTACAGCCGGTCGAACAAGGCCTGCAAGACCTCTTGTTCGTTATAGACGGGGATTACGACGGATAGTTGGGGTGTGCTCATGGGGCGGCATTTTACCGCATGGGGCGGAGATAGCGAAATCGGGGATTATTTCGTAGGTTGGGTGGAGCGTAGCGATACCCAACAAAAAACGTGCGCATAGCGCACACAAAACCGCATTTCATTCCCCTGTGCGCCGCCGAGTAGCGGAGGCCGGTCAGGGGAAGTCGGCGAGGACTGTCCGAGCGCGAAGCGCGAGTTCCGCAGCCGCCTGACCGGCCGAGCAACGCAGGGCACCGCGCAGCGGCGGCAAACCGGGGTCGCCTTTTCTTCGGTTACCTTCTTTTGGCGACGCAAAAGAAGGTAACTTGCTGCCGGGCAACCCCCGGCGGTTTTGCTTTTGATTGATGGGTATCGCTGCGCTCAACCCATCCTACGCTTGCTCATAGGGCGGCATTTTACCGCATGGGGCGCGGATAACGAAATCAGGTGTTATGTAGGTTGGGTGGAGCGCAGCGATACCCAACAATGAAGATCAAATTAGCTTGGTAGGGTGCAATAAGCCTGCCCCGAGCATCGTCGAAGGGCGAAGCGCATTGCACCGGATGTTCAGTGGTGACTCATACGGCGCAATGCCCGTTGGTTATTGCGCCCTACGCTGGCTACGCTGACCTGCCCGACTATGCCAGCACCTCACGCATCGCAGCACAAGTACGCTCGACATCCGCCTCGTTCATCGCATAGAACATCGGCAGCGAGACAATCTGCCTGCCGACGCGTTCGGCGACCGGGAACATGCCTTCCCTGAACCCAAGCGCGCGGTACAACTTGAACAGATGGATAGGCGCATAGTGGTAGCCGATACCGATATTTTTCTCTTTCATCTTCGCCATGAAATCGGCGCGCTTGATGCGCTCCGGCAGCACGATCTGGAACAGGTGCCAGTTGGTGCTCTCGAAATCGGCGGGGGGCAGCTGCGCGCCGGTCTGTTTCTCGAAATCCTTGCCGAGCGTGGTGAAATAATGCCGCGCCAGTTTGCGCCGCTGCGCGGTGATGGCGGGCAGCTGCGCGAACAACCCAAGGCCGATCGCGGCGGCGACGTCGGTCATGTTGAATTTGCCGCCCAGCACGTCCACTTCGATGCCGTCCCAGCCGCTGCGGGTGACGCCCTGCAGCCGGTATTTCTCGGCAAGCTTCGCCTCCTCCGCGTTGTTCACCACCAGGCAGCCGCCTTCGGACGTGGTGATGTTCTTGTTGGCCTGGAAACTGAACGAGACGAAGTCGCCGAATGAACCGATCGGCTTGCCCTTCCAGGTCGAACCGATGGCCTGCGCGGCATCCTCCACGACGCGCAGTTTGTGTTTGGCCGCAATCGCATACAGCCGACCCATATCGACCGGCTTGCCTGCCAGATAGACCGGGATGATCGCGCGGGTTTTCGGCGTGATTGCCGCTTCCACCTTGTCCAGGTCGATGTTGCGCGTGACCGGATCGATGTCGGCGAACACCGGCGTCGCACCGACTTCGAGTATCACATTGGAGGTCGCCACCCACGAAATCGGCGTGGTGATGACTTCGTCGCCCGGCCCGATGCCCGCGATGCGCAGTGCGATCTCCATCGTGCAGGTGCCGGAGTTGAAGGTAAGTACCGGACGCCCGCCGAAGTATGCGGAAAGCTGTTTCTCGAATTCCTGCACCTTGGGGCCGCTGGTGATCCAGCCGGAACGCAGCACCTCCGCCACCGATGCAATGGTCGCTTCGTCTATCGTGGGACGGGAAAAAGGAAGGAAAGTATCATTCATTTAGGGATGCCCTCAAAAAATTCAAGTTTCTCAGCTAGGCAAGGCGCGAGCAAAAAATTGCGACGCGGCATATTCGTAATATGTAAGGAGTAATTTTTTGTGAGCAACGCAGCATGGCGACGAAATGATTCTAGCAGGCAATCCGCAAAGCGGATGCTCGCAAAATTGGATTTTTATGCCCGTGAAATAATAATGACACCCAGAATAATCACCCCCATGCCGACCAGCTTGGTCGGATTAAAGGCTTCGCCGAGCAGATACCAGGCTGCAATGGCATTCACCACGTAAGCCATGGACAGCATCGGAAAGGCGATGCTGACCGGCACACGCGACAACGCGAGTATCCAGATGATCACGCTCAGCGCGTAACAAAACAGCGCGGCGGCGATGTGCCATTCGGTTGCCAGCTTCCAGCCGATGGGCAGGATGTTCTCCATGCTGAACTCAAAATAGCCAACGCTGTTGGTGCCCGCCTTCATCAGTATCTGCGCGGCGGCGTTGAGCATCACGCCGGTGAAAATCAGGCCGAAGCTGATCAGGTTCATGGCTTGCTCACCACGATATGTTGGGTATCTTCATAAATAATTTTCATCGCCATATCCTGCTGTTTGAGTAGCGGATAAACATCCAAAGGCATGATCGCCAGCGCCTCAGGTTGTGCCTGCCAGACCTTCGCAAAACTGGCGATGTCCGGCACCGCCAGGTGCGGCTCCTGCATGATACCGAATCCCATCTCGTCCTGATACTGCACCAAAGTAAAGGTGCGCTTCAGATAGAACGGCAAGGTCTGTTCGTAGGTAAGCACTGAATAAAACGGCATGCCCTCCTTGACGTAAGGGCGTATCGCATCGGCTATGGGATAGCCGGAGCGTTCCTTCGCTATCGCGTTGTAGCCGGAGGTGCCGATCTGTACGGCAAGCAACGAACTGAGCGCCAATACCGCTATCGCAACCGGCTTGCGGTCATTGGCAGAATTCGGGCGGCGCAGCAAAATCAGCGCGGCGGCCACGCCCAGCGACCAGAGCAGAAACGCAGCGATCAGCCAGTGCGCGTATTCGCCATACATCTGTGCACGCACCGGCGTTTCAGCCAGCCGGTCGGTAAATGGCGCGAGCCCCAATGCCAGCAGCATCAGCGGCAACATCGGCGCAACCAGCCAGAGCAACCTGCGCGCGCTCATTGCGGCGACCTGCTTGCCCATCAACAGCGCCAGCGCCGGAAACATCGGCAGCAGATAGGATGGCAGCTTGGAACCCGATGCCGAAAAGAAAACGTAAACGAACACTATCCAGACCAGCAGGAACCGCTCGGCATTGAATTCCCGTCCGATCGGCATGTTTGCCTTACCCGACTGCATGCCAGGAACCGAGCGCCACAGCGTATCCAGCATCAACACGGACCACGGCAACATACCGCCAAGCAGAATCGGGATAAAGTAATACCAGGGCTGATAACGCCCATGCTCTGTGGTAGTGAACCGTGTGTAATGCTCGTAGATGAAGAATTTATCGAAAAACTCCGGATTGGCTTTCATCACCAGGTAGAACCACGGCGCCGTGACCAGCAAAAAAACCGCAAGGCCGGGCAGCCAGTGCATGCGCCTGAGCAGGGAAAAATCACGCTGCACTGCCATATAGACGAACAGCGACGCCCCCGGCAACACCAGGCCCATCAGGCCTTTGCTCAACACCGCCAGGCCCATGCCGGCCCATGCCAGCATCATCCAGTTACGCTGTTTCCTGATATCCGTCTGTGCCTGCGCCAGCAACAATGACAGGATACCCAGCGTGATGAAGAATGTCACGCCCATATCCAGCGTGTTGATGTGACCCATGCCAACATACAGGAAGGTGCTGCCCAGCAATGCCGCGGCATAGCCTGCCGCCTCGCGCCCGAACAGGCGCAGCCCGGCGAACCACACGATGAACAGCCCGGTAAATCCGGTCAGCGCGGCCCACAGCCGCGAGGTCCATTGATGTTCGCCGAACACGGTATAGGCAGTGGCCGTTGCCCAGTATTGCAGCGGCGGCTTCTCGAAATACTTGAGGCCGTTGAGGCGCGGAGTCACCCAATCGCCGCTCGCCACCATCTCGCGCGGTATCTCGGCATAACGGCCCTCGTCGGGCTTGATCAGCTTGCGGTATTCGAGATTGCCAAACCAGATCACGGCGACCGCAATCACCAGCCACCAGATTTGTTTGGTTGAGATGGCACTCATTGACGCTATTGCCCCGTCCAGTTGCCGCGCACGTTGCGCGCCTCGCTGAACACCTCTTCGAGCTTCGCGGCATCGTGCTGCTCCAGCGCCCGGAACAGGACATACAGCTCGTCGGCATACCGGCGCAACTCCTCCATAAGCGCATCGCGGTTTGCCATGCAGATGTCGCGCCACATTTCCGGCGAACTGGCGGCTATTCGGGTGAAATCGCGGAAACCGCTGGCGGCAAAGGACAGCAGCAGATCGCGATTGTCGCGTTGCGCGAGGTCATGCACCAGCGCGAACGACAGCAGATGCGGCAGGTGGCTCACCGCGGCGAACACCGCATCGTGCTGTTGCGGCGTCAGTTCGCTCACCACCGCGCCGCAAAGCTCCCATGCACGGCGCACGCGCGCTACTGCATCCTGCGAATTTTCCGGCAGCGGCGTCAGCACCACTTTCCTGCCCTGATACAGATCGGCCAGCGCCGCGCCCGCGCCGCTCTTCTCCGCGCCCGCAATGGGATGGGCGGGAACAAACTGCGCCACCCTGCTGCCCAGTTGCGCGTAAACCTCACGGACCACATCGCTCTTGGTGCTGCCGCCATCGGTGACCAGCGTGTGTGCGCCGAGATGAGGCGCGATGCGCGCCATCAGTTCCGCCATCTGCCCGACCGGGGTGGCCAGCAATACCAGGTCGGCGTCGCCGACTTCGGCAGCCACTTCCTGCCCAATGCGGTCGATGATGCCGAGTTGCCGGGCCTGTTGCAGCGTAGTCTCGCTGCGCCCGAAACCGACCACCTCGCCGACGGCATTTGCCTTGCGCAACGCCAGCGCGAACGAGCCGCCGATCAGGCCAGTGCCGAAGATAACGATTTTTTTGAATTGTGGGTTGGACATAAGCAGTCCCTCTTAGGCTTCTACCACCACCCTAGCCCTCCCCCTGCAAGGGGGAGGGAATTAAACTCCTTCCCCCTTGCAGGGGGAAGGTTGGGATGGGGGTAGAAACGATTATTCCGCGAACCTTCTTTACAGCGTGCGCCCGATAGCGTTGGCGATCCCGCCCAGCGCTCCCATCAACTTTTTCAACTCTTGAGGAGTCAGCGCCTGATCCGCGTCGCACCAGGCGTCGCACGGGCTGGGGTGCATCTCGACCAGCAGGCCGTCAGCGCCTGCAGCGATCGCTGCCTGCGACAGCGCCGGAACCATCCACGCCTTGCCGCCCGCGTGGGAAGGATCGACGATCACCGGCAGGTGGGTCTCTTTTTTCAGCACCGGGATCGCGGTCACGTCCAGCACATTGCGATAGGCTGTTTCGAAAGTGCGGATGCCGCGTTCGCAGAAGATGATGTTGTGGTTGCCGCCCGCCGCGATGTATTCCGCCGACATCAGCCATTCGGAAATGGTC
>MGWZ01000012.1 GCA_001801175.1 Gallionellales bacterium RIFCSPLOWO2_02_FULL_57_47 | reverse complement strand
CTTGCATGTGCTGTTTTGGGTTGAACAATACGCCCTAGTTTATTGAAATTCAATGGGGTTTTGTGGGGAGACCTCAGGCTCCGTCCCCATATCATTCGCACACTGACGATGTTTAGTGGTGTCAAATCGGCTTGGGTCAGGCGTGCGGAAAATTTTTCGCGAGAGAGCACATCGAGCAGTTCCGCCAGCAGCACGGCGCTGCTGCACAAATCAAAAGCCTGTGTTCTTGCTGCGTCCAGCAGTCGGCGCGGCGGGCCGTCTGCTGAAATTACGGCGGATACCAGTGTGTTAGTGTCGAGCACAACCCGCACGATCAGTTATGTTTATGTTGCGTTTTGCGTTCTTGGCGTGTGGCTTGTATCTCGGCGTTGATTTCATCATCGGAGAGCGGGGGCAGGTTCAATGCGTCGAGTTTGCTTAGCGCCTCGCCAAGCCGTGCTCCGGCAGCGCTACGCATTTCGCGTACCGCCAGAAACTCAACAAAATCTTCCACCTCGGCCAGCCGCTGCGGCGGCAGCTCTTGCAGTTTCTGAATCAGCGTTGGGGCTATTGCGTTCATCTTGATTTCCTCGATCCGTTAGGCACGTTTATCATAGCAATATCGGCGGCAAAGTAACACTCCGCGATTACATGGGGAGCCTTATCCTTTTCGCAAAATCAATTGGATCCCGTCCCTGAGGTCTCCCGAAACGAGATAATGTCGCGCGCGCTCGGCAAACACCAATAGTCTGCGCGCCCGATCAATGGGCTGTGTCATACAAGACCTTGCCTTCGCGCAATGCCCAATAGACGGCAGTCGAGCAGGCATCTTGTTGCTGGTTGATTTCCGCCTGCGAATAGACCAACACATCCGCCGCCACTCTTAAAGGGCGCAGCACTTGCCTCAGGCGCACCATCTCGTTGAATTTGTCATGCAGCTCCGGCTCGATCACCAAAAAATCCAGATCGGAATTTTCCTGTGCATCGCCGCGCGCATACGAGCCAAACAGAATAACTCTGGCTGGCTTGGCGGCTTCACCTAAAAGCTGTGCGGCTTGCAGTATGGTTTGCTCGGAAATCATGCGATTGCCCTAAAATTGCGATGTGGTTTTGCCATTCTAACACCTCGCTCTCTTGATGGAACAATCCGAACAATTGTCATGACGTTCGCTACGCTCTTGCCTGTAATTGGTGACTTCAAGGCGGATGCCATCGGGGTCGGTGAAGTAGGTTGCCCAATAGTCCGCGCAGAAATAACGGGGTCAGCATCATTTTGCTTTTGAAAAAATATTGTGATGCTAACCTCTATGGCAAGGGTATTTATTTCACATCCTGCGCGCAGCGGAAGCCGAGCCAATTGGCACCGCGCACTTCATCTTCGGCTGACCAGCGCACAGTGACGCGAACATCAGCCAGCCGGTTCAGGAACGAACCGCCCCGCATGACTCTAGCGCCGTCTTGCCACTCGCTTGAAGTCATCTCCCAGACATTTCCCGACATGTCAGCCACCCCATACGGGCTGTCGCTGTTCCGATAGCTGCCTGCCGCCACCGGCGCAAAAAACTCTGCTCCCTTGCCGTTGTAAATTGTCGCGTTTGCCGTGTTGCCCCAGGGCCATGTCCGGCCGTCCGTTCCCCTGGCCGCTTTTTCCCATTCCTCCTCGGTGGGCAGGCGTTTGCCGGACCACCTGCAGTAGGCTTCGGCATCGCCCCAGCCGATTCCGACCACAGGCTGTTTCGGAGCATTCAGCTGGGGATAGCGCGCGAAACGTGTCGGCTGGCGTTTGGTGGCCTGGACAAAGCGGTTGTAACGCTCATTGGTGACCTCGTAGCGGTCAATGTAGAACGCCTGCAGTGTCCTGGATTGCCTGGGATGCTCGGTGCCGTAGATATCCGCCCAGCCGGCCTTGATCTGCTTGAGCAGCGTCTTGATTTCCTTTTGGTCGGCACCGTAGATGAAAGACCCTGCTGGAATCAGAATCATCTCTGCGCCATCGGGCTGGGAAGTAATGCTCGCCGGCTGCGCGACGCAGGTGCCGGTCGCAAGCATCAACATAACCGACGCGAAGATCCATTTGTTCATGCTCATGGTTCGCCTCCGCTTTTTTTCTTGGCGACGAGCACCGTCCTCACATCGACGGCGCCTGAGGGCCCCATATAGAAGTACTGCTCAACATGGCCTTCCTTCGCCGCAACAACCTTGTAGCGATCGCCCTCGCCGAATGACAGCGGGGGAAAGTCGAAGGTGCCGCTGCCATCCGTCACGCGCTCTTCCAGCGGCGCAAGTTTGTCGCCCGCCTTGACGTTCTTCATGTTGACCACGGTGACCTTCGCTCCCTCGATGGGGCCTTCGCTGTCAAGCACCTGGCCGGTGATGAATATCGTCAGCGGCTGATTTTTGGCAGGTGGCAACGGTGTATTCCCGCGATCCGAGTTGGCAGTACGGATGCTCTCCAACCATGCCTGCAAGGAAAGCGGAAGCACCGTGACGATCGAGGACACCGCGAGCAGCATCACGACGGCGTTGGTTTTCATCTTGAAGCCCTTGTACTCGAGCTCCTGAGTGGAACCGGTATCGCCCGGAATGCGCTTGCCGCGGAATATGACGACAAAGCAAAGCGCACTCAGAAAGAAGCCGAACAGCGTGACGATATAAATCAGGTATCGATCCATACACACCTCCTGGGTGAGCAATGCTGCATGATGCCTGTTATTTTAGCGTGCATACATAAGCCCTAGGACCAACATCGCCTTGCTTTGCCGGAATAATAACACTGTGATGCTGACCCTTCCATCTGCCACTTGACTGTAGAGTTGGGTTTATTAACCAAAAGCAAAGCCAAGAATTTTGTCCAGTACAAGATTTATCAAACCGACAGCGATTTTTTCAACCCTTGCCCTTGTTTGAATTTCAAGAGTGTTCTTGTATTGACGCAGAAGCTGGTCTCTTGAGTAAAGTAAGGCTTCTAATTCATCGTCGCTGAGTTTTCCATGGGCTCTCATCACAAGCCAGTCGGTGATCTTCTGTCCGGTCTCTTTTACGACAGAGTCTGCATCCTTCTTTGCGGAAGTTAATAGGTCCTTTAACTGGTCTTTGACAAGCTTAACAGCATCATCTTTTAGTGAATTCAAAACATCATCTATGGTTGCCATTTTTTCTGCTCCTTATTTTGAAGGTGCGCCAACACGGGCACTTTCACCAGCAATTGCCAAATCGTAGTTTGTCTTGATGTCCACTATTTGTTGATCTGCATAATCGCTCCCAAACAACTTTTTGCCATCCAGAGTCAATTTGCAGTTGCGGATAAATACGTTATGAACGTATTCGATTGCTTTGACGCGAGTGGTGTCTTGCTTTCCATTCGCATATTCGCTTGCCTCACGGAATTTAAGCTCGCCAGTATCACAAGCAATCTTCGTTTTTGCTTCGTCAAAAAGTTTTCCTTCACCAGCTTTGTTATCTTCCAATAATTTGACATGGAAAGCCTTCAGGCTGGTGAAATACTGATAGGCACCGGCATCGTAATGAGATACAAACAAAGCACAACCTTGTAAAGCAACTGCTGCTATTAACAAGGCAAATACCAATGGATTTGAGGCTTTTGTTTCTGCTTTTTGCATTTTGCTATTCCTCTGTAAAAGACCTAACGTTTAAGTATCTCGAAGCCATAGGGTCAACCTCACCTTAATTTGCTGGAATAGAAAACATTGTGATGCTGGCTCCATTCAAGCTCTGGGGAATTTCATCAGCCCGCTAGAACCCGACCAGATCATCGACCGGCAGTGCGAGCGGTGCGCCGGTGATCCGTTCCAGAGTCTTGCCGATGATTTCGACACTGTTGTCGAATCCGCCGTGAGATGCGCTTTCGGTCTTTTCCTGCACATCCGCACCGTTGCCGCGCCGGGTCAGTATCTTCTCTTCGTGGTGAATCGTCAGCCTATCCTTCAGCCTGGCGATTTCCGCAGCGTTGCGCCAGTTGGTCAGGGTTTCGGCGGTGATTGAAGAGCCGTTCCACCCGGAATACTGCGGGTTAAAGACATTCTCCATGCCGAGTATGGGCATGCGCAAATCGGCCTCCAGCGCGTTGGAAACGAAGTAGAGCAGGGACTTCTGATAGACAAATGCCACGTTGTCATCCTGTTCGCGCTGATCTCCGAGGATGTCCAGGTGCAGCCTGCTCATGATCTTGTCATGCGGCGCATAGTGCCGGTTGGCAAAGGCGACCGTGCACGCCGGGGCGTACAGATGGACGGACTTGACGCTGTCGGCGAGACCTTTCTGCGCCAGGCTGCCGAGCAATCTGCCGAGGATGATGGAGCCGGCGGAATGGCCCATCAGGTGCAGTTCGAATTTGTCGCCCCAGCTGCCGGCCAGCGAGCGCAGCGCTTCGGTCAGCAGGTCGCCGCCCCGTCCGCCTTCCGACGCGAGTTCGGCGTTTTCCTTCATCTCGCTCCACAGCGGGCGGGCGAACGGGCGTCCGATGGTTTTTTCGACGAGGGGGTCGCTGACCTTGTCGGTTAGCCAGCCGCCGATGCCCCCGGCCATGCCCGCCGCGCCGGGACTGACTTTCTCCGCCAGTATGTTGCCGAGCGATTCGAGCAGGCCGCTCTTCCACACCAGGAATAGCGGGTAACAGCCGTTGCCGAGGAAATATCGTCCCATTGCTCGGGCGCGGTGGATCGCGTCTGCTTCACTGTTGAGGCCGCCGTGCGCATAGATCACCAGGCGTTTTTTCTCGTGCGGGTTCTGCCGGAACCAGCTATCCGGCATCACGCACGCCTGGTTCTGCAGGGAGCGAGTGACGCCGTCCAGTTTTTCGTAGCGATTGACGCGACCATCGTTGCCCAGCACGATGCTGTGCCGGTAGGCGGTGGCCTCGTCCCACCAGTTGGCGCGGGCCGCTGCTGCTTCAGCGCCCGCAACTTCCCTGCCGCCTGACGCGAGCCGGCCCGAGACGACTCCCGGCACGCCCATCGCGGCGACCCAGACGTCCATCGCATGCGCCAGCCAATCCGCATAACTGACCACGGCGAAACCGCCGGCGCCCCATTGGTCGCCCCAGGAATTCTGGATCACGAAGCCGGTGCGGTTGAACCCCACCAGCGCGAAGGCGTGACCGCCGCTGCGCGACGGTTTGCCGTCGTAGGCGATCACCGGCAGGGTGGCGTGGGATGCCGGCGGCTTGGCGCTGGTTTTGACCGCGTCCCAGCCTTTATGGGTATAGGACGAAGCGTAGATCGCGCCGACTTCCAGAATCGCCGCCTGCAAGTCGGTGATGGCCTGCGGGTCGATGCGGTAATACACCCCCAGCGTCCGTTCGACGGCGTCGCTGTCCCAGCCCGACTTGGGCAGAGTGTCGTTTCCTTCCGCGTAAGGCCACCTGGATTCAAGGCACACGCCGTTGTGATACCAGCCCTTGAGCGCGCCCCGGCAGCTTGAGCCGTCGTAGTTCTCGCCTTCGTATTCGTCGAAACGCCGGGCGAAGTGATACAGCATGCGCGGACTGACCGACTCGAGTTTCTTCGGCATTCCGGCGGCGCGCCAGCGCAGGTAGTTGACGACGCAGGCCAGGCCGAAACCGGTGCATGCACCTTCCTGTCCCTGATCCAGGATGAGTCCGGACTGGGTATAGGCGCCCATGAAATGCTTGATGTCGCCATCCGCCGGAAAAATTTGCGGCAGCGAGTGCGGCGGCGGCATGTACTGCCGGTCGCGCAGATCCGCCGCGTCGCGCTTCACATTGAGGGATGCCCGGCGCGCCGCGATCGGGGCCGCCCTGGCCAGCGCCCCGACGAGTGGTTTCGCGGAGGCGGCCCACAGCTTCTGCGCCATGCGGAATGTGTCGGAAAATCGCTCCAGGCCGTGACTGCCGCCATTGACTACCTTGCGTGCCGCCTTCAGGTCATCCTTCGCAAGTGCGCTGGATAATTTTTCCCGGTTGGCATCGAGATAGGCCGCCAGCAGGCAGGCGGCGACTTCCGGAGCGCAGGCGCAATCCGGATTATCTGCCAGTGAAATGTCGAGAACTTTGCCGAATTTTTCGTAATTGTCGCGCCCGGTCAATTGCACAAAACCCCGCCCGCGATAGCGTGCGCCGTCGCCCGGTTCCTTGTTGCCCAGCCTGTGATCGTAGGCGCTGAAGGCGGCCTGGCCGGGCAGCGTATTGAAATGGGACGGCAATTCGGCGATCGGCACGAAACCCTCGGTCTCGGCGCGTATCGTGCCCAGCGCGGTGCTGATCATGTTCGCATCGGTCAGGCCGAAGGCTGCCAGTGCCGCGGTCACATAAGGCAGATTCCTGGCGATGCTGGATGTCTTGGTGTAAGGAAACAACTTGTTCACTGTGGCGGTGTCCACGCTGACGGCCAATTTTGCGGGCGGTGCAATGCCCAGCGCGGACAAGGTGCGAGGCCCGGCGATGCCGTCCGCCACCAGGCCCACACTGGACTGCCAGGCGCGCAGCGCGGTCTGGGTGTCGGTGTCGAATTCATTGCCGGCGGCCAGCCCAGGATATGCCGCTGCGCCTGCGCCCAGTGCCTTGCGCAGGGCTTTCTTCAGCGTGGCAACCTCCTTGCCGGTGTTGCCCCGCATCAACAGTATCATTTTGATTTTCGCGCTTTCCATTTTATTCGCCTCCCTGGTGGTAGTTGAACAACGAAAAACAATATTCTGAATACGTTCTGCCTGGCGGGTTGAGTCAGGTGCGCAACGACATTATTGGAGCAGCATTGAATGTGTATAACGAAACCGGGGCTGTTGCGGATGCGCGCGGTCTTCGCCGGCAGGTGGGCAGCGCATGTCCGTACATGTTAATTCCGGGCTCATCGCGTGCCCGTCCGGGCTGGTGCGGGCAGTCGCTGTGCGAAGCGGATTGCAGGCGTTAAAGGTGACATGTGATTCCCCTTGAACAAGTACTGCTGCCGGTGGTGGCGCCCCTTTTTTCTATCGGCCAGCCATTCGATTATTGATATTTGCATGAAACAAATAACAATCGATTTTGCATGCTATCCAGCTTTTCAGTGATTGCTGAACATACACGCGATTTCAGTGTTTGAGAATAGTCTTTTTTGACTAGGGAAACGCCGATTTATTCACTCAATCCGTCATTGCGAGCGAAGCGTGGCAATCCAGTTGTTTGATATCAAACGAACTTCTGGATTGCCACGTCGCTACGCTCCTCGCAATGACGATTTAATCTGCGTTTCCCTAGATGCGGGAATCGAACTTGCGGCAGTTGTATTGTTCAGGGGGTTGTAAAGGCCAATGTGAGGGGTATGGCTGCACGCATTCAATCGATGAAACCGCATTCGCGCTGGTGGCGGATGGCGAGGATGTCGATACGGTCTTTTGCAGGCAGGAAGCGATACATCGCCACGTAACCGGAACGTCCTTTCGAAATGACGAGTTCGCGCAGGTTGTGCGGGGCCGGGCGTCCGATCAGGGGGTGGCGCTGCAATATCGAGGTGGCATCGACGATCTCTTTACCGGCCGTGATGGCGAAGTCCAGTGCTTCTTGTTCGAGAAATTGGAATATACGTTCGAGGTCGGACAGTGCCTGTTTTGTGAAATGCACCTTGGGCATGGAATCAGCGTGCGGTGCGTTTAGTCGTGCGGGGTTGGTTCTTCGCGTCAGTGCGAACGATGGGCTTGGGGCGTTTCGCTGTCTTTCTTGAAGTGCGGGCCAGAATGTATGCCTGCACATCTTCCATTGCGTAGAGTGCGCCGCCTGTATCTACCTCGGCGGCAGAGGAGATTGCGTCATTGATGAATGATTGCCGCATTTCGGCCAGGTGGGCTTGCACTTCAAGCGCTTCAATCATGAAGGCGTGCGGGGTTCTGCCGGATGCCTGTGCGGCGGATGCGATGCGCGCTTTCAGTTCTTCGGGTAGTTTCAGCGTGGTGGTGGCTGCCATGATGATCTCCTTGCAAAAGTGACACCAAAGTAACACCTTGATGCTGTTTCGTCAATTGGCCGGACGCGGAGGGTAGACACGGCGGTGCAGGTATAATGCGCGCCTTTTTAGATACGTCCCTTCCCCCTTGCAGGGGGAAGGCTAGGATGGGGGTAGAACAGCGGGGAGAGCTGAGTTTCTACCCCCTCCCTAACCCTCCCCCTGCATGGGGGAGGGGATATTGTGGCTAATGGTTTATTTGGGTTAATTTTTTTCTGGAGTTGCTGTGTTCAAGATCATCGGTGTCATTGCAGGTTATTACTTTTTCGGCATCTTTGGTGCGCTGCTCGGCCTGTTCATCGGGTCGTTTATCGACCGCATCAGGGTGTATGGTTCCGGCGGGATGAACCCGTTGCAGAATGCGCTGCGCCAGGCTGTGTTCCTGGAGACGGTGTTCGTCTCGATGGGCAAGCTGGCCAAGGCCGATGGGCGTGTCTCTCGGGAAGAGATCGATCATGTCGAGCAGTTCATGCAGAAACTGGGCATGACAGAGACGCATCGCGAGCAGGCGATCAAGTTGTTCAAGCAGGGCGCCGACCCGGCGTTTGACATCTATCCGGCCTGCCGGCGGTTCATATCGGTTTGCGGGCACACGAAGAATCTGCGGGAGGTGTTGCTGGCTTACCTGATCGTGATGGCGCTGGCGGACGGACATTTTCATCCGGCTGAAGAAGCGTTGCTCACCGAGATCGCCGGCCATCTGGGATATGGCCCGGACGCGTTCAAACAGATGATCGAGATGGTGCTGAATCAGTCCCATTTCGGCGGGGGGAAGGTCACCACAGCCGCAGCACTGGACGATGCCTACAAGGCCCTGGGCGTGAATAAAGACAGCACCGACGCGGAGGTCAAGCGCGCCTACCGCAAGCTGATGAGCCAGTACCACCCGGACAAGTTGATGGGGCAGGGCGTGCCGGAGGACATGATTGCAATGGCAACCGAGCAGGCGAAAGAAATCCAGCTTGCCTACGACATGGTCAAGAAGAGCAGGAATATTTGATTTTCCTTTAACGCTAATGATGTTCAACCGTTCGTGGTGACTCTTCTACTTCGCTCAGGACTAAAGGCCTTGTCGAACCACCAGCCACTCGCCCAATGCCCTTCGACAAGCTCAGGGCGAACGGATTTTTAATACACGAAGATAAATTATGCCCACCACACTCCCCATTCTCTCCCTCCTCGAAACCCGCGTCCTCGGCGTGCTCGCCGAGAAGCAGCGCACGGTGCCGGACTCTTATCCGCTGACGCTGAACTCGCTGGTTTCCGGCTGCAACCAGAAGAGCAGCCGCGACCCGGTTCTCGAGGCTTCGGAATCTGAAGTGCTGGTGGCGCTGGATAGCCTGAGGGGGTTGTCGCTGATCGTGGAAACCAGCGGGGGGAGGGCGTCGCGTTACGGGCACAACATCGAACGGGTGCTGCACATCCCCACCCAGTCCACCGCCCTGCTGGCCATGCTGATGTTGCGTGGTCCGCAGACGGCGGGGGAGTTGCGCCTCAATTGCGAGCGGTTGCACAAGTTCGCGGACATTTCTTCGGTCGAAAGTTTTCTGGTCGAGCTGGCCGAGCGTGCGGCGGGTGGCCTGGTGGCGGAGTTGCCACGCCAGCCCGGCTCGCGCGAAAACCGCTGGATGCACCTGCTCTCCGGCGCACCAGTCATTGAGGAAAGCGTGTCCGCAAGAGCGGCATCTGCGACACCTTCGGGCGATGTGACGGTGGGCGAAATCGCCGCGCTCAAGGCCAACGTCGCCAGGCTCGAAGCGGAGGTAAGCGAGCTGCGGTCGATGATAGTCAGGCTGTGCGCGGAGCTGGGCGTTTCAGCCGGATAGGATCTACGCATCCATTCCATTTATTTTTTAATACAACAATAACCATGTAGGGTGCATTCCATGCACCATTGCAATTGGTGCATGGAATGCACCCTACGATTTTCACTGGCTATGCCAGATGGCTATATCTGGCGGGTGGAACCCGCCCTACGTTACTGCTCTATTAATCGGGAAATGGAATTGTACTGAAAGAGACCGTCATGAAATTACTTCTGATCCGCCATGGCGAGAGCGAAGCGAATGTCGCCCACCGCATCAACGATGATCCCGCACGGCCTGTAAACCTGACGGAGCGGGGCAGGGCGCAGGCCGAGGCTGCGTCAATTGAATTGCGTGCGGCGCACTTCACCCATGCTTATGCTTCCGAATTTCCGCGCGCCCAGCAAACCGCGAAGATTCTGCTGCGCCACCACGCCTGCCCGCTGCATATTGATGCACGCATAAATGAACGCCGAACCGGAATGGATGGGCTGCCGGTGGATGTGTTTGTCGATCTGGTATACACCGACCCATTGCGAATCAAACCGGATTGTGGGGAATCGTTTCTGGAACAGATGGAACGCCTGCGCGGCTTCATGGACGAAATCGCCGCACGCCACCCGGTCGGGAAAGTGCTGGCGGTATCCCACGAAAACCCGATACTCGCGGCGCTGGCCTTGACAGCAGATGACCCGGAACAAATCGTACGCGGCAGCATCGCCAATTGCGCATGGGTGGAACTGGATTGGTCTGTGGCTTAGGAAAGGACTGGTTAAATCGTCATTGAGAGGTGTATGGCGACGATGAGGAATAGAAAAAGGGCACTCTCGAAGAAGCGCCCTTTTAATTTGCTGCGTAACGCGATCAGCAATTACTCGATCTTGGCTTTGCTGCGCAGGTCGTTAATGATTCCCTGGATGGATTGCTGCGTCAGGCGTTGATGTATTTGCGGCTTGACATCATCAAATGGAGGCGCGTTCAGTTCGCGCACATCGTCCAGCTTGATGACGTGCCAGCCGAATTGCGTTTGTACCGGTTCTTTGGTGTATGCGCCCTTTTTCAGGGTGGTCAGTGCGTTGGCAAACGGTGCAACGAAGTTGCTTGGCACCGCCCAGTTCAATGAGCCGCCGCGTCCCGCAGAGCCGGCATCCTTGGACTTCTCTTTGGCAATCTTGTCAAAATTGCCCTTCTTGCCGAGCTGCGCGATGATGGCCTTCGCCTCGGCTTCGGTTTCCACCAGAATGTGGCGAGCGTTATATTCATTTTTGCCGAGATTGGCTTTCAGCTTGTCATATTCCTGTTTGAGCTGGTCTTCGCTGACAGGATGATTCCTGGTGTAATCCTGCACAAAAGCGCCAGCCAGCACCGTCTGCCTGGCTATCTCGGTTTGTTGAATGACATCGGGGTTCTTGTCCATCCCTGCTTTGGCGGCTTCTTGCGCCAGCACTTCGAGGTTGATCATGTCTTCCCGAATCGCCTTGCGCAATTCCGGGGTGTCTGCCTGCCCTTGTGCGGTGGCGGCTTTGACGCGAAATTCGAGACGCGCTTGCGGAATGGAAATACCGTTCACCAAGGCGGCTGATTTTTCTTCGGCGTAAGCGGGATGTATCGCCAGGGCGCCAAATATTGCCAGTGCTGCAAATTTCAGTGCTGCAAATTTTTCAGTTTTATACATGCTGAGTCCTCTTCCAATAATAAATTGACAATTAAATTTCATCCGGCGTATGCGCCTGGATATTGAGCGCGTGTATTTCGCGCTTCATCATTTCTCCCAGCGCGGAATATATCATACGGTGGCGCGCCATCGTATTCTTTCCGGCAAACTGCGCCGAGACGATGCGCAACACATAATGCCCGCCGCCATCGCGCGCGCCGGCATGTCCGGCGTGCTTGTGGCTTTCGTCGATGATATCGAGCGAAACAGGGGCGAGCGCGGCGAGGCGCTGGCGCATTATATCCATGCGCGAACTCATGCCGGCAATACCTTTTTGAACGGCTGCACGGTGGTTTGCGCATACACGCCGGTGGCGACATACGGGTCGGATGCAGCCCATTCCCGGGCCGCCTGCAACGAAGCAAACTCGGCAACGATCAGGCTGCCGGAGTAGCCCGCCGCGCCCGGATCAATGGCATCCACCGCAGGAAAGGGGCCTGCCAGCAACAGCCGGCCTTCATCCTGCAATGCCTGCAAGCGCGCCAGATGCGCCGGGCGTGCCGCCATGCGTTTGTCCAGACTGTCCGCAGTGTCATGCCCGATGATCGCATACCACACTATAGAGTCTCCATCAGTTGTTTTCTTTTTTCTCGTCGACATACTTCGACAACCATGCGCCCTGAGCCAGAACAAATACCAGCATCAGAGCGGTGAAGCCGAACAGCTTGAAACTCACCCAGCTATCGGTGGAGTAATTGAACGCCACATACAGATTGAGAAATCCGAGTACCGCAAAAAACAGGCTCCAGCTTAAATTGAGGCGGTGCCAGATATGCAGCGGCAGCGCGATTTTTTCCTGCAGCAACGTGCGCATCAGGTTTTTGTTGAACAGCACATTCGAGACCAGCAGGATGGCGGAGAACATCCAGTACAGCACGGTCGGTTTCCACTTGATGAACGTCTCGTCGTGCAGCAGCAGCGTGGCACCGCCGAACACGCTGATGATGGCGAAGCTCACCCATAGCATGGTGTCAACCTTGCCGTGCCGGAATTTTGTCCAGATGATCTGGGCGACAGTGGCGGCGATCGCCACTGCCGTGGCGACATAAATGCCCTGAAACTTGAAAGCAACGAAAAACAGAATGACAGGGAATAGATCGAAGAGCAGTTTCATGAGTTATTTATTTTCCAGTTTAAGTGCGGCGGAGTTGATGCAAAAACGTAATCCGGTAGGTTTTGGGCCATCGGGAAAAACATGAATCGCCCCGACAACCCCTACAACACCTCACCTGCATAATCTGCCAGCCGTGACCGTTCGCCGCGCATCAGCGTGACATGGCCGCCGTGCTCCCAGCCCTTGAAGCGATCCACCACATAAGTCAGGCCGGAGCTGCCCTCGGTGAGGTAAGGCGTGTCGATCTGCGCGATGTTGCCCATGCACACCACCTTGGTGCCGGGGCCGGCGCGGGTCACCAGCGTCTTCATCTGCTTGGGCGTGAGGTTTTGCGCCTCGTCGATGATCAGATACTTGTTGAGGAAAGTGCGTCCGCGCATGAAGTTGAGCGATTTGACCTTGATGCGCGAACGGATCAGGTCGCGGGTTGCGGCGCGCCCCCAGTCGCCGCCTTCCTCGTCAGACTTGGTCAGCACATCGAGGTTGTCTTCCAGCGCGCCCATCCACGGCGTCATCTTTTCTTCTTCGGTGCCGGGGAGGAAACCGATGTCTTCACCCACCGGAACTGTCACGCGGGTAATGATGATTTCCGTATACAGCTTGGATTCCAGCGTTTGCATTAAACCGGCCGCCAGCGTCAGCAGGGTTTTTCCGGTGCCCGCCTGCCCCAGCAGCGTGACGAAATCGATCTCCGGGTTCAGCAGCAGGTTGAGCACGAAATTCTGTTCGCGGTTGCGCGCGGTGATGCCCCACACGTTGTTCTTGCTGTGCGTGTAATCGGTCAGCGTGCGCAGCAATGCGGTCGTTTGATCCTGCTCCAGCACCACGGCGTAAAACGGCGTGCCGTTTTCCTGATAGACGAATTGATTGACAAAAAATGCCGCGCACAGCGGGCCGCGTATCTGGTAATAGGTGTGGCCTTCCTTTTGCCATGACTTCATGTCCTTGCCGTGCCTGTCCCAGAAATCGTCCGGCAACGGCAGCACGCCGCTGTAGAGCAGGTCGGTGTCTTCCAGCACCTTGTCGTTGAAATAATCCTGTGCCTCCAGCCCCAGCGCGCGCGCCTTGATGCGCATGTTGATATCCTTGGAGACCAGGATCACCGAGCGTTGCGGGTACAGCTTCTGCATGCCGATGACCACGCCGAGGATCGCGTTGTCCGCCTTGCCCAGCTCCAGATGCTGCGGCAGTTCGTGCTTGATGAAGCTGGTCTGCAGGTACAGCCTTCCGGTACAGTTCTTGTGCGCGGCTGATTCCAGCGCGATGCCTTCCTCTATCTTGTGCGGCGCATCGCTGACGATTTCATCCAGAAAGCGGCTGGCCTGGCGCGCATTGCGCGCGACTTCGGTCATGCCTTTTTTCTTGTTGTCCAGTTCCTCCAGTACGAACATCGGCAGGCAGATGTCGTGTTCCTCGAAACGGAACAGGCTGGTCGGGTCATGCAGCAATACGTTGGTGTCCAGCACGAAAAACTTGATGTCGGTACTATTTTCCGTCTTGGCTGATTTTTTGCTTGGGGGTGGGGACATTACGTTCCTTTAGTTGAGGGTGGTGACGAAATCCAGGACTTCCTGCGCGTGGCCGTCGGCCTTGAGGCCGCGCCATTCACGGCGAAGTATGCCATTTTTATCGAGGACAAAGGTGCTGCGCTCGATGCCGCGCACCTGTTTGCCGTACATATTCTTCAGCTTGATCACACCGAACAGATTGCATACCGTTTCATCTGCATCGGAAAGCAGCTCGAACGGCAGCGTGAATTTGGCCTTGAAATTTTCATGAGACTTGAGGCTATCGCGCGAAATGCCCACCACCTCACAATTCGCCTTCTTGAACCCGGCATACAGGTCGCGAAATTGCTGCGCTTCGGTCGAACAGCCCGGGGTATTGTCCTTGGGATAAAAATAGATGACCAGATGCTTGCCGCGCGCGCCGGATAGAGTGAAGGAATGATTGCCTGTGGCGGGCAGGGAAAAATCTGCAACCGTGTTTTCTGACATGAATGAATCCAATAGAGATGTCGACATTCTTGTCAAAAACCGCGCTAAAGGCAAGCTTCATCGCGACCCTGTTGTGCGGCTTGCTTTTTTTAACCACAAGTCTAGACTGGCCGCTCCAGTTCTACGTTGTTGTCGAATTAAACGGTTTCTGATTAATCGGACAAGGGAGAATGTTATGGAAAGAATACATTTGGCACTTGCTTCTTCATGCGTTGCTTTGCTCGTTGCCGGTTGTGGGGGGGGGGATGGGTACAGCGCGACCTCCAGCGGCACCACCATACCCACAGCAGCAGTGCAGATTACCCCCACCAACGCACCCGCCGTTGCCAAAGGCGCGGTGACCCCGGCTCAGGGCATGGTCAAGACGGGTAGTGGGCAGGCTGGTGTCGTCGGCGTTGTGGCGCAGGCCTCCGGGCGCTCGCGCACCGTACTGGATATTTCCCTTACTGAATTCAACCGGGCGCGCGGCTTGAAATTCCCCCCAGTCGTCGCCGGGGCGGTTGCGAGTTTCAGTTTAAATTGTACAACCAGCGGTACAGTGTCTGTCAGTTTCCAGGATACCAATAGCATTGGTACGTTTGATGTCGGCGACATTATGACCATGGCTTTCAACAACTGTGTGGAGCCAGATCCTGTTACAGGGAACCTCAGCACGTCGAATGGCAGCGCGATATTTGCCATCACCTCCGCGAGCGGGGCTTTGGGGATGGGAATAACGCCATTCAGCGCCGCATTCACGCTGACTTTCAGTAATTTTACCAGCAGGGATAATGCCACCGGCCTGACAGATTCCATCAATGGCGACATTGGCTTTGTCATTTCCGATGATGGCACTAACACGACGGGGACGATGTCTGGAACAAGCCTGCGCATGGATAGTTCAGCGGATGGCGCATTCCTGATGACGTATTATTCGATCAGCTTCACGGAAGCCAATGTTCCGACCACCGCTACTCCCTACAGCTTTTCGGTCAACATGACCATTGCCAGTACGGTTGCAAATGGTTCAGTCACTGTCGCGACAACTACCCCATTTACGGGTCAGGGGGACGGCGATCCCACCGCAGGGGTGATGGTGATTACCGGTGCGAACAACAGCACGCTGACCCTGACTGCTCTTCCCGATGGCGTACATGTTCAGATGGTTGTTGACGAAGACGGCGCTGGCGGGAGTTCTCCAGTAAGCCTTACTGACACTACTTGGACTGCAATTTGAAACCAGGCTGTACCGGCAAGAGCGCCAGTTTGATTGGCGCTCTTTTTTTCGTTCTGTTGTTCTCTTTGAACGAGAGTGCGGCAGAGGCTTTGCAGCCAGCCGCTTACACTGCCGAAATCGGCGTCTCGGCGATGCGCTTTCACTATGCCGAATTCAAGGATGATGGCACTATTTTGGACAGGGAGCTGGGAAACATCCCGGGCCTGTCATTCAGGCTCACGCAGCGGGTCTCAGCCTGGGAGTGGGAGGGGAAGGCAAGCTATCACTATGGCCGGGTAAGCTACACCGGGCAAACCAATTTTGGTGTCCCGTACAACACCCGCACGGATGAAGGGATCAGCGATGTTGCGCTGCGACTGGGACGCTGGTTTGAGGGCAGCTACCCGATCATGCCTTATGCCGGTTTAGGCTATCGCCGCTGGAACAGGGACATCCGGTCCGCCAGCCTTGCCGGGCTGTTTGAATCCTACCGCTGGAAATACGCCTGGCTGGGAGCAAAAATCATCGCGTATCAACAGGGCTCAGCGCATTTCACGCTGGACATCGGCTGGCTAAGACCGATAGAACCGGTAATGCACGTCGGTGCCTACCACGCCAGCCTGTACCCGGAAAGCCGCGACGGCCTGCGACTGATGCTGACAAACTACATGACACTCTCCGAAAAAACCACGCTGATACTGGAGCCGTATTATGAATACTGGGAATTGGGACGCAGCCCCGGTGTCACCACCGGGGGACTCACTGTCTATGAACCCGCGAGCAAGACCACAAACCTCGGCTTCAATCTGCGTTTGGGCTGGGTGTTTTAGCGCGGGGCCCGGTTCGGGAGCACCGGCCGTTTGCCGCAAACGGATATCAACTGCTATTGAACCCGTCTTGTCGTGCGGCGCTGACTATCATCGCGACCTCGTCAAATTGACCCGGTTGTGCTACGTTTGCCACCCTTTTGCCGAATTGATTCTGATGAACGACACTGATTACATGCGCGCAGCGCTGGAGCTGGCACGCCAGGCACAGGCCGCCGGCGAAGTGCCGGTGGGAGCGGTGGTGGTGCAGGATGGCGTGATCGTGGGGCGCGGTTTCAATGCGCCGATTTCGCGCCACGACCCTTCCGCTCATGCCGAGATGATGGCGCTGCGCGATGCGGCGCAGCGGCTGGGGAATTACCGGTTGGCGGGCTGCGAGCTGTTCGTCACGATCGAACCGTGCCTGATGTGTGCCGGGGCGATCATGTATGCGCGCATTGCGCGGGTGATGTATGGGGCAAAAGACCCCAAGACCGGGGCGTGCGGCAGCGTTCTGGACGCGTTTGGAGAGTTTAACCCCCCCCGCCCTCCCCTTGTCAGGGGAGGAGAGCACGCTCCCTCCCCTGACAAGGGGAGGGCTGGGGAGGGGTTGCGTTTGAACCATCACACCGAGGTTGGCGGTGGCTTGCTCGCGGAGGAGTGCGGTGCGATGCTCAGCAACTTCTTTTCGCTGCGGCGCGCGCTGCAGAAGACAGCAGCAGTGGCAAATAACGAATTGCCCATTCAAGAATTTCCCGGCGAGGACTGATGAAAATCAACGTTTACATTGCCACGCAGCAGCTTGAATTATTCGACGACGCGGGCAAATTGCTGCGCCGCTACACGGTTTCAACCGCTGCAAACGGCCCGGGCGAGACGTTGGACAGCCATTGCACGCCGCGCGGCAAACATATCATCCGCGCCAGAATCGGCGCGGGGCAACCGGAAAATACCGTGTTTGTGAGCCGCCGTGCTACCGGTGAAATCTACACGCAGGAACTGGGCGCGCAGTTCCCCGGTCGTGACTGGATATTGACCCGTATCCTGTGGCTTTCCGGTTGCGAGGCGGGCTTTAACCGTTCGGGAAAAAGGGATACTATGCGCCGCTACATCTACATCCACGGCACGCCGGATTCAGTGCAACTTGGCAAACCCTATTCGCATGGTTGCATCAGGATGCGCAATGCGGATTTGATCGAGTTGTTTGACTTGGTGCCAGCGGGAACGGCAGTCGAGATTTTCGGGTGATTCATCGAGGGGGTTACAGGCATGAGCAATCCTTTTACAGTGAGTCTGGTTTGCTGGCACGATGGCGAACCTTTGCTTAGATCGATACGCGAGGCAGTGTTCATTCGCGAACTGGGTATTCCCGCCGAACTTGAGTGGGATGGCAAGGATGAGGGCTGCCGCCATGCGCTGGCCCTCAGCCTGCAAGGCAATACCATTGGCTGCGGACGGATGCTGCCCGACGGACACATCGGGCATATTGCGGTGTTGCCGCAGTGGCGCAAGCAGAAAGTCGGCACGGCGATCGTGGAAGCGTTGCTCGATTATGCCCGTGCGCATGAATACCCGCAGATAAGTGTCGATGCGCAGCCCTGCTACGTGCCGTTCTATCGAAGCAACGGTTTTGTCGAGCAAGGCGAGACATTCAGGGATGCGGGTGTGCAGCGCATCAAGATGGCGCTGAAACTTTAGCAGTCCAGCATACCGCCATTCGGGCGGAGTCGATTTGTTAAACGTAATCCGCTGCCGAAGGGTAATCAAGGGGTGGGTGCAATGGCCGCATGTGTCATTATGCAAATGTTCTTCATTCGAATCAGATTGGCTCACCTAGTCAGTTTGGACTATTTTTATACTATCAAATAAGGCGTATGTTGCGTGCCACAAGTGGATGTTCAGTATTCGTTGTGCTTGGCTCAGACTTGGACTCAAACCAGAGAACAGCCCGTCCAGAATATCTGGATGTTTTTAGTAATGATGCCTTGTGCCTGTAATCCACCCCATGTATTCATAGCCCCCGTACTTGAACGGGTGATAACTGAGTGAGGACAATTCATGCTGCCCCCGCGATCACCTTGCGGTAATTCTCCTCACATCGTTATTGCTTGTGCTTCACGCCGTCACTGAACGGCCGGGATTGAGGAGCACCTTATGAAAAATTTGCCAATAGTTCTGAAGACCCCCGCGAGAGTGGCGATTGCGGTGGGTTTGATCGTGCTGGTGGGCGAGTTTTTGATCATGGCGCTGCTCAAAAGTATCCATACCACCTTCCTGAAAGATACGTTTCTGGAAAATCAGGTCTTATTCCTTGACCCCATTGCGCTCACCGCGATTGTTTCTCCCGCCCTCTATCTCCTGGTTTTCCGGCCGCTGAACCAGCAAGCCGGGCTCGAACGGCAACTCGCTGAATTGCGCCGTTTACAGGCCGAAGATGAAATCAAGCACCTGGCCTTCTACGACCCGCTCACCGGCCTGCCCAACCGGCGGCTTCTTATGGACCGGCTCCGTCAGGCATTCGCTTCCAGCGCGCGTAGCGGCCGTGAGGGTGCGCTGCTGTTCATTGACCTGGACAATTTCAAGAACATCAACGACACCCTCGGCCATGACATCGGTGACATGCTGCTGCAACAGACCGCGCAACGCCTGGAGTCCTGTATGCGCGAAGGCGACACCGTGGCACGTCTGGGTGGTGACGAGTTCGTGGTGATGCTGGAAGAACTGAGCAAGCAACCCATTGAAGCCGCGACACAGGCGAAAGCCGTCGGCGAAAAAATTCTCGCTGCTCTCGACCAGCCTTACCAGCTTGACGCGCACGAATACCACAGCAGCCTTAATGTCGGTGCGACCATTTTCAGCGATCACCACCTGTCTGGGGATGAGTTGCTGCAACGAGCCGGCATCGCCATGTGCCAGGCCAAGAAAGCAGGCCGCAACACCCTGATATTCTTTAACCCGAAAATGCAGGACGTCATTAACACCCGCGCAGCTCTCGAAAGCGATTTACGCAAAGCACTCGAGAACCACCAATTCCATTTGTATTACCAAATCCAGGTGGACAGTTCGCTTCGTCCATTGGGCGCAGAGGCATTGATACGCTGGCTGCACCCCGAACGCGGTTTGGTGTCTCCTGCTCAATTCATTCCGCTGGCGGAAGCAACCGGGCTGATACTGGCCATCGGGCAATGGGTGCTGGAAACGGCTTGCGCCCAGCTCAAGACATGGGAGCAAGATGCACTCGCCCGCGACCTCATTCTGGCGGTGAACGTGAGCGCCAAGCAATTCCGCCAGGTTGATTTTGTGGAACAAGTGCAAGCTGCCGTGCAACGCCATAGCATCAACCCAAAGCTGCTTAAGCTGGAGCTGACCGAAAGCATGTTGCAGGAGAACATCGAAGACACCATTGCAACCATGAACGCATTGAAGGAAATCGGTGTCCGGTTCTCACTGGACGACTTCGGCACCGGCTATTCATCCTTGCAATACCTTAAACGGCTGCCGCTCGATCAGCTCAAGATCGATCAGTCGTTCGTACGCGACCTTGCCGCCAACAGTAGCGATAAAGCGATCGTGCGCACCATCATTGCGATGGCACAAAGCCTGGACATGGACGTCATTGCCGAAGGGGTAGAGACGGAAGAGCAACGGCAACTTCTCCTGGACAAGGGCTGCTCTCACTACCAAGGGTATCTGTTTGGCAAGCCGGTACCGATTGAGCAGTTTGAGGCGTTACTAACGCAGGGTTGATCGCTGTTGATGATGTACCTTGCACGTTGCGATTTACCTGCTTGCATTTCGCTGTGTGTGCAAACGTTGATAGCCCGCTTTCGGGAAACGCGAATGGCGGCGCCGGGATTATTCTGTTGAAAAATTCCTTGTTGCCGGCTCGATAATCATGGCTTCGAAAACACTGGCTTTATTGAACGCTCTACAATCGACGAACGCCCTTCAGTTAATGGTTTGATGCCCCCAAAATTCTGCCGGAAATAGTGCTGAAAGAGTTTTCCAGCCAAGTTGTTCGTAAGCCGAAATTGAATTCCGGATACCCGTTTATTTGCGCCGGGACAATTCGCCGTTAATCCGTTTGCCGTTTTGCCCGGGTGCGGGGCAAGCGTTGAAAAAACAAGTGCTCATGATTTTGTCCAGCAAGCCGAGCCTGTCGGGTTGCGCCTGATCCGCACTGATCAACCTTGCGGCAGCGGATAGGGCAGCGGTAAAAATTGTAGTGCCTCGCCATGCAGGGATTTCCAACGCACTGTTTGCGCTTCACGGCTGGCGATCTGTACCACCGCCAGTACGTCGCAGCCGCCGCCCGGTGCGGGAGAGGCGTTGACGATCATGCCGCATGGCTGGCCTTCCGTGGCCGCGCTTAATAACTCGTCGCCTGCCTGCGGAACTTCGCTGCTGTCGAGGTGAGCCCCATCAATATGCGCGAGGTACATGCGCCGTTTCAGCTGGCCGAGATACTGCATGCGCGCCACGATTTCCTGGCCGGGGTAGCAACCCTTCTTGAAACTCACGCCGCCGGCAAGGTCGAAATTTACCATCTGTGCGACGAACTTTTCCTGCGTCTGCGGCAAGATGACCGGGATGCCGGAACGAATGTTCAGCCAATCCCAGCATACGCTGCCGACGGGTTGCGCGTGCTGGCTGAGCGCCTGCCACAGGGCTTGCGCCTGGGGTGTGCCGGTGTTGATCTGGAAGCGCGTGTCGCCGATCCTGATGATGCTGGCTTGCGCGGCACCGATGAAGCCGAGCGGCAATTGCGGCAGTTCGCCAAATTGCCCGGTCAAAATTTCCTGCGCATTTGCCCCGGAAAGCCCCAGCGTAACGATTTCCTCGCTGGCATCGGCGATTTTCACCTTGGCGCGCAGCACATACATGCCCAGTTTTTTGCGCATCGCCTCGCTCAGCACGCGCGGCAGTTGCAGAAGATAGTCGTCGCCCTCGCGCCGGATCAGCAGGGTCGCCAGCATCCGCCCTTTTGCGGTGTTGAAGCTGCTGAGTTGCGCGCGCGTGCTGCTGACTTCGCGGATGTCATTGCTCAGCAGGTTTTGCAGGAACGTCTGCGCTTCCTCGCCGGACACGCGCAACGTGCCGAACTGGCCAAGGTCGGACAGCACGGTGTCTTGCCGGGTAGCGAGTAGTTCGGCGGCAGTGTCGCCAAAGTGTTGCACCACACCCGCTTCGAAGGTTGCGCCGTGTTGAATGAGGAAGCTTTGCCAGTCTGGATTCATGGTTATTGTGTTGGTGGTTCGACGATGTTATTCGTACACAGTGTTGTTCAATGGCACGTCGCTGTCAATCATCATGCATAGGATATGTTAGCGGGTAGGGTGGGCACGTTTTGTGCCCACGCGGTCAGCGAAGGTTGCTTCCGCGTGGGCACAAAACGTGTCCACCCTACTTGACTAAGCCATGACGCGCTTGCGCTATTCCGCTAAACTCCGCGCCATGAGAGTCCTGTTTGTTGCGCTGCTGGTTCTGCCGCTTTCCGCCTGTGACGGCGGACTGTGGAACAATCCCTATCCGGCGGCGGACGAGGGCAAGCCGGTACTCTACAGCGCGTTCACCGGGCGTCCGAAGCATCTTGATCCGGCCCAGGCGTATAGCGAAAACGAGTACGAGTTCCTCGCGCAAATCTACGCGCCGCCGCTGCAATATCATTACCTGAAGCGTCCCTATCAGCTGGTTCCGCTGGCAGCCAGCGCGATGCCGACGGTGCGCTATCTTGACAGGAATCGCCGCCCGTTGCCGGATACTGCGCCAGCGGAAAAAATCGCCTTCAGCGTGTATGAAATCCGCATCAAGCCGAACATGCGCTACCAGCCGCACCCGGCGTTTGCGCGGGGCGTATTTGACAGGCATGGGCAGGGCAAGCCGGAATACGGCCAGCTCAACGCGCATGACTTGAGCGACATCCATGCGCTGAGCGATTTTCCGCACAGCGGCACGCGCACCGTGACGGCGGCGGACTATGTATACCAGATCAAGCGGCTCGCGCATCCGCAATTGCACCTGCCGATTTTCGGCGTGATGAGCGAATACATCGTCGGCCTGAAAGACTACGCCGCGACGCTGCAGGACGCTCTCAACAAGGAACCGCAGGCGTTTCTCGACTTGAATGCCTATCCTTTGCCGGGTGTAGAAGCAGTGGACGAACTGACTTACCGCATCACGGTACACGGCAAGTACCCGCAATTCGCCTATTGGCTGGCGATGCCGTTCTTCGCGCCGATGCCGCACGAGGCCGAGCGGTTTTACGCCCAGGCCGGGATGCGCGAGCGCAACCTGACGCTGGACTGGTGGCCGGTGGGCAGCGGGCCGTATTACCTGTCAGAAAACGATCCCAACCAGCGCATGGTGCTCACGCGCAACCCATATTACGACAGCGAAACCTATCCTGCCGAAGGCGAAGCGGGCGATGCGCAGGCCGGTCTGCTGGCGGATGCGGGCAAGCCGCTGCCGCTGATCGACCGGGTGGTATTCAGCCTGGAAAAGGAAACCATTCCTTACTGGAACAAGTTTTTGCAGGGCTATTACGATGCGTCCGGCATCAGCTCGGACAGCTTCGACCAGGCGGTGCAGGTAACAGTCGGTGGCGAGGCCGCCGTGACCGACGAGATGAAGGCGCAAGGTATCAGGCTTTCGACTGCGGTTTCGACTTCCACGATGTACACCGGCTTCAACTGGCTCGATCCGGTTTTCGGAGGAAATTCTGAACGTTCCCGCAAGCTGCGCCAGGCGATTGCGATAGCGGTGGACTTCGAGGAATTCATTTCCATCTTCGCCAACGGGCGCGGGATCGCCGCGCAGTCACCGATCCCGCCCGGTATCTTCGGCTATCGCGAGGGCGAGGCGGGCATCAATCGCTACGTATATGACTGGGCAGGCGGAGAATCGAAGCGTAAAAACATCGAAACTGCCAGGCGGTTGCTTGCCGAAGCGGGCTATCCGGAGGGCGTGGACGCGCGAACCAATCAGCCGCTGGTGATTAATCTGGATACCACATCGAGCGGCATCGGAGACAAGTCACGGCTCGACTGGATGCGCAAGCAGTTCGACAAGATCAACGTGCAGCTGGTGGTGCGCAGCACCGACTACAACCGTTTTCAGGACAAGATACGCAAGGGTGACACGCAGATGTTCTATTTCGGCTGGAATGCCGATTATCCCGACCCGGAAAATTTCTTCTTCCTGCTGCATGGCGCGCAAGCCAAGGTAGCAAAGGGCGGCGAGAATGCCGCAAATTACAGCAATCCGGAATACGACAGGCTGTTTGAACAGATGAAGAACATGGAAAACAGCCCCGCCCGGCAGGCCATCATCGACCGGATGCTGGAAATCCTGCGCCGCGACTCGCCGTGGCTGTGGGGCTACCATCCGAAGAGCTACGTGCTGCAGCACGGCTGGCTGCACAACGTGAAACCCAATGTGATGGCGAACAACAAACTCAAATACTGGCGTGTGGATGCCAGGCAGCGCGACCAGCTGCGCCGCGAATGGAATCAGCCCGCACGCTGGCCGCTGTGGCTGGGTACCATGGCCTTGATGTTACTTGCAGGCTGGGTGTGGCGTGTGCTGCGCAAGCGTGAAGAGGCAAGATGACCGGGGCCCAGCGCAGTTCACATTAAGGACACGCTGGTCAAATCGTCATTGCGAGCGCAGCGTGGCAATCCAGAAGTTCGTTTTGTCTCAACCTGAAAACCGCAGTTGAGTTGTTTGAAGATGCGAATTCATTCACATCTGCAGATTGCCGCGAATATATGGCTGAAAAAAAACCGGAGCACATCGCTCCGGTTTTTGTTTGGCTAAGCAGTGATTAACTGCCGCTGCCCGGAAGTGCGGCATGCACCACGGGCTTGACAATTTCGCTCCACAAGGCAGCGTTGATGGCGGCCAGCGGGTCAGCTTCCCCGGCAATCATTACCGCATCGGCAGCAGCCGGCGCGCGATACAGGTCACGCTCAAAGCTGGCCAACACCTGGTCGGTTGTGCCATACAGGGCAAGGCTGATCGCTTCCACCAGCGGGTCGGCTGCCTTGGCGGCCAGCACGGTTTGGGTTGCGGCAGGCGCGCGATACAGGTCACGCTCAAAGCTGGCCACGACAGCATCCTCTTCCTTGTTCAGGATATTGTTGACGATGTCCAGCGGATCGGCCTCGGCCTTGGCAACCGCCAGTGATTCGACGGTAACGCCACGATGCAGGTCACGCTCGAAGCTGGCAACAACCGCGTCCGTACCGGCATAAGCAAAGGTTGGCAGCAAAGCTGCTGCAGTCAATGTCAAAACAAGTTTGTTCAGTTTCATGGTTGTTATCCTTTTGTTGATTGGGACGATACAGTAGCGATCGTCTATGCAATGATATAAGCAGTAACCGTGCCAGATATTTAATTCATTAAAAATCAATTAGCTATAATTATATCGATTTTCAGTCAGCGTTGACTGTGTAAAGATTAAACGTTAACATGGCGTCCACAATTAACATTTTTACGAAGGAATGAACATTTATGATTGCTTTGCCGGGATTGAGCCAGTTCCTCGACAACCTCGAAGAAGGAATTCTTTTTCTTGACCAGGAGCGCCACGTCGTGGCGATCAATGAGGCGGCCAGCCGTATGCTGGGGCAAAAACAGGATGCCATCCTGAACAAGCTGTGCCCCAGCCTTTTCGAAGGAACGCCTTGCGCGCGGAACTGTGGAAGGATAGGGCATTGCACCCTGATGGCAAATGCAAAACGGGGCAAAAAGGTTCAAGACCTGGTCGTGCAGCGGCCGGATGGCGTGCTGGTCCCGCTGCGCATGTGGGCCATGGTGCTGCCTTCCGACGAACCGTTGAAATATTGTGCCGTGGTATTGCGCGACCGCACCCATGAGATAGAACTGGAAGAGGAGGCCAGCAACAAGATGCATCTGGGCGGGCTGGTCGGACACAGCGCGGTGATGCAGGAGCTGTTTCGTCATATCCTGCGGGCGGCGGCCAGTGAGGCCAGCATACTTGTCACCGGCGAAAGCGGCACCGGCAAGGAGCTGGTTGCGCACGCGCTGCACGACAACTCGAGCCGCACCAAGGGGCCTTATATACGCGTGCACTGCGCCGCCTTTCCCGAACAACTGCTTGAAGACGAATTGTTCGGTCATGCGCGCGGCGCTTTTACCGGAGCAGCCGCGGCACGCGAAGGCCGCTTCGAGGCGGCGCATGGCGGAACGCTGCTGCTGGACGAAATCGGCGAGGTGCCGCTGAGCGTTCAGGTGAAGCTGCTGCGCGTCCTGCAGGAGCGCGAAATCGAACGGCTCGGCGAAAACCAGACGCGCAAGGTGGATGTACGGATTATCGCGGCAACCCATCGCGATCTGCCCGCGATGGTGAGTCGCGGCGAATTCCGCGCCGACCTTTATTACCGGCTGCGCGTACTGCCGCTGCACCTTCCCGCGCTGCGCGAGCGCCGTGAGGATATTCCGCTGCTGGCCAACTCCATGCTTGCCAATATGCTTATCCGGCATCCGGGGCGCGATCTGCAAATCTCCGGCGAGGCACTAGATGCGCTGAGTGCCTATGGCTGGCCGGGCAATGTCCGGGAGCTGGGAAATGCCCTGGAATATGCAATGGTGCACGTGGACGGTACAACGATTCTGGCGCGCCACCTGCCGCCGGAGATTCGGGAAACAGGCCGGCTTACCGCCGATCCTCATGCCAGGACTGCACCGGCCCCGGCACTCGTGCAGCACTACTATCGCGCCCCGGTGCAGCAAGAAGGGCAGGAAAAGGAAATGCTGATGCGCGCACTGGAGGAAAGCGGCGGCAACAAGGCTGCGGCCGCCGAGAAGCTCGGCATGTCGCGCACGACGTTGTGGAAGAGACTGAAACAGTACGGGATTGGCAATCCGGCACAGTAAACATCCATCAACCAAAAAAAGGGCTATTGATCCACGAAAAACACGAAAGGCACGAAATAAACCTAAAAACCTCAGTTGAACGCTCCTATTTCAGTTGAAACCCTCGTGATGATTGACTTTATCGCTATTGATGCGATTCACCTTTTGGGTGAGTCCAAGAATGGACACTGGGAGCGCGGACATCCTGTCCGCTTGCGGGCTGGAAGCCCGCGTTCCAATCAAACCGTGGCTTGAACTGAGTTTTCCAGGATAAAACAAGAAGCTGCATTGGTTCGATGACTCACCCATTGGGCATCAATTTGCAGCATGCAGTCTTTTGATTTTTTCGTGTTTTTCGTGCCTTTCGTGGACGGACTGCTTTTTCCACGATCAGCTTCGTTTGGTTTTCAACAACTTCTCAAACTCTTCGGCTGGCACCGGCATGGCGAACAGATACCCCTGCGCGTAGTCGCAACCCGCATCAGCCAGCAGCTTGCGCTGCTCCTCGGTCTCCACCCCCTCGGCAATCACCTTGAGGCCGAGTTTGTGCGCCATCACGATGATGGCTTCGCATAGCGCCAGGCCGTCTGGGTCAATCACCAGATTGTGCACGAATGACTGGTCGATTTTCAGGTAATCGATATCGAATTTCTTCAGGTAGGCCAGCGCCGAATAGCCCGTGCCAAAATCATCAATCGCCACTTGTATGCCCGCATCGCGAAATCCGATCAGCTTGTCAGTGATGCTGGATTCAGCATTCAGCAGCAAACCTTCGGTGATTTCTATGCACAGGCTTTGTCCGGGCAGCCCCAGCTCCTGCAAATAAATGAGCCAGGATTTGCACAGGCAAACAGTGCTGTTGAACTGCACGGGCGACACATTCACGCTGATCTGGAACATGGCGCCGCAAGACCCACTCCAGTGCTTCAGCTGGCGAGCCGATTCCTTGAACACCCAGTCGCCGATTTCGGCAATCATCCCGGTTTCCTCGGCCAGGGGGATAAACTGGGCCGGGCTGACCATGCCGAGCACCGGGTGCTGCCAGCGGATCAGCGCTTCCGCCTTGTGGATGCTGCCCGTGGCTAACTCCAGGACAGGCTGGTAATAAACCATGAACTGGTTGCCGGCCATCGCACCGCGCAACTCGTTGATCAAGCGCAGCCGGTTCTGGGCGGTTTGCTGCATAGACGGTGTGAAATAACTGAAACGGTTGCGGCCCTTATCTTTAGCCGCATACATCGCCTGGTCGGCATTCTTGAGCAGGTCTTCTATATCGGTGGCATCGTCGGGATATAGCGTGATGCCGATGCTGGCTGTCACATAAGCCACGTTATCCCCCAAATGGAAAGGTTCAGCCAGTTTGTGCAGAATGTTTTCGGCTACCCGCTCAACATTGCTGCTGTCGTCGAGTTCGGCCAGGACGACGGTGAACTCGTCACCGCCCAGACGTGCCACCGTGTCGGTCTCGCGCACACAGCCGCCGATGCGGCGCGCGGTTTCCACCAGCAGGATGTCGCCCATACTGTGCCCGAGCGAGTCGTTGACCTCCTTGAATTTGTCGAGATCAATGAACAGCAGCGCTATCTTGAGTTCGGCGCGATCTGCTTTCTTGATTTCCTGCACCAGACGGTCGTGCAGCATCAGGCGGTTTGGCAGGCCGGTCAATGTGTCAAAGTTGGCCTGTTTCCATATCAGGTCATCGGTTTCTTTCTTCCTGGTGATGTCGCGAATGAAAGCGCTGAATTCGTATTTGCCCTTCGCCTTGATCGGGACGATGGCCAATTCGACGGGAAACTCGTGGCCGTCGCGATGCAGTCCCACCAGTTCGATCCGCGAATTCAAAACAGGCCCCTCGCCGGAGAGCAGGAAACGCTCCAGGCCATGCGCATGCGCCTCGCGATACTGGGGCGGAATGATCGTTTCATGCAGTATTCGCCCGACTGCTTCTTCCCGTGTCCAGCCGAAAATATTTTCCGCCTGCGGATTCCATACGGTGATGATGCCCCGGTCGTTCATCTGCACCACGGCGTCCATGGCGGTTTCAAAGGTGGTACGCAGGCGCTCATCATCTTCGCGGCGCGCTTCAAGCATCGCATTGAAGCCTTCGGCCATTTCGTTGAAACTGTCGCCTACCTGGCTGAGTTCATCGCGCGTGTCGAGATTGATGCGCGTTTGCAGGCTGCCTTCGGCAAAGGAACGCGCGGCATTCGCAATCGAGCGGATGTTGCCGATAATGGCGTAATAGATGCTGACCGACAGATAAACCACCAGCAGGAACAACAGCATGGAAATGCCGACACTGGTGAACAGGTCTTGTTTGGCGCGGTCGATATGCGTCTGGGTCAGCCTCCTGGCCATCGGCAGCAGGGTATCGTACAGTTGCGCGTAACTCATGTCGATTTGTTCGGTGGCGACATTCATGAAGGTTTCAGGGGGAGTGGCAAGACGGCCGGAGAGTATGTCCGCCGTGATGAGATCGGTCACCAGCCTGACTGAATTGTCGATATTCCGGGATACGCCCTGAAGTGCGCTGTGTATGTCCTGATTGTGGCGGGCGACACTGCTGATACCGAGGTTGAAATGCCTGAGCGTATCGTCCAGTTCGGCCAATATGACCTTCAGTTCGACCCGCTGGTCTTCGGTGATACGTTTTCTGGCCAGCGCACCCGTGCCGTAGGCGCGCAGGCGGCCGAGGTGTTCCAGCACGTGTATCAGCCTGTTGGTGGTGATGTCGATCAGGTAATACGCAGCGATATCCGTATCCATGATCAGCAAGTGTTCGTCGGCCACCCGTTGTTCGAAATGCTGCATGTTCTCGATCAGACGGGTGTGCGCGGCAAGGTTCGCGCCCACTGTCCATTCCAGCCCTTCCTGTCGCAGTCGTGCCCACTCTGTCCGGATATGGCGGTAGTCTTCGGTCGCGGTCAGTTCGGGGGGCAGTTCCTTTTCCAGCGCATCGAAGGCGCCGCTGACTTCCTTTGCATGGGCGGCACGCCTGTCGAGCATCGCCTCGCCGCCGCTTAACAGCGTGGCAGAGAGTCCGCGGTGCAACTGCAGGGCCTGCAAGGAGCGGGTAATCGGTTCGATCAGCGCGAGGCCTTCCAGCCGCCGCTGCGAGGGTTGGATAATCCGTTCAAGGTTATTAAACAAGCTTTGCGTCACCACGGCAATAGCGACCAGAGACATCAGCCACAGCAGTGAAAATTTCCTGGTGTAGTTCATCCGGTTAAGCAGGAAGATGGCAGGGGAGAAGATTTTCTTCATTTATTATTTCCTGCCGTGGTTGCTGTTGCTGTCCATGACTTTCATTTTTTGGCTTTTAATAAAGTTTGTGCTAGCGGCGCAGTATAAACAAAATCTTACACCGGCAAAACAGGATAAATATCCAGGCAACCTTAATCCGGGTTATGGCGTGCCGGTAGCGGAAGCGATTGTCATCACCGCATTTTTGCTGCCGGTAAGAGAATTTGAGGTTCCCCCGGGTGGATTTCATGCGTGCATTTTCCGTCACAGCCTTCCTGAATGTTTGGCAACCCGATGTTTGCCCGTACAATACTGAAACTCATGATCGCCTACCTCATCCGCCGCATCCTTTACGCTATCCCTATCCTGATCGGGGTGAACCTGCTCACCTTTGCGCTGTTCTTCGTGGTGAACACACCGGACGACATGGCGCGCATGCAGCTCGGCATCAAGCGTGTGACACCCGAAGCGATAGAAAAATGGAAGCAGCAGCGCGGCTACGACAAGCCGCTGTTGCTGAACAGCGCGGCGAGTGGCGCGGGCAAACTCACCGACACGATTTTCTGGCAGAAATCCGCCAGCATGTTCGTTCTTGATTTCGGCTACTCCGACGACGGGCGCAGCATCGCTCGCGAGATTGCGCAGCGCATGGGGCCGAGCCTGGCGATTGCGCTGCCGACTTTTCTGATCGGATTGGTGGTGTATGTCAGCTTCGCTCTGCTGATGACGCTGTTTCGCGCCACCGCGCTGGACATTGCGGGCGTGGCGTTGTGCGTGCTGCTGATGTCGGTGTCCGGCCTGTTTTACATCATCGGCGGCCAGTTTGTGGTGAGCAAGCTTTGGCATCTGGTGCCGATTTCCGGTTACGACGGCGGCATCGGCGGTTTCAGGTTTGTGGTATTGCCCGTCGTGATCGGCGTGATCGGCAGCGTCGGTTCCAGCAGCCGCTGGTATCGCACCATCTTCCTCGAAGAATCCGGCAAGGATTATGTGCGCACCGCACGCGCCAAGGGGCTGTCGGAATTGCGCGTACTGTTCAGCCATGTGCTGAAGAACGCGATGATCCCGATACTCACCGGCGTGGTGGTGGTGATCCCGCTGCTGTTCATGGGCAGCCTGCTCACCGAGTCGTTCTTCGGCATTCCCGGTTTGGGCAGCTACACAATCGACGCGATCAACGCGCAGGATTTCAGCGTGGTGCGCGCGATGGTGTTCCTCGGTTCGCTGCTGTATATCGTGGGGCTGATACTGACGGACGTTTCCTACACCGTCGTTGACCCACGGGTGCGCCTTTCATGAGTTTCATGCCGGTCATACTGTGGAGCGACGCACTGGTATTCCTGTTGCTGGCAGCGGGCATTTCCGGCGCATGGTATGTGCGTAGACGCGAGCATCTGCTGTTGCCCTGGCGCCGCGTTGCGCAGAGCGCGACGGCAATGGTGTCGCTGGCGGTGCTGTCGCTGTTTTTTGCAGTGGGCCTGCTGGATACGCTGCACTATCGCGTTGCACTGCCGGAAAAAAATGGCAGTGCATCGGTATATTCGCCGGAAGTGTTGAGCGTGTTCGACAAGCTGGTTACGCCTCTCAGAACGCAAACTGAAAAAACCTATTCCGCGCCATTGGCCGTGACGCTGCATGCCAAGGAAAGTATCAGCGATGCTCAGGGCAGAGTGCTGCGCGATTATCCGCGTTTGCGCTATGGCGGCGCGCATCTGGCTGATGTGTCGCAGCGCGATGGCGATGTGCTGTGGCGCGGTTTCAAAGGGGCAATGGGCGGACTGGTGGTAGGTGTGTTAATTGCAGGCATTACGTCGTTACTGAGGATGCAGAACCTCGACGGCAACAACCCCCCTCAGTCCCCCCTTGTCAGGGGGAATGCCCGCACTCCTCCCCTGACAAGGGGAGGCTGGGAGGGGTTAGCGCACTTGAAAAAATATATCGATTCCAATTACGCCCTGATAATCGCCTTCATCATCATCGCCGCGCTGATCGGTGCAACCGCCAGCCTTGCTTCCGTCTATCACGTGCTCGGCACCGACAAGGTCGGGCAGGACGTGCTGTATCTGTCGCTGAAAAGCATCCGCACCGGGCTGATCATCGGCACGGTGACGACGCTGGTCACGTTGCCGCTGGCATTGCTGCTCGGCATCGCGGCGGGATATTTGCGCGGTTGGGTAGATGATGTGATCCAGTATGTTTATACCGTGCTGAGTTCCATCCCCAGCGTGCTGCTGATCGCGGCGGCGGTGCTGATGATGCAGGTCACCATCGACACGCATCCGGAGTGGTTTGACACCGCTGCATCGCGCGCCGATTTGCGTCTGGTTTTTTTGTGTTTGATCCTGGGCATGACCAGTTGGACCGGGCTGTGCCGCCTGTTGCGCGGCGAGACGCTGAAGTTGCGCGAGCAGGAATACATTCTGGCGGCGCAGGCGTTTGGCGTGTCTACTCTGGGCATTCTGGCGCGCCACATCGTGCCTAATGTGATGCACATCATCCTGATTGCGCTGGTGATGGATTTCAGCGCGCTGGTGCTGGCCGAGGCGGTGCTGTCCTACGTCGGCGTGGGTGTCGATCCGTCGATGATCAGCTTCGGCACGATGATCAACGCGGCACGGCTGGAGATGGGGCGCGAGCCGATGGTCTGGTGGGCATTGGCGGCAGCTTTCGGTTTCATGCTGGCGCTGGTGCTGGCGGCGAATCTGTTTGCCGATGCGGTGCGCGATGCGTTCGATCCGCGGTTGAATCGCAGCGAAGGAACGGCATGATGAACAACATTCTTGACGTCTCCAGCCTGGTTACACAGTTGCGCAACGGCGCGCGCATCGTGGACGACATTTCCTTCAGCATCAAAGCAGGCGAGACTTTTGCGCTGCTTGGCGAATCCGGTTGCGGCAAATCCATGACCGCGTTGTCATTGCTGCGCTTGTTGCCGGATGGCGTGGTTAACGCGGGCGGCACGGCGCAACTGGATGGCGTAAATCTGTTCGATTTGCGCGAGCGCGACATGCGCAATGTGCGCGGCGGTACTGCCGCAATGATTTTTCAGGAGCCGGCGCTGAGCCTGAATCCGGTGATGACGGTCGGCCAGCAAATCGCCGAAGTATTAACCTTGCACCAGGGTTTGCGTGGAGCAGCAGCACAACGGCGCAGCGTGGACTTGCTCGACCAGGTCGGTATCCCGGATGCGGCAAGGCGCATGATGGAATATCCGTTTCAACTTTCCGGCGGCATGAAACAGCGCGTGATGATTGCGATGGCGCTGGCCGGGCAGCCGAAGTTATTGATCGCCGATGAACCGACCACCGCGCTGGACGTGACGATACAGGCGCAAGTGCTGCAACTGTTGCGCGACACCCAGGCCGCCAGCGGCATGTCGTTACTGCTGATCACCCACGATCTCGGTGTGGTGGCGGAAATGGCTCATCAGGTCGGCGTGATGTATGCGGGACAAATCGTCGAGCAGGCCAGCCGCGCGCAGTTGTTTGCCCGACCGCTGCATCCCTACACGCAAAAATTGTTCGCCGCGCTGCCCGGTGCGATGCGGCGCAACCAGCCGCTGACCGCCATTCCTGGCAACGTGCCGCCGCTGGGCAGCATCACGCAGGGCTGCCGTTTCACGCCGCGCTGCGACAGGGCGTGGGCGTTGTGCAGTGAACAGACGCCGGGGTGGACGGTGCTGGATGGCGGGCGCGGGGTGAGGTGCCATCTTTATCAGGAGCGAGGAGCGAGGAGCGAGGATCGAGAAAAAACACCCTCTCCCCCAACCCCTCTCCCGCAAGCGGGAGAGGGGAGCTCAATCCTCGATCCTCGATCCTCGATCCTTGAGGTCTCCGACCTCAAAGTCCATTTCCCGATCCGCAAGGGGATCCTGCAACGCGTGGTCGGGCAGGTAAAGGCAGTGGACGGTGTGTCGCTGGAAATTCCGCAGGGGCACACGCTGGCTCTGGTGGGCGAATCCGGTTGTGGCAAGACCACGCTGGGCAAGGCATTGCTGCAATTGATCCCGCCCACGGCGGGCAGCGTGAAGTTTGACGGGCATGAGTTGACCGGACTCGCAGCGCGTGAATTGCGCACCCGGCGCGCGGCGATGCAAATGGTGTTCCAGGATCCTTACGCCTCATTGAACTCAAAAATGCGCGTCGCGGAAGTTCTCGAAGAGGGTATGGCGGCGCTCAATATCGGGAGCAACAGTAAAGCTCGCCAGGCGCGCCTCGACATCCTGCTCGATCAGGTTGGTCTTGAGCGCACCGCCAAATGGCGATATCCGCATGAGTTTTCCGGCGGGCAGCGGCAGCGCATCGCGATTGCGCGCGCCCTTGCAGTCTCCCCGCGACTGTTGATTTGCGACGAACCCACCAGCGCGCTGGATGTGTCGGTGCAGGCGCAAATTCTGAATCTTCTGAAATCACTGCAACGGGAATTGAATCTGAGTTATTTGTTCATCACCCACAATCTCGCGGTAGTTGAATACATCGCGCACGAAGTGTGCGTGATGTATCTGGGGCGCATCGTCGAGCGCGGCACGGCAGAGGAGGTGCTGCGCTCGCCCAAACATCCCTACACCCGGGCGCTGTTGTCTGCCGTGCCGCGCATTGACGGCTCCGGAGTGGAGCGCATCAAGCTGGAGGGTGATTTGCCTTCGCCCGCCAATCCGCCGCAAGGCTGCCATTTCGCGCCGCGCTGCGCACATGCCGGGGAATCATGCCGGGCCGGCTATCCGCCAGCCACAAGCCACTCGGCAACGCACACCGTGCAATGCTTTTTATATGGACCCGATTTAAATTGACGACCAGGAGTTTTAGGATTAAAAAGGAAATATAAGTATCCGATGAGTCATCGGGAAGTCGTGTAGCATTTGATTGCATATCTTTATATAAGGAGAGAATCATGAGCACAAAATCAATAAGCGTACCGGGTGAAGTTGGCAAAGAGAAACTCATGCAGGATTTTCGTGTGGTGGTGGCAGACGCTGAGGAGTTGTTGCGCGCAACGGCGGGCCATGCGGGCGAGAAGGTGGCCGCTGCACGCGAACGCATTCAGGAGAATTTGGTCGCGGCAAAGGTGCGCCTGGCTGCCGCAGAAGAGGCAGTGGCCGCCAAGGCCAAAGAAGCGGCGAAAGCGACCGACGAATACGTGCATGAGAACCCCTGGAAGGCGGTCGGGATCGGGGTCGGGGTAGGCCTGATCGTGGGCATGCTGATTTCGCGTAATCGTTAAACCATGCCGGAGGCAGGTTTGGGTCTGATGGCGTCGGTCAAGCGGTTGTTGTCCACGCTGATTTTCATTGCTTCGACACGGCTCGAATTGCTGGCGAACGAACTGCAGGAGGAGCGGTTGCGTTTAACGCAGATGCTCTTTTTTGCCTTGCTCGCGTTGTTCTTCTTCGGTATCGGGATACTGCTGCTAACAGTATTAGTGGTGCTGCTGTTTTGGGACGATCATCGTCTTGCAGTAACCTGCGTGCTGAGCGTTATTTTTTTCGCTTTTGGCCTGTTGATGGTGATGTTGCTGCGCAGCAAGGCGCAGGCCAAATCCAGGCTGTTCTCCGCCAGCCTGGCCGAGTTTGCCAGGGACAGGGAACATCTGGGTGACAGCCATGACAGGCCAGACCAGTTATGAATAGGTACAGCAATGAATAACCAAATGTATGCGGTGATGCAGCACCGCGCCGAACTGTTGGCCAGGATCGCCTCGCAACGCGGGCAAGTGGCCGAGATCGGGGAGCGTCTTCAAACCCCGCTGGCATTTGCCGATCTGGGTGTGGCTGCCGCGCGTTTTCTGCGTTTCCATCCTGTGCTGGGCGCTGGTGTAATCGCTGCCATGGTGATACGCCGTCGCGGCGTGGCTGGGATGGCGAGGGTTTTCTGGCGGGTGTGTAGGGGATACTGTTATTTCACCGCAATTACGGCAAGGCCAGCGTCACGACGCTAGATTCTTTGTGCGAGCGATCTCTGGATTTGCTCGGGTGGCCTGACCCGGATGGCTTGGCCTATTCTGATTATTTTCAATGGCCCGTTCCACTGTTTGAGCTTGGCGATGCTGACATGATAACGGCGCGCCAAACTTCCAAGCGTATCGCCTCGGCGCACTTTATGTTTGATGCTGCGTGATTGATCATCGGCGGCAAGGTGCATGTTGAAAGTTTCAAATTCGGTTTCGGCTTCGGCTTCTTCGGCATTAATCGGCACCAGCAGGGTTTGACCGGTGCTGATGTTGCCGCGCGCGGTGAGGCCATTTACGGATTTCAGGTTTTCCACCGACAAGCCGAAACGCGGGGCCAATTTATCCAGCCGTTCGCCTTTTTTCGGCTGGTAAGACTGCCAGGTGACCAGCGGCTTGTCGTAGCTTTCCAGATTGGCGCGGAAGGTTTCCATCTTGTCTGCCGGCAGCAGAATCAAATCAGTGTTGTCCTGCAATATCACCGGACGGTTGTGCGCGGGATTCAGCGCGATGAATTCTTCTATTGAAATATCAGCGAGTTGCGCGGCCAGTTTTACGTCTATGTGTCTGGTGGTTGCAACTGCGGCAAAGTAGGGTACGTTGGGGATGTCTGACAGTTTCAATCCAAAGCCGGCGGGATTGGCAATGATATTTTTGACGGCCAGCAATTTGGGCACGTAGTTGCGCGTTTCATTCGGCAATTTCAGGCTGGTGTAATTTACCGGCAGACCGCGTTTGCGATTGCGTGCCTGCGCGCGTTGCACGGCTCCTTCGCCGCAATTGTAGGCGGCCAGAGCCAATTCCCAGTCGCCGAACATGTCGTGCAGTTTTTGCAGGTAGTCGAGCGCGCCGTTGGTCGCGCTGATGACATCGCGGCGGCCGTCATACCACCAGTTTTGCTCCATGCCGAATATTTTGCCGGTGGACGGGATAAATTGCCAGATGCCGGAAGCGCGGCTGGTTGAATAGGCGCCGGGATTGAAGGCGCTTTCGATCATCGGCAGCAATGCGATTTCGCTGGGCATGCCGCGCCGTTCCACTTCCTCGGTGATGTAAAAAAGGTAGCGGCGTGCGCGGTCGGTCATGCGCGCGAGGTAATCGGGACGGCTGGCGTACCATTTCTCGTGCCTCGCGACCAGCTTGGAATCCAGATCGCGCATCGCGAAACCGCTGCGTATCCGTGGCCACAGGTCATGCTCGGCCAGATTAGCTTCATGGTTAAGATATGCATCCGGGATAAGCTCGATTCTGACATCTTGTGCCGAGGGCAGAAATTCCGGTACAAGTGTGTCATCTAAAACAGTATTGAGCGCGAGAGTTTCTTCCGCGTGAACGAATGCCGGCAAGGCGAGTGCGCCGAAGGTGAGCAGTGCAAAAAAAATTGGTCGAATTAATGGCACGTGTGCTCTTCCTGGAAAGTTGGAACTGTCGCGATGTTATCCGAGGTGTTGCAGCCAGGTCAATCTTCTTGCGCACTTTGTTGGCGAAAAAACCACTGATTCTCGCGGGTGTCGCAGTATTCCCCGAAATTGTGCCCAAGAAACTCTAAAGGCGAAGGGAGGAAAGTGGTTCTGTATGAAATTTCGCGCCGCAGCTCCATGCAAAGCAAACCGCTGCTTAACCACTTGGTCTTCGCTAACGTTGATCGAACTCAGTACGCTACAAGGCAAAACAATTAGCGCTGTACTCTAGAATTGAGCTTGCACTGTTTCTGCCACCTTCCCGACAGAGTTTGACGACTTTTCGCCCAAAAAAACCATTGATCGATGGATAGCGCAAGCCAAACTGCAAATTGAACCTGCTCCTATCTATTTGTTTTGTCATTAATGTCCGGTGGAACATAACTGTTGGCATTGTTCCTGCTTTATAAGCTGGGTCGAAATTAGCAAAACTTAAGCATGCATAAAACATTTTGCCGCGCGTGGTTGATGACCTAAATATAGATATGCGCATAGCTTAAGCATTGGCGCGAGTTACAGAACAATCTATTGGGGTACCGATTTGAAATCAGACGGCTTTTGTTTTTGAAAAAGCCAGGCAATTACATGCCGCCGCAGGCAGCGGCCTTGTTCCTGAACAGACTGATTCTCCCTTGACCAGCTTAATCTGTTCAACTTTTGACCGGATACTACGGATTTCTGAAAATCGGTGACGTTACGGATTATTTAATCTGCAAAAATGGCAAATTCACGACGTTTCGCAAAATAATGCAATTTATTATTTTTTCTCCGATAATCACGAAAATATCAATAATTTCAAACTGAACCACTACCTGAGGGAGACCACCATGCACGCAAGCAATGAACAATCCGCCACCGGCGCAAGCCGCGAACTGCTGACCTTCACGCTGGGCAGCGAGGAATACGGCATCGACATCCTCAAGGTCCAGGAGATCCGCGGCTACGAGGCCGTCACCACGATCGCCAACGCGCCCGACTTCATCAAGGGCGTGATCAACCTGCGCGGCATCATCGTGCCGGTCGTCGACATGCGCATCAAGTTCAAACTGGGCAGCGTGACCTATGACGAGACCACCGTCGTGATCATCCTCAACGTCGCCGACCGCGTGGTGGGCATGGTGGTGGACGGCGTCTCCGACGTCACCACCTTGAAAGCGGACGAGATCAAACCGGCGCCGGAATTCGGCGCCGGCCTGGATACCAGGTACCTGCAAGGGTTGGGCACCGTGGACGAGCGCATGATCATCCTGGTGGACATCGAAAAACTGATGACCAGCCGCGACATGGATCTGATCGAATCGGCAGAAGAGATGGGAGCCTAGCGCGCAGCATCGAGTCTACAGGCTTTGAAGAGTGGATAAGTTTTTAATAAAACTTAAAAAGTATAAATATTAAAGGGGGGCGTCATGATGTTCGGGAATTTACGTATCGGGGTGCGGCTCGGTGGCGGTTTTGCCGTCGTCGTGGGCCTGTTTGCAGTGACTTTACTGACGGTTGGGGTGGCGCTCTCGCATCTCACGCAGAATATCAGGCAGATCAATGAAGAAACCCTGCCGTATATTCTGGCGGTGGATGAAATGGATGTCAGCCGCTCCGAAGTTCAGCAATTCCTGACCGATGTCTCCGCCACCCACGACCGGGCCGGCTACATGGAAGCCGAAGCATCGGCCAAGCGCTTCCTGGGCGGGGTGGAAAAATACCGGCAGATGTACCGGCGGGAAAACGATGCTGTCAGCCTGAAGCAAATAGAAGCCATCGAAGCGGCTTTCAACAAATTTTATGCCAATGGCAAGGTTATGGCGGAAGCCTATATCACGAAAGGGATGGAAGCAGGCAATCTGCTGATGAAAGGTTCCGACACAGATGCGGGCTTCGACAAGGACAGCCAAACCCTCTCAGATGAATTGGCAAAATTCCGCGCACAGCAGGTGACCGAGGCCAACAATATTTCTGCCAGCACTTTGAGTGCAGCCAATACCACGATGGCCGAAATGATCTGGGGCAGCATTGCCGCAGCACTGCTGGCGGCTGTACTTGCCGTATGGATCGTTCGCGGCGTCCTGCGGCAACTGGGTGGGGAACCTGCGTATGCGGCGGAAGTGATGTCCAGAATTGCCGACGGCGACCTGACGGTAAAAGTGCAAACCCGGATCGGCGACAACAACAGCATGCTGTTTGCGATGAAGCTCATGAGCGAGAATCTTGCCAAGATCGTCAGTGAAGTGCGCAGCACCACCGAATCGATCACCACCGCCTCGCAGGAAATCGCGCAGGGTAACGCCGACCTGTCGCAGCGCACCGAAGAACAGGCCTCCAGCCTGGAAGAAACCGCCAGCAGCATGGAAGAACTCACTTCCACCGTGCGGCAGAACACCGAGAACGCCAGACAGGCCAACCAGTTGGCCAACAATGCTTCGGACATCGCCGTCAAGGGCGGCCAGGCGGTCAACGAAGTGGTCGAAACCATGGCCTCGATCAGCACCAGTTCGGGAAGGATCATCGACATCATCAGCGTCATCGAAGGCATCGCCTTCCAGACCAACATTCTTGCTTTGAATGCCGCCGTCGAAGCAGCGCGCGCCGGAGAACAGGGACGCGGCTTCGCGGTGGTCGCCGGCGAAGTGCGCAACCTGGCGCAACGCTCGGCTGCCGCCGCCAGGGAAATCAAGACCCTGATCGACGACTCGGTGAGCCAAGTGTATGCCGGCTCCAGGCAAGTGGACCAGGCCGGCGCGACGATGACCGAGATCGTCCAGGCGGTAAAACGCGTCACCGACATCATGGCCGAGATTGCCGCCGCTTCGAACGAACAGAGCTCTGGTATCGAACAGGTGAACCAGGCGATCATCCAGATGGATGAAGTGACCCAGCAGAACGCCGCGCTGGTCGAAGAAGCCGCCGCCGCAGCCGAAGCGATGCAGGAGCAGGCCAACGCCCTGTATGTGGCGGTGGACACATTCAAGCTGGAGACAGGCAGGACAAGCTCGCAGCGAGCCGTGGTTAAAGCCGCAGCCAAACCAGCCGCTGCACGCCATCATGTCCCGGCTGCACCGGCCTGGAGCACACGCAGACTCGCCAGGACCAGAGAAGACAAGGATGGCGACGGGAAAGAGTTCTAGGTCGAGCCAAATTTCCTGGGGGCCTCGGATGGGTAGTTGTTCCCTGTAAGGGTGATTTCGGTAAACGAGATTCGGGGCAATAAAAGGCCAGCCTTCGGGTTGGTCTTTTGCATTATTGAATTCCCATCCCTCTTGCAGGGAGAGGTGCATTTCCGGGGGGGTGGTCGCAGCGATCTGGTTCAGACACGGCTTTGTCATTGCGTGGGCGATGTGGTTTAATCGCGACCATGAAATTTCCCTTCCAGAACGTCGCGTTGATCGGCAAACACAAGGCTCCGGAAATCGCCGAGCCGTTATTGCGACTGGCCGCATTTTTGGCATCCAGAGGATTGACCGTGGTGGTGGACAGCCTGACCGCCGAGCATCTCAAGGATAGCCCTTATCCGGCGATGACTCTGGATGAAATAGGCAGTGTAGTTGATTTGGCGATCGTGCTGGGAGGCGACGGCACGATGCTGAACATCGCGCGCACTTTGTCGCCGCGCCATGTTCCCCTGGTCGGTGTGAATCAGGGACGGCTCGGTTTTCTCACCGACCTTACGCTGGACAATATGCAGGATAGTATCGCGGCCATGCTGGACGGGAAGTTCATTACCGAGCAGCGCCTGCTGCTCTCAGCCCAGATTCTGCGCAATGATGCCGAGGTATTCAGCGGCCTGGCTTTCAACGAAGTGGTGGTGCACCGCAGCAGTATCAGCAGCATGATCGAATTCGAGGTGCGCATAGACGGCGAGTATCTTTACAATCAGCGCGCCGATGGGCTGATAGTCTCGACGCCGACAGGCTCGACCGCTTACGCGATGTCTGCAGGCGGGGCGATATTGCACCCCAGTCTTGACGTGATCGAACTGGTCCCGATATGTCCGCATACATTGAGCAATCGACCCATCGTGGTGAAGGCTTCCTCGGTGCTGGAAATCCTGACGCACCGCACCGGAGATGTTCGCGTGCGTTTCGACAGCCACACCAGTTACGACTTGCAGTTGCACGACAGGATCATCGTCGCACGCTATCCCGAAACGGCTTGTTTGCTGCATCCGGTTGGACACAGCTACTACCATACGCTGCGCGAAAAACTGCTCTGGAATCAGACGCTCTAATGGCAACCTACTGTGCAGTCAATCTGCGGCGTTGCGTGCTCACTTGCCCCTCGTCTACCAGCCTCGGTATGCCTCGTCGCGCGTTGCATCCTGATCTGCCCGTAACGGTTGCCGAAGGATAGTCATGCTGAAATTCCTGAGCATCCGCGACTTCGTCATCGTCTCCTCGCTTGAGCTGGATTTTTCCGCCGGATTTACCGCGCTGACCGGCGAGACCGGCGCGGGCAAGTCCATCCTGATTGACGCGCTGTCGCTGGCGCTCGGCGAACGCGGCGATGCATCCATGGTGCGCAACGGCTGCGAGCGAGCCGAGGTTGCCGCCGAGTTTGACGTGAGCACATTGCCGCATTTGCAGGCATGGCTGCTGGAGCAGGAACTTGCGGGCGATGAGGGTGTGTGCCTGATGCGCCGCGTGCTGGATGCCGGGGGGCGTTCACGCGGCTTCATCAACGGGCGCAGCGCGACCCTGCAACAGTTGCGCGAAGCGGGTGAGCAACTGCTGGATATTTATGGGCAGCATGCCCATCAATCGTTGCTGCGGCCTGACGTTCAGCGTTCCCTGCTGGACGGTTTTGCGGGGATCGCGGCTGATGCCGGGAAAGTTGCATCGCTGTATCGCGATTGGCAGGCGTTGCACCGTCGCCGTGTCAGCCTGAGCGAGAATGCCGAAGCGGTGGCTGCCGAGCGAGAACTGTTGCAGTTTCAGCGCAACGAACTGGAAGGCCTGGGCTTCAACGTGGCAGAGTGGAACACGTTGCAGGAGGATTATGCGCGCCTGGCGCACGCGGCGGGTCTGCTGGAGACCGCAGCGTTCGGCATCGAAACCCTGAGCGAGGCGGATAACGCCTGTCTGGCACAGCTCAACTCGCTGACGGCGCGCTTGCGTGATGGCATGCAGCATGACGCCAGTCTGGGCGAGACACTGCGGATGCTGGAAAGCGCGCAGGCAGAATTGCAGGAGGCGGTCTACGCGCTGCGCCATTATCAGCAGCGTCTGGACACCGACCCGCAGCGTTTGCGCGAGCAGGAGCAGCGCATCCAGGGCGTGATGGATGCCGCGCGCAAATATCGTGTTGCTCCGGAACAACTGGACCAGGCGTTGGAGCGCATCGCGGCGCGCCTGGCGGAGTTGGGCGGCGATGCCGATCTGGTTGAATTGGGGCAGCAGGAAAAGGCCGCGCTGCAAAGTTATCAAGCGGCGGCGCAGAAACTGAGTGCCGCGCGCAAAAAATCCGCCGGCAAACTGGGGCACGAAATCACGGCGGCGCTGCAAACACTGGCGATGCCGGGCGGCAGTTTTGCGGTGGCCTTGATGCCGTTGGCCCAGAATGATGCTCACAGGGACGATGCCATCATGGGCAATGCCAATGGGTTGGAAACGGTGGAATTTCAGGTTGCCGCGAATCCCGGTGTGCCGCCGCGCAGCCTTGCCAAGGTCGCTTCGGGCGGCGAGTTGTCGCGCATCAGTCTGGCGATACAGGTCGCCACCACTCAAGTCGCCAGCGTGCCGACATTGATATTTGACGAAGTGGACAGCGGCATCGGCGGGCGCGTCGCAGAAATCGTCGGGCATTTGCTCAAAAGGCTGGGCAAGGATTACCAGGTGCTATGTGTCACGCATTTGCCGCAAGTTGCAGCGGCGGCTGACCACCAGTGGCAGGTGAGCAAGGCGGTCGAAAACGGCGTCACGCTGAGCCATATCGAGGTGCTGGACGCCGCGCAACGCGTCGAGGAAATTGCGCGCATGCTGGGTGGAGTAAAGATCACCGAAACGACCCGCAAACACGCCGCCGAAATGCTCGCAGCCTCGTCTTGAGGTATTATCCTGAAAACCTCAGTTCAATCCGCAGAGTACACAGATTAACGCAGATTATTAGAGGGATGCTGGCGAGTAACATATCACCCAGAAAGTTGCTCGGCAGCCCAAGGTTGCCTGTTTGTTTAATTGGCGGAAATCTGCGTAATCTGCGGACAACAATGTTTTTTTAAGGGAATCGACTGCTTTGAATTTAATAATTAGGACTGTTATGCGCAGCAAACTGATTTTGCTTTCCGTGCTGCTGGCTTCGTGCAGCGGCCTTTCCGAACCCTTGTTGTCGCCATACAAAATGGATATCCGTCAGGGCAACTATGTGACGCCGGAGATGCGCGAAAAGGTGAAGATCGGCATGTCCAAACAGCAGGTGCGTTATGTGCTGGGCACACCCGCGATCAACGATGCTTTTCACGGAAATCGCTGGGATTATGTGTACCGTTTTGAGCGTGGCGGAAAAGTGATCGAGAAGCAGAATCTGACACTTTATTTTGAAGGTGACAATCTGGTGCGCATGGATAATGGCCAGGCAGGACAATAACCGGGTGATTGGCGAAAAGTGACCGGGTGCAAAGGATAGAGGAACAAGCAAAGGAAGAGGCATGAGTAAAATAAAAATTGCCATCGCAGGCAGCGGCGGGCGCATGGGACGCGCCCTGATCGAGGGCGTAATGCAAGCCGGGGATATGGCGTTGCACGCCGCGCTGGAACACAGCGGTACTGCGCTGTTGGGGCGTGATGCAGGGGAATTGGCCGGCGCGGCCTGCGGTGTAAAAATCACGGCGGATGTGACAGCGGCGTTGCAGGGTGCGGATGTGCTGATCGATTTCACCCGCCCGGAGGGCACGCTGCACCACCTTGACATCTGCCGCAAGCTGGGCGTGAGCATGGTGATCGGCACGACAGGTTTTAACGCGCAGCAAAAGGCGCAACTCGGCGCGGCGGCACGGGACATCGGCATCGTGTTCGCGCCCAACATGAGCGTGGGCGTAAACCTGGTGTTCAGGTTGCTGGAAACCGCTTCGCGCGTGCTGGCGCAAGGCTACGACATCGAAATCATCGAAGCGCATCATCGGCATAAAGTGGATGCGCCCTCCGGCACGGCACTGGGCATGGGCGAAGTGATTGCGAAAACCCTGGGGCGCGATCTCGCGCAATGCGCGGTGTATGGCCGCGAAGGTGTCACCGGCGAGCGCGATCCCTCGACGATAGGCTTTGCCACCGTGCGTGGCGGCGACATCGTCGGCGACCACACGGTATTGTTCGCGGGTACCGGCGAGCGCATCGAGATCACTCACAAGGCCAGCAGCCGCGCCACGTTCGCGCTGGGTGCGCTGCGTGCGGCGCGTTTCCTGAAAGAAAATCAGCCGGGCATGTATGACATGCAGGATGTGCTTGGGTTGAAATAGAACAAACCCCTCCAAACCTCCCTTTTTCATAACCAGCGATTTGGCTATCGTCTTTGGATAGCCAAGTCGAATGGCTAGTTGTTTTATCAGGGGAGGCTACATCGCTCCTCCCCTGGCAAGGGGAGGCCGGGAGAGGTTGGAATGCGGTGGTTGACTGGCACTGCACCTGCTGGAAACTCGCATCGATAATTAGGGATATGCCATGGACTGGAAGATATTTTCCACTGTTTTGATTTCCGTATTCATCGCCGAAATGGGCGACAAGACGCAACTCGCCACGATGCTGTTCGCCTGTGACAAGGAGGTCAGCAAGCTGACGATCTTCCTCGGCGCCTCGCTGGCACTGGTCGCCGCTTCCGCCATCGGCGTGCTGGTCGGCGGGGTGCTGTCTCAATACGTCGACGAAAAATATCTGCATTATGCTGCCGGAGCGGGCTTCATCATCATCGGCGTCTGGACGCTGTGGAAGGCCTGAACCGGTTGGGGTAAGGGCGACATGAAAACCGATTCCGTGGAAACCATGCAAACATGAAAAGACTGCTTCCGCTGTTCTTGCTTTTCTATCTCCCGGTCGGCGCTGCCATGACTGATCCGTCATTTTCCTGGATGACGCTGACTTCCCCGCATTTTCTGGTCCATTATCATCAGGGCGAAGAGGCACTGGCACGGCGTGCTGTCGTGCTCGCAGAAGATGTGCACCGACGGCTTGTGCCGCGCATGAAGTCACAGCCGCGAAACCGCACCCATATCGTTCTCATCGATGCGATGGACGACGCCAATGGCTGGGCGACGTCGATGCCCTATAACCTGATCACGCTTTATATTACCCCGCCGCTGGGAGAGCCGGGTTTTGGCGCGCACCCCCATGATGACTGGATGCGCATGCTGATTACGCACGAATATACCCACATCGTGCAGCTCGATATGTTGAATGGCGCTCCGCGGGTGTTGAACAATATTTTCGGGAACCTGTATTTTCCGAATATGTGGCAGCCAGTCTGGCTGATCGAAGGTCTCGCGGTATATGAGGAAACGGAGTTGACCGGCGGTGGCCGCAATCGATCGCCTGCTGCCGACATGGTATTGCGCATGGCATTACTGGAAGATAAATTTCCGCCCATCAGCCATGCCGCCAACTTCACCGAGAAATGGCCGGCCGGCGAGGTGCCCTATTTGTTCGGGGGCAGTTTTACCAGGTATCTGGCCGAAAAATTCGGGCGCGAAAAGCTTGCCGATATTTCAATTGAATACAGCGGGCGCGGCTGGCCGTTTCTGGTGAGCAGTACGGCATATCGCGCGATTGGCAACGATTATCCCGAATTATGGGAAGAATGGAAAAGCAAGCTGCACAGACGCTTTGAAGTCACCAGACAGAAAGTGCTTGATAACGGCCTGAGCAGATCGCGCGCCTTGACGCCAAATGGATCCAACAGGGGCGGATATCAGAATCTTGCGCCGGCAATTTCTCCGGACGGCAGGCAGATAGCTTATTCGGTCCGGAATGCGGATGAGCATCCCTCGATACACCTGATGAACATTGATGGCAGCAATGATCGCAAGCTCGTCGACAATATTACCTCGTCCGGGCAGGGCATTGCATGGGGAGGTGACGGCAAGGGCATCTATTACACCAGGATAGAGATAGTGCGTAACGCCAATCTCTACAACGACATCTATTATTACGATCTCGAACGGCGCAAGGAAATTCGCCTCACCCGGCATCTGCGCGCCCGCGATGCAGCGCCCTTGCCGGACGGCACCAGGCTGGTGTTCGTGACCAGCCGGCTTGGCAATACGCGGCTTGCGATGCTGCCGCTGACGCAGAAAAAGATTGCGAAGGAACAGGATATCCACTGGCTTAGCGAAGACAGTGCGAACCAGTTCGAAACGCCGCGCTTCAGCCCGGACGGGCAGAAAATCGCGGTCGGAGTCAGGCAGCCGGATGGCTGCAAGGACATCTGGATCCTCGACAGCCAGGGCAACAAGCTCGAGGAACTGATGCATGACCGCGCCGTTGACGGAGGCGCGGTGTGGAGCGCGGATGGCCGCAGCCTGTATTTTTCTTCCGACCGCAGCGGCATTTTCAACCTCTACGCATACGATCTGGCCGGCAAGCAGATATCCCAGGTCAGCAATGTGCTTGGCGGGGCTTTCATGCCGTCGGTTACGCCCGACGGCAGCGAGATTGCGTTTGCGAATTACAGTGCTCTCGGCTATGACATTCATGTCCTGACAAACAGGGCGGAAGCATGGAAGCCGGTTGGCGATTACCGCGATCCATACCCGGCGATGAGTTATACCGATAATGCAGTCGTTACCGGGCAGAGTCCATACAATCCCCTGCCGACCCTGTACCCCCGTTTCTGGCTGCCCTATCCGGGCTACAGTCCATACAGCGGCACGCTCGGCGGCTTCATCACCTTCGGCTCGGATGCGGTGCAACGCCACAGTTATCTTCTCAGCGCCTTGTACGGGCCGTCGAAGGGTCGAGTCTGGTACGACCTTGATTATCGTTACGACGGTTTGTTTCCCAGCCTGCGTTTGGTTGCGCGGGATATGGACACGACCCATGCGAACCTGCTCGAGCAGAAGGCGGGTTTCAGTGCCCAGGAGCATTACGTTGAGCGTGCCCGCGTGCTTGATGCCTCCGTGATCTTTCCGCTGCTTGAACTCGACCAGCAGCACGACTTGAGCCTCGGCTACCGGCACAAAATCATCGGCGGCCTTTCCTCGGTGCCTCCCTGGGGTGGCTATGACGGGGTGATACCTGCGCAAGGCGTGCTGGCCTCCGGCAGGGGCAGTTATTTTTTCAATAATGCGCAAAAATATGGCTATTCGATCAGCCCGGAAAATGGTCGCAGCATCGAACTCGGCTATGAACGTTTCAGCAGGAAGATCGGCAGCGATTTCAACCTGAGAAAATACAGTTTCGACTGGCATGAATATGTCGATCTGCCATTCGACCATCATGTCCTGCTGTTGCGCGGCTATGCCGGGAAATCAATAGGAGATGTCATTGCGCAGCGCGCCTTCCAACTGGGCGGCGACAATCCCGGCGACCTGACAATCAACGTCCTCGATGAGTATGTCTACTTGCGCGGTTACCCGGTCAACCAGTACCGCGGACAAAAAGTCGGGCTGATGTCAGCGGAATACCGTTTCCCGGTGAAAAATCTGGAAAAGGGTTTCAGCAACACGCCGTTCTTCTTCAAGCGGGTACACGGCGCCATGTTTGCCGAAGCCGGCAATGCCTGGGATGCGGCTTATTCCGGCAAGGATATAAAGAGAGCGGTGGGTTTCGAAGCAAGGATGGACATGTCTTTCGCTTATAACCTGCCGATCACCGTGCGTCTGGGCTTCGCCAAAGCGCTTGACGACAGGGGCGGATATCAGGGGATCGTCAACATATGGTATGCGCTGTTCTAGATGAATTCCCGGTACGGGTGGCACGCAATTGCTGATCCGCTCGTGGCGAGCCAATCGAACGGGCATGGCAAAGATGCCACACCTGATAATGAAACTCGCCATGCCCGTTTCCCCCTATCCAACTTTCCCCCGCACGCGGGAGAAAGGGCAAACGAATCGCTACGCGAGTTTCACGTTAACCATGTGCTAGCATGCACCGCATGACGATGCCGGTCCTGTTCGTTTCACATGGCGCACCCACGCTGTCGCTGCAACCGGGCGAGACCGGTGTGGCATGGCGCCAGCTCGGCGCGCGATTGCCGAAGCCGTCTGCCATTCTGGTGATCTCGGCGCATTGGGAGACGCGCATCCCGACTATCAGCCGCGCCGCTCAACCGGAAACCATCCACGACTACAGCGGCTTTCCGGCAGAGCTTTACAAGTTGAAATATCCCGCACCCGGCGCACCGGAGTTGGCGCAGGCCGCAGCACTTGCGTTGCAGCAGGCGGGCATCCCGGTGCAACTGGACGACACTCGCGGCCTGGACCACGGCGCATGGGTTCCGCTGAGTTTTCTGTTTCCGGACGCAGACATTCCGGTCGCGCAGCTCTCGATACAGCCGGATAAAGATCCGGCATGGCACATCGCGTTGGGCCGCGCGCTGCGCCCGTTGCGTGAACAGGGCGTGCTGATCATCGGCAGCGGCTCGATTTCGCATAACCTGGGTGCGATATTCAAACATCCGCAGGGCGAGTCCGCGCCGGAATGGGTGACGGAATTTTGCGACTGGATGGCGGCAAAGATCAAGGCCGGCGATCTGGAAGCGCTCAGAGCATATCGCACCCGTGCGCCGCACGCCGTGCAGAATCACCCCACTGACGAACATTTGCTGCCGTTGTTCGCGGCTCTGGGCGCGGCGGACAAGATTGACAGCGCGGTGCATATCAATCGCGTGATGACCTACGGGATGCTGGCGATGGATGCGTGGGTGTTTGACCCTGTGTAGGGCGGGTCACACCCGCCATGGTTGTACGGCATCCGGTGGGTTACGGCGGGTTGGCTTTGCATAGCCATTCGGCTAAGCCTGCAAAAAACGCAGGCAAGCCGCTGGTTAACCCGCCCTACGGATTAACGGTGTTTATCAAAGTTCCGCTGCGATTTTTTTCAGCGCATCGTGCGACAAGTCTTCCAGCAAGATATGCCGCGCCGTGCCCAGTTGCGCAAAGTGCTGTGACGTTGCGCGGAAGTAGCTCGGGTCGTAGTGCATCGTGAGCAGTTCGGCAACCATCGTGGCGAAGTCTCCGGCATGAATCAGCGAACTCCAGTGTTCCAGTTGTTTCGTCCCGTGAAAGCGGTGCAGCGATTGCAGGTGGGCGATCAATATTTCCGGATTTTCGAGGTAATGCAAGTAGTCTTCCAGTAGTCCGGCGACGCGTATCGATTGCGGCGTCTCCAACACCAGGCATACGCTTGCGTGCATCGCGGTGATCAGGGCAGGGGGCAGCGTGATCTGGCCGATCTTGTTGCTCTCCGCTTCCACAAACACCGGCCTGGCCGGATCGAGGCTTTGCATGGCTTGCAGCAGCGCGCTGTCGAACCATTTTTGCGAGGGCTGTGCTTGCTCAGGCAGTTTGCCCAACACCGAGCCGCGATGTTTTGCGAGCATTTCCAGGTCGAGAACCTGTTGCCCGCTTTCCGCCAATGCGTTAAGCAGGCGGCTTTTGCCCGAGCCGGTCGGGCCGCAGATCACGCGGAATGTGAAACTTTGCGGCAAAGCCTCCAGTTTCTCCAGCACATCGCGCCGGTATGTTTTGTAGCCGCCTTCCAGTTTGTGCGCCGCCCAGCCCACCTGGGAGAGGATGATGCTCATCGCGCCGCTGCGCTGTCCGCCGCGCCAGCAGTAGATCAGCGGGCGCCATGATTTGGGACGGTCGTGAAAGCGCGTTTGCAGATGGTGCGCGATATTTTTTGCGACCAGGGCCGCGCCGGCTTTGCGCGCCTCAAACGGCGAAACTTGCTTGTACAATGTGCCGACGGTGATGCGTTCCTCATCGGACAGCACCGGACAATTGATTGCGCCGGGAATGTGATCTTCGGCGAATTCCGCCGGGGTGCGCACGTCGATAATTTCGTCAAATTCACCGAGCTGTGATAGGTTCGCGGTTTTGAAAAGCATTATGGGAAAAGGAGTAGATGTGTCTGAAATAAAGTTGACCCGATTATCTCACGGTGGCGGCTGCGGCTGCAAAATCGCTCCGGCGCTGTTGCAGCAGATATTGGGCGAGGTAAAAATAAAGCTGCCGTATGCCAACCTGCTGGTCGGCACGGAGACCAGCGATGACGCGGCAGTGTATCGACTCAACGACCAGCAGGCGATCATCGCGACCACCGATTTTTTCATGCCTATCGTCGATGACCCGTTCGACTTCGGCCGCATCGCCGCCACCAATGCACTGTCCGATGTCTATGCGATGGGCGGCACGCCAATCATGGCGCTGGCAATCGTCGGGATGCCGATCAACAAGCTGCCGGTCGAGGCCATACGCGCGATTCTGCAAGGCGGCGAGTCGGTGTGCCAGGCGGCGGGAATTCCGCTTGCGGGCGGGCATTCAATTGATTCGACCGAGCCGATCTACGGGCTGGTGGCAATCGGCATTGTGCATCCCGACCGGCTAAAGAAAAACAGCGAAGCACATGCGGGTGATGTGCTGATACTCGGCAAGGGACTGGGTGTCGGTGTGTTGGCGCAGGCATTGAAGAAGGGCGCGCTGCCTGCCGATGGTTATGCGCAACTGATTGCCAGCACCACCCAGCTCAATACGGTGGGCAGCGCACTGTCCGGACTGAACGGTGTACACGCGCTGACTGACGTGACCGGATTCGGCCTGCTCGGACATCTGCTGGAAATGTGTCGGGGCTCGGGGCTGGCTGCCGAGCTGCAGTTCGAGCACGTGCCGATTCTGTCCGAGGCCCTGGTGCTGGCGCAGCAAGGTTACGGCCCTGGTGCGATAGACCAAAACCTGGCGAGCTATGGACATGAAGTGGATTTTGCAGCGCATCTGGAAAGCTGGCAGCGCCGCCTGCTGGCCGATGCGCAAACCAGCGGCGGGTTATTGGCCGCCGTCGCGCCGGATACCGTGGATGTAGTGTTGTCTGCTTTCAAGAGTGCCGGATTCGCGCAGGCTGCGGTGATCGGCACGATGAAGCAGGGCGTGCCGCGTGTAACGGTGAGCTGAGTGCAGGGCATACTCATAGCGGCTCTTCCCGATGCCGCGTGCAGTTCGGGAAGTATTTCAAGTCTGATTTTTAATTTCTGAAAAATGCCAAAATCTTATAACGAGTCCAGTTTCAAGGTATTGCGCGGTCTTGACCCGGTTCGCCAGCGGCCCGGCATGTACACGAATCTTGAATCCCCCAATCACATCATTGCCGAAGTCGTGGATAACGCCTGCGATGAGGCGCTGGCCGGCCATGCCAGGAACATCCAGGTAATCGCGCACACGGATGGCTCGGTATCCGTTCAGGACGATGGCCGCGGAATACCTGTAGGCATCCATGCCGAGGAAGGCAAGTCAGTGGTCGAAGTCGCCTTTACCATGCTGCATTCGGGTGGCAAGTTCGACAAGACGACGGATGGCGCATACCAGTTCGCCGGCGGCTTGCATGGCGTGGGTGTTGCAGTGACGAATGCCTTGTCCAAAAAGGTCGAAGTGACCGTATCCCGGGATGCCGGGCAGTATTCGATTACGTTCCTGGACGGCGTGGCCGAGCACCCGCTGAAAAAGACCGGACCGTGCCCCAGGAGCCAGACGGGGACAACCGTGCGTGCATGGCCTAACCCCAGGTATTTCGATAACCCTGGCGTCAACCTGGCACAGCTCGAGCGCTCGCTGCGGTCGAAAGCTGTTCTGCTGTCCGGGGCGACCATCTCCCTGACGCTGGAAAAAACAGGCGAAACCAGAACCTGGATCTACCCTGATGGCTTGCGTGGCTATCTTGCCGAGTCGCTGTCCGGGTTTGAACTTGCGACACCAATAATCTTTCAGGAAAAATTCGCCAGGAAGAGCGAGGGCGGTTTCGCGGAAGGCGAAGGCGCGTCCTGGGCGCTCACCTGGTCTGCGGAAGGGGCGGTCATCCGTGAATCCTATGTCAATCTGATTCCTACCCCTTCCGGCGGAACACATGAAGCGGGGCTGCGCGACGGCATATTCAACTCGGTCAGGCAGTTTGCCGAATTGCATGGCCTGTTGCCCAAGGGCGTCAAGCTGGTGCCCGAGGATGTTTTTTCCAGGCTGAGCTTCGTTCTTTCCGCCAAAGTGCTCGATCCCCAATTCCAGGGCCAGACCAAGGACAAGCTGGTTTCCAGGGATGCAGTGAAACTGGTTTCTTCGATGCTCAAGGACCCGCTTGATCTCTGGTTGAACGATCATATCGAGCACGCGAAGCGCATCGTCGAGCTGGCTATCGAGCAGGCACAGGCAAGGATGCGATCGGCGCAGAAGGTCGAAAAGAAGAAGGGAAGCAGTGTCGCGGTTCTCCCCGGAAAGCTTACGGATTGCAGTTCCAGAGACACCGCGCGCACCGAACTTTTCCTGGTGGAGGGAGACTCTGCCGGAGGATCTGCCAAGCAGGGCAGAAACAAGGAATTCCAGGCAGTCCTTCCGTTGCGAGGCAAGGTGCTGAACACCTTCGAGGTGGAAAAGGACCGCTTATTCTCCAATAACGAAATTCACGACATCGCGGTGGCCATCGGGGTCGATCCGCATGCGCCGGAGGACACCGTGGACTTGTCCAGTCTGCGCTACAGCGGCATCTTCATCATGGCCGATGCGGACGTTGACGGAGCACATATTTCCACGCTGCTGCTCACCTTGTTTTACCGGCATTTCTACCGGGTGGTTGAGGCCGGCAAAGTGTTCCTGGCGCAGCCCCCGTTATTCCGCATTGATGTGCCGGCGCACGGCAAGACCCAGGCGCGCAAAATTTATGCGCTCAATGACGCCGAACTGGAGGTCATTCAGGACAAGTTGCGCAAGGAAAAGGTCCGCGAGGGAAGCTGGACGATATCCCGCTTCAAGGGACTCGGGGAAATGAGCCCCGAGCAGCTCTGGGATACCACGCTGAACCCGGATACCAGGCGCGCGCTCTGCGTAAAGGTGGATGCGTCATCCTATAAGGCAACCATGGGCATGTTCAACATGCTGATGGGCAAGCAGGAGGCGGCAACACGGCGCGCGTGGCTGGAATATCACGGCAATGAGGTCGAGGTGGATATCTGATCCTGGCGTGATCTGAATCAAGAGCCGGCAACCATCAACAGCAACTTTTAATTCGGTGAGGTAAACCCCCGGCTTTGCCGGGGGACTCCGTTAGGTTTGACCGTTCCGGTGGTCATTAACGAGTAACGTTAAAACTTGGCTACATTATTCCCTCCCCCTTGCAGGGGGAGGGTTAGGGTGGGGGTAGAAATTCAAGCACGGATGCAGTCAAAAGTTTGTACCCCCATCCCAACCTTCCCCCTGATAGGGGGAAGGAGTGGAAACCAGCCGCCTTGGGCGGCTCATGGTTTTATCAGCGCCTTTGAGGCGCTCACCCAATAAGCCTCCGGCTTTGCCGGAGGTAATTTAATTATTTTGGCCATGCAGAAAAAAGACGAACAGAGTTCTATCCCGCAAGAAACCGACAATATCGAGGATGCCCAATCAGCGTCATCCGGCAGCAACCAGCAATTCAAGCCGCTGGCAAAACTGCCGGAAGGCGATGAAGTCGCCCTTGCCGATTACGCAGAGCGTGCCTATCTGGAGTACGCGGTATCCGTCGTGAAGGGCCGGGCATTGCCTGAAGTGTGCGACGGCCAGAAACCGGTTCAGCGGCGCATTCTTTATGCAATGCGGCAAATGGGTTTGACCCATGGCAACAAGCATGTCAAATCCGCCCGTGTTGTGGGCGATGTGCTGGGTAAATACCATCCGCACGGCGATGCGTCTGCCTATGACGCAATGGTCAGGCTGGCTCAGGATTTCTCGATGCGCTACCCCTTGGTCGATGGCCAGGGCAATTTCGGCAGCCGGGACGGCGACAATGCCGCCGCGATGCGCTACACCGAAGCGCGGCTCACCCCTATCTCTGACCTTCTGTTGTCCGAACTGGACATGGGAACGGTGGATTTTGTGCCGAATTACGACGGCGCATTCCAGGAACCGGCCATGCTACCTTCGCGGCTCCCGATGGTATTGCTCAACGGCGCATCCGGGATTGCCGTTGGCATGGCGACCGAGATACCGTCGCACAACCTGGCCGAAATAGCCCGTGCAGCGTACGAACTGGTGCGCAACCCGAACATCGGGGACGATCAGCTGCTCGCACTGGTACAAGGCCCGGACTTTCCCGGCGGCGGGCAGATCATCTCCTCGGCAGCCGACATCCGGGATTGTTATGTAACGGGCCGCGGATCGCTCAGGATGCGCGCACGCTGGACCGTCGAGCAACTGGCGCGCGGCCAGTGGCAAGTGGCAGTCCATGAGCTGCCGCATGGAGTCTCCACGCAGAAAGTGCTGGAGGAGATCGGTGAGGTTACCAACCCCAAGGTCAAGGCCAACAAGAAATCCCTGACGCAAGACCAGGTCCAGAGTAAACAGCTGGTGTTGTCCGTTCTGGATACCGTGGCGGATGAATCCGACAAGTCGCAAGCTGTCCGCCTCGTATTACAGCCGAAGTCTTCGCGGCAAACCCCGGATGAATTGATGGCGGTGTTGCTGACACACACCAGTTTGCAGACCTCGGTGCCTGTCAACTTAACAATGATCGGGCTGGACGGACGGCCGCAGCAGAAACCCTTGACGAAAATCCTTCGCGAATGGGCTCAGTTCCGTTTGAGTACCGTGACCCGCCGCTGTCAGCATCGCCTCGATCAGGTTAACGATCGCCTCCACATTCTGGCCGGCCGCATGATCGTCATCCTGAACATTGACGAGGTTATTGCGCTGATCAGGCAGTCTGACAGCCCCAAGGAGGACCTGATCTCGAGATTCGAATTGTCCGACAGGCAGGCCGAGGACATCCTCGAGATCCGGTTAAGGCAGCTTGCACGACTCGAAGGTATCCGCATCGAGAAGGAAATCAAGGCACTGGAGAAGGAGGCCAGGGAATTAAAGAAGTTGCTTTCCAGCGAGAAGTCGCTCAGGGAAATGGTTACCGGCGAGATCGAGGCCGATGCCAAAATGTACGGCGATGCGCGCCGCACCCTGATCGAGGAAGCCCAAATAACCAGGCTGGTTACGCCGGTGAGTGACGAACCCGTTACCGTCTTTATTTCACAACGGTTCTGGGTCCGGACGCGACAAGGTCACGGTCTTGATGCATCGACGGTGAGCTTCAAGGATGGCGACAGCGTAGCGGCAAAGTATGAGTGCCGGACAACCGACCAATGCATCGTCATCTGCAGCAACGGACGCGTGTGCAGTGTCCCGGTTTCGCAGCTTCCATCCGGCCGCGGTGATGGCGCCCCGCTGGCCACATTCATCGAACTCTTGCCCGGCTCCAGAATCGCCCATGCGCTGTGCGGTCATCAGGATACCCATCTGCTGATATCGACCAGCGCGGGTTATGGATACACCTGCACCATCGGTGACATGGTCGGGCGGAACAAGGCCGGCAAACAGTTCATTACCGTTGGCCAGGATACGATACTTGAGCCAGCCCCCTTTACCCCGAACCCAAACTCTCTGGTTGCCGTGCTATCGAACCAGGGCAGGCTGCTGCTGTTCATGTTGTCCGAACTGAAGGCGTTGCCCGGCGGAGGCAAAGGGATGATGTTGCTTGACTTGAAAGCCGGCGATGCGCTTTCCGGATGCATGGTCATTAACGAGCCGCTGATCACGCTGTTTGGCAATGCCGGAAGCCGGGTGCAGCAGCTCAACCTCAATCAATCCATACTCAAAACATATTTTGGCGGCCGCGCGCGCGCCGGAAAAGTGGTCGAGACCAAGTTAAAGGCATTACGTTTTATGTGATCAAATCCGTTCTTCTGTGTGTCGGCACAGAGGGGCGGGTTGCCCTGCCGCATATTTCATCGCGCCACCGCCAGCTCGTCCCACTCCGTAGTGTAGCGTTGCGACATGTTCCCGCGCCGCATCGACCAGTTTTTGCTGACCCCTTCGCCGAGCAGTTGCATTGTCCCGCTGCCCATGCGGCGGTTGATCCGGTCGAGGGTAGCCATCAGCGACGCGGATTTTTGCTGTGCCGCGACATCGTCGAACAGGGTGCGCGGCCTTGCCGTGGCGGGGATGATTTCGGTCAGCATCACGCCCGCCTTCTGATAGGCGTAACCGCTGCGGTAGATCTGCCGCAATCCGCCCAGTGCCGCATGACACAGCAGGCGCGTGTCATTGGTGGGCTCGAACAGCGGCAGCAGCCTGGCTTGCTGGTATTGTGGATCGCTTTCCTTGTGCGGGTTGGTGCGGATATAAACCTGGATGCCGCCCGCGAGGGAATGCTGGTGGCGCAGCTTCTCGGCGGCGCGGGTGGTATAGGCGATGACCGCCTGTTCCAGGTCCGGCAGCAGCGAAACCGGCACGCCAAACGAGCGCGAGCAAATGATCTGCTGGCGGGGCGGGGTGACATCGTCCAGCTCCAGGCAGGCTACACCATTCAGCTCCGCAACGGTGCGTTCCAGCACGACGCCGAATTCGGCGCGGATGCGCGCAGGCTGCGCCTGTTTCAATTCCAGCACCGTGTTGATGCCCATCTGCTGCAAGCGGCTGGTGCTGCGCCTGCCCACGCCCCACACCTCGCCGACTTCGATTTGCGCGAGCAGCGCATCCAGCTCCATGGCTGACATCGCATTGAAGTCGCACACGCTGTCATAGCGCTGCTGCTTCTTGGCGACATGGTTGGCGAGCTTCGCCAGCGTCTTGCTCGGTGCGATGCCCACACACACCGGAATACCCACACATTGCCTGATGGTTCTGCGCATATGCTGGGCGTAGCGGGTCAGGCTGTCCGGGCTGGATGGCCCAATGCTGAATGACTCAGCAATGCCGGTCAGGTCCAGAAAGGACTCGTCTATCGAATAGATTTCCTGATCGGGGCTCCACTGCGACAACAGCCGCATCACCCGGTTGGAAAGGTCGGCATACAGCGTGTAATTCGAGGATAACGCGATGATGCCGTGGCGTCTGGCCAGGTCTTTCAACTGGAACCACGGCGCTCCCATCTTGACGCCGAGGTCTTTGACTTCCTGCGAGCGTGACACCACGCAGCCGTCGTTGTTGGAGAGCACCACCACCGGCTTGCCTTCCAGCCGAGGCTGGAACAGCCGCTCACAGGAGACGTAGAAGTTGTTGCAGTCGATTAGCGCGATGGCGCGTTGCATGATTCAACCCGGATAATTCATTAGGGAAGCTCTGATTAAGTCCTCCGTTCGTGGTGAGCCTGTCGAACCATGAATGGAGGGGTTAATCAGATCAACGGGTTAAGCGAACCGCCCTTCGACAGGCTCAGGGCGAACGGACTTATTCAGAGTTTTCTTAGAATATTTTAGGTGTTTCACGCATCTCACCCCCACCCTAGCCCTCCCCCTCAAGGGTGAGGGGATCGGCTCCTTCCCCATCGCAGGGGGAAGGTTGGGATGGGGGTAGGACGCGTTGAAAACGCTCATCCTCGGCCTAATGGATAATCCTGTATCAAACCTTGTGAACATTCCATCTCACCACGCCCCAGATCGAAAAATCCTGTTCCGGCTTGATATGCAGGTCGGGATAATCAGGGTGTGCGGCGCGCAATACCTGTCCCTCCGCCGTATGCAGCAATTGCTTCACGGTGAATTCGCCATCCAGCACCGCGATCACCACGCAGCCGTGCGCAGCAGGCAGGGAGCGGTCTACCACCAGCAGGTCGCCATCGAAAATCCCGAGTCCGCGCATCGAGTCGCCAGCCACGCGCATGAAAAAAGTGCTCTCGGGATGCCGGACCAAATGCTCGTCGAGGCTGATGCGCTGCTCCACATAATCATCGGCAGGGGAGGGGAAACCCGCAGGTACGGCGCCGCGCAGCAGGGCGCACTGCCGGTGGAACAACTCCTTGTTGGGATAGGTCAGCGACAACAGGCCGCGCGCGGCGCGCAGCACTTGCCGGCTTGGTACTGGCCGGTCTGCGCACCGGGGATGAATGGCGGCTTGCATTCCGGCTACTTCCGGTACTTGCGGATCAGGCCGATCAACACGCCGAAAATCTCCAGCGTGCTTTGCGGACGGATAACCGGAAAAGCCTGATTGGCGGGGCGCAGGATGAAATGACCGCGCTCTTTATCCAGCGTCTTCAGCGTGAATTCGTTGTCCACGATGGCCACCACGATATCACCCACATTGGCAACGTTACGCTTTTCCACCACGGCGATATCGCCATCGTGGATACCCGCCTCGATCATCGAATCGCCCCTGACCGGGATCAGCGTGGTTTTGGACGGCGTATCGACCAGCAGCTCGTCGATGACGAAGAACTCTCCCTGGGTGGCGGTTACGGAAACCGGCATTCCTGCCTGGACGGAAGACTCTGCCAGGGGGCGGGCATAAAACTGGCGGGTCGGCACCCAAACCCCGTCCGGGGTGCGCTCGATGAAGCCTGCCTCGCTCAGGCGGGTCAGGATAGCCTTGACCCAGGACTTGGAAGCGATGCCGAACACCTCGCACAGCTTGGCGTAAGAGGGAATGCTTTTCCAGTCGGAATAATAATCCTGCAGCTTGGCAAGGTACTCGGCATCCCTGCTGCTGAAGTCCGGGGAAGAATTGAAGTCGGAGGGAGGGTTGGAATCAGTCATGGCAAAATTGATACAGAACGAACGTGCTGCGAACTGTAAAGAACGAACGTTCTTTTGTCAACCGGGATATTTTTAACGGGCAACAGTGCTGGAGTCGAATTCCTTGCTGCCCGAAACCAGTCGTTTACAAAGTTCTGCAAATCGGCCTTATGCAAAGCTTTACATAAGGCCGATTATGCAAAGTCGTTGATTATGTAAAGTAGCGGGACTAATTGGCGACAAGACCTATGCAGCAAGGGGTTTAGTAGCCGGTGACAGTGCTGTGGACTAGACATAATCTCATCGGTAGCCAGAAGTGGTAGGTCCACTTCAGGAGACTATATGACCCACACTATTGCGCGTCGTGCAGCGTCAAACGCACTGAAACCGGCTGCATACAGGGATCACATTGCAGAGGAACTCCGTTAAACGGCACCAGACTCGCTAATCGACTACCTAAAGCCACTGTGATTATGTAAAGCTCGGAATTCGCGCCGAGCGCTGCCACGCAGCCTTGGCGCGTGTTCCAATCTGCTACTTTTCATAATCAACGACTTTGCATAATCGGCCTTAGCGGTCTGTGCCGTGTTTCAGGGATTGATGTTGGAACAGGCAATTTGGATGTCCGCTCCCGATTGAGGAACGGTCATAAATCCAGCAATATTTGATCGGCACGACTGGCTCTAGCACCACTGCCGGCACTGAAACACCAGTGGCAACAGACTTACTTGGCTGAGGGTTGAAAATCAATCGAGTACGACTCCATTGATCTCGCGGCCCCATTGATCTCGTAGTTATCTACGCTTTCTTAACGCGCTGATGAATAGCGAAAACGCCCCCTTGGCCATTTTTTCCCCAAAGCTGAGCTTTTTCTTTGCGGGTTGCGTCGCCCTTCGTTTGGGCGCAGTGCTAACCTTCTCAGTACTCCCCTTCTGAGCGCGCTTAGTTTTGAGCGCATCGGTTGCTGCGGCATAGACGATTAGAGCACGACGCGCATCCTCTAAAGCCCGGTGAGAGATGCCGCTATTAAATTCACCATCAGGGGCGAGGTCATCGAGACGATAACTTTTTCGATTAGGCCATGCTTTACGCGCCAACTTTAAAGCACAAGATGTGGGGTTCTTGAAAGTGCGCAATCCGTTACCCTTAGCGGCAACTTGCAGGAAAGCCATGTCAAATTCAGTGTTAAACGTAACCAAACGGAGGTCGCCAACAAAGGTTGCGAATTCATCAAGCACATCACGAATTTGCTCACCATCACGATCAACCATTTCTTGCGTAATACCCGTCAGCTCTGTAATCCTCAGCGGCAAAGCTCCCTTCGGTTTTACCAGCGCCTGCATGGTCTCGTGTGCAGTCCTGCCTTTCTTGAATCTTATCGCGGCGATTTCAATAATCTCGTGCTGCGAGGCATCAAGGCCAGTTGTCTCAAGGTCGAAGACAACAAATGAGTCTGGAAGACTGTCGGTTGAAATTTGCTGGAGCATATTGTTCCCCTTTATATTGCGCACTCAGAATCAGATCACGATTACATCTGTACTTCAAGGCTGTGTTTTTCAACCACACACGCAATCCGTATTGAAAATAGTAACGATTGACGATACTAATGCAAAGGGTTAGCATTCACACTGCTAAGTCAATCCTGACCAAGCTACTAACTAACGCCGTGATGGCGCTGTGAAAGGGAGCTACAACATGATCAAATCATTTGCTGACAAGGTTACGGCTGCGGTGTTTGAGGGGCAATTTGTTCGCAAACTTCCGCATGAGATTCAAGCAAAAGCTCGGCGACAACTCAAACTCATTGATGCCACGAGCAAAATAGAAGAATTACGCAAGCCGCCCGGCAACCGACTCGAACAGCTAACCGGCAATCGAGCAGGACAATGGAGCATCCGTATCAACGACCAATGGCGTATCTGCTTCAACTGGGAAGACGGACACGCCGCAGATGTGGAAGTCGTGGATTACCACTAGGAGAACGAAATGAGTATTCAGCGCGAAGAATTGAACAACATGAAATGGGGCAACATCGTCACCGGCGAGAGGCTTGCGCCCGTGCATCCCGGCGAAATTCTGCTGCATGACTTCATCGAGCCCATGGGGCTGACCCGCTACAAGGTCGCTAAATTCACCAGTGTCCCCCAGCGCCGCATAGATGAAATATGCACCGGAAAACGCGCCGTTACCGCCGACACCGCCATGCGCCTTGGCCGCTTGTTCGGCATGTCCGCGCAAACCTGGATGAACCTGCAAACACAGTACGATCTG
>MGWZ01000011.1:34768-39808 GCA_001801175.1 Gallionellales bacterium RIFCSPLOWO2_02_FULL_57_47 | reverse complement strand
CGCGACCTTGCCGGATTCCTTGGGCATGGTTTCGTCGTGGAATTCGCGCGCCTTGTCCGGGTCGAGGCCGAGGTTGAACTGGTCTTCCCAGCGGAACTCGAAGCGCGCTTTGGATAGCGCGTTGTCGCGTATCTGCGCGCCGGGATGACCCTTGGCGAGGTCGGCGGCGTGCGCGGCGATCTTGTAGGTGATGATGCCTTCCTTCACGTCGTCCTTGTCCGGCAAGCCCAGGTGTTCCTTGGGCGTCACGTAGCACAGCATTGCGGTGCCGAACCAGCCGATCATCGCCGCGCCGATCGCCGAAGTGATGTGGTCGTAGCCGGGGGCGATGTCCATCGTCAGCGGGCCGAGCGTGTAGAACGGCGCCTCGTGGCACCACTTCTGCTGCAGATCCATGTTCTCCTTGATCAGGTGCATCGGCACGTGGCCGGGGCCTTCGATCATCACCTGCACGTCGTGCTTCCACGCGATCAGCGTCTGTTCGCCGAGCGTCTTTAGTTCGCCCAGTTGCGCCTCGTCGTTGGCGTCGTAGATCGAGCCGGGGCGCAGGCCGTCGCCGAGGCTGAAGCCGACGTCGTAGGCCTTCATGATTTCGCAGATGTCCTCGAAATGCGTGGCGAGGAAATTCTCCTTGTGGTGCGCAAGGCACCATTTCGCCATGATCGAACCGCCGCGCGATACGATGCCGGTCATGCGCTTCGCGGTCAGCGGCACGTAGCGCAACAGCACGCCGGAATGTATCGTGAAATAGTCCACGCCCTGTTCGGCCTGCTCGATCAGCGTGTCGCGGAAAATTTCCCAGGTCAGGTCTTCGGCCTTGCCGTTCACTTTTTCCAGCGCCTGATAGATCGGAACGGTGCCGATGGGTACCGGCGAGTTGCGGATGATCCATTCGCGCGTTTCATGGATGTGCTTGCCGGTGGACAGGTCCATCACCGTGTCGCCGCCCCAGCGGATCGACCAGGTCATCTTCTCGACTTCTTCCTGGATGCTCGAACCCAGCGCGGAGTTGCCGATGTTGGCGTTGATCTTCACCAGAAAGTTGCGGCCGATGATCATCGGCTCGGCTTCGGGGTGGTTGATGTTGGCGGGGATGATGGCGCGGCCTGCGGCTACTTCGCTGCGCACGAACTCCGGCGTGATCTGTTTGGGCATGGCCGCGCCGAAATTCTCACCGGGGTGCTGTTTCAGCAGCATGTCGGAAAGTCCCTCGCGGCGCTGGTTCTCGCGTATCGCGATGTATTCCATTTCCGGCGTGATGATGCCCTGGCGTGCGTAATGCATCTGCGTGACGTTCATGCCGGGCTTGGCGCGGCGCGGCGCGCGCTTGAGGTTGAAGCGCAGTTCCGCCAGTTCGGGGTCGTCCAGGCGCTGCTGGCCGTAAGCGGAAGAAAGCTTGTCCAGCATTTCGGTGTCGCCGCGTTCGGTGATCCAGGCTTCGCGCAACGCAGCCAGGCCGGAGCGGATGTCGATCTTTACCGCCGGGTCGGTATAGGGGCCGGAGCAGTCGTACACGTAGATCGGCGGATTTTTTTCAACGCCCATCCCGGCAGGCGTGTCGGCCTGGGAAATTTCGCGCATCGGCACGCGCAGGTCGGGACGGCTGCCCTGCACGTACACCTTGCGCGAATTCGGCAACGGCTTGATCGCCGCTGCATCGACGTGCGCGGCTTGGGCGAGGAATTTTGGATTGGCGTTCATTGTGATGCTCCAGGCTATCGGGAAATATCGTGCGGCAGGAAACATCGGGCGGATGCTTCCCTTTGCGGCATTACCCGTACAGGTTCAAAGGGTGTCTCTCACTCCGTCCGGTTGTGATGCCGGCGAAGACCCCTAGCGAGGTAGGCAAGTTACTGGAATGGCACTGCAAAAGCAAGCTGCAAAGCCCCTCTCCTGAAGGCGGGTTAGCCAGCAACTTGGCTGGCGTAGTTGGCGTAGGGCGGGTCACACCCGCCGCAATTCACCGAATGCCTTGAAAACGTGGCGGGTGTGACCCGCCCTACGTGCTGGAATAGTCAGGCGAAAGCAAGTTTGAATCCTGACAAAACCCTGTTTGCGCGCTGGTTTTATTGCATACAATGAGCGCACATTTCATTCAGGGGAATCGCCAATGAAGAGCTTGATCAAAATAATTCTGCGCGCGGTTGCCCGGCTGGCGTTTCGCATCCGGGTTCAGGGTGATACGTCGGTATTTCAGGCAGAGCGGCTGCTTATCGTAGCCAACCATGAATCCTTTCTTGATGGATTGTTGCTGGGATTGTTCCTCCCGGTCAATCCGGTGTTCGTGGTTCATACCGGCATCACACAGCAGTGGCTTTTCCGTCGGATACTTTCACTGGCGGACTACATCGCGGTTGATCCGACCAGCCCGATGGCGATGAAAAAAGTGATCAAGCTGGTGGAGTCCGGCCGGCCAGTGATGATCTTTCCCGAGGGGCGCATTACCGTCACCGGCAGCCTGATGAAAGTCTATGAAGGCCCGGCTTTTGTGGCGGCGAAAACCGGCGCGACGCTGGTTCCGGTGAGGATGGATGGTGCGACGCGCAGCTATTTTGCGTATGTGTCGGGCAAGATGCCAAAACGGTTGTTTCCGAAAATTTCCATTTCGATTTTGCCCGCGACCCGCATCGCCATGCCGGACGCGCCCTCGGCAAAACTGCGCCGCCGCAAGGCGGGTGAAGCGATGCGCCGCCTGATGCAGGAAATGATTTTCGCCTCGCAGCCTGTGCAGACGCTGTATTCAGCGCTGATGGACGCGACCGAGATATTCGGCCGCGGCCGCCGATTGCTTGAGGACATGAAGCAGATCGAGTATTCCTACAACGATTTGCTCAGGATGGTGCTGATGCTGGGCCGGCTGGTTGCGCGGGTAACATCGCCTGACGAGCGTGTCGGGTTATTGCTGCCCAATGTCGCGCCGACGCTGAGCCTGATTTTCGGCCTGACCGCATTGCGGCGAGTGCCTGCGATGCTCAACTACACGGCGGGCACGGACGGCTTGCAGGCGGCCTGCGTGGCGGCGCAGATTCGTACTATCATCGCTTCGCGTGCATTCGTGGAGCAGGCCAAGCTGGCGGACAAGCTGGCCGGACTAAAAGATGTGCGCATCGTTTACCTGGAGGATTTGCGCGAGCAAATCTGGCTGACGGATAAGCTCTGGCTGATTTTTTATGCCTTGCGCTTCCCGCGCGCGATTGAACATCCGACAACACCGGAAGATCCCGCCGTGGTGCTGTTTACTTCGGGCTCGGAAGGCAAGCCCAAGGGCGTGGTGCTTTCACACCGCGCGCTGTTGTCGAACATCGCGCAAATACGCGCGGTGATCGACTTTTCGGTGGACGACAAGGTGCTCAACGCCATGCCGATCTTTCATTCCTTCGGACTCACCGGTGGCGCATTGTTGCCGGTGCTGACGGGCGCGAACCTGTTTCTCTATCCGACCCCGCTGCATTACCGCGTCATCCCGGAACTGGCCTATGACAGGGGCTGCACGGTGCTGTTCGGCACCAGCACCTTTCTCGGCAACTATGCGAAATTTGCCAACCCGTATGATTTTTTCCGTTTGCGTTATGTGATTGCCGGAGCCGAAAAGCTTTCCGATGAGGTGCGCAGCCTGTGGTTTGAAAAATTCGGGCTGAGAATTTTTGAAGGCTATGGCGCAACCGAAACGGCGCCGGTGCTGTCGGTCAACACGCCGATGGCCTATCGAACCGGGACGGTGGGACACCTGTTGCCGGGCATCGACTACAAACTCGAACCCGTGCCGGGCATAGAGGGCGGGGGGCTGCTGCACGTGCATGGCCCGAACGTGATGTCCGGCTATCTGCGTTTTGAAAAACCCGGCGAACTTGAGGCGCCTTCATCCAGCATGGGCGAAGGCTGGTACAGCACCGGCGACATCGTCAGCTTCGATGAAGACGGCTACCTGAAAATCGTCGGCCGCGTCAAACGCTTCGCCAAGGTGGCGGGCGAAATGGTGTCGCTGGAAGTGGTGGAAAAAATGGCGGTGACCGCCTCGCCGAACGGCGCGCACGCCGCCTCGACCCAGGCCGATCCGCAGCGCGGCGAAACCATCGTGCTGTACACCACCGATGCCGCACTCAACCGCGATGGCTTGCTGGCCGCCGCACGCGACAACGGCTGGCCGGAAATTGCCGTGCCGCGCAAGATAGTCCGCGTGGATGCGCTGCCGCTGCTGGGCACCGGCAAGCTGGATTACGTGACGCTGAAGACGTGGGCAGAAACTGCGCCGGGCGGGTAATTTGGACGGCGGGTGTGACCCGCCCTACGGCAAGAGTAGCCGTAGGGCGGGTCACACCCGCCGTTGTTTGGTAGGGCGGGTCACACCCGCCGAAAAACGAAACGAAGGGAGCACATGCCCAACTATCGCCGCGCCGATGCCGAGGGAGGCTGCTATTTCTTCACGGTGAATACCTTGCGCCGGCAGCCGTTCCTGATCGATGCGGATGTTCGCGCCGCACTGCGTGAGGCGATTGAATCGGTGAGAACGACTTTGCCGTTCGCCATTGACGCGTGGGTATTGTTGCCCGACCACCTGCATTGCCTGTGGACGTTGCCGCCGGGGGATGCGGATTTTTCTGCTCGCTGGAAATTGATCAAAACCAGAGTGACGCAACAATGCGGGGACAGGCTGATGCGCGATGAATACATGACCGCGCGTCGCAAGGAAAAGCGGCAAGGGTCATTGTGGCAACACCGCTATTGGGAACATCAAATCCGCGACGAGCACGATTTTGCGCGGCATGTGGATTACGTTCACTGGAATCCGGTCAAGCACGGCCATGTAAAGTGCGTGGCGGATTGGCCGTATTCCAGTTTTCACCGGTATGTGAAGGCGGGAATTTACCCGCCGGATTGGGTAGGGCGGGTTAACCAGCGGCTTGCTGGCGATGTTTGCCAGCTTAGCCGAATGGCTATGCAGAGCCAACCCGCCGAAGTGCAAGGCAACAAGGTGGAATTTGGCGAATGATATTACAACGGCGGGTGTGACCCGCCCTACGAAGGCGTGACGGGAAGCCG
>MGWZ01000011.1:31518-34755 GCA_001801175.1 Gallionellales bacterium RIFCSPLOWO2_02_FULL_57_47 | reverse complement strand
GGGTGTGACCCGCCCTACGAAGGCGTGACGGGAAGCCGCTCAAGCATGGCAATGTTGAATGCGTGACGGATTGTCCTCATTCCTGTTTTCACCGGTATGTGAAGGCGGGAATTTACCCGTACGATTGGGTAGGCGGGTTAACCAGCGGCTTGCTGGCGATGTTTGCCAGCTTAGCCGAATGGCTATGCAGAGCCAACCCGCCGAAGCAGAAGTTAACAGGATTGAATTTGACGAATGATGTTGAAATGGCGGATGTCGAAATGGCGGGTGTAACCCGCCCTACGCCTGCCCATGATTTTTTCACCCGGAGAGTTACATGAGCGGTCCGTTCCACTTACTCAAGACGCGTCGATTTCTGCCTTTCTTTACCACCCAGTTTCTCGGGGCATTCAACGACAACCTGTTCAAGAATTCCCTGATCGTCTTGCTGACCTATAAAGCAGCCAGTTGGACCAGCCTGAAGCCCGAGGTGCTGGTCAATCTGGCGGCGGGAATATTCATCCTGCCGTTTTTTTTATTCTCCGCGACGGCCGGACAGCTTGCCGACAAGTACGACAAGGCGCGGCTGGCACGCCTGGTGAAGGTGCTGGAGATCGCCATCATGCTGGTCGCCGGTGTCGGCTTTGCGTTGCACAGCCTGGCTGTGCTGATGGGCGCGCTGTTCCTGTTCGGCGTGCATTCGACGCTGTTCGGGCCGGTCAAATACGCGATTCTGCCGCAACATCTCAAGGAGCATGAGCTGGTCGGCGGCAATGCGCTGGTGGAAGCCGGCACCTTTGTCGCGATCCTGGTCGGCACGCTGGCCGGCGGGCTGATCGCCAGGCTGGATCGCGGCACGGTGTGGATCACGGCAGGCGGGCTGGCGGTGGCAATTGCGGGCTATCTTGCCAGCCGCAAAATCCCGCTTGCGCCAGCGCCCGACGCGCAACTGCGCGTCAATTTCAATTTGTTCACCGAGACCTGGCGCAATATTGCATTTGCCCGCGAGAACCGCACGGTGTTCCTGTCCATCGTCGGCATTTCCTGGTTCTGGTTATACGGCGCGTTGTTTCTCGCGCAATTTCCGGCCTATACCAAAAACGTGCTGGGCGGCTCGGAAACCGCCGTTACCCTGTTGCTGGGGACCTTTACCGTCGGTATAGGCATAGGCTCTATCCTGTGTGAAAGATTGTCGGGCAGGCTGGTGGAGATCGGGCTGGTGCCGTTCGGCTCGATCGGGCTGACCCTGTTCGGGCTGGATCTGGCCTGGGCTTCCCCGTCGCAGCTACCGGGCGGCGAGCTGCTGGGCGCGATGGCGCTGCTGAACATCCCGGGGACGTGGCGGATATTGTTCGACCTGTGCGGGCTGGGATTGTTTGGCGGCCTGTTCATCGTGCCGCTGTATGCGTTGATCCAGCTGCGCAGCAACGTGGCGCATCGCGCGCGCATCATCGCCGCCAACAACATCATGAATGCATTGTTCATGGTGACGGGTGCGCTCGCGGCGGCGGGTTTGCTGGGTGCAGGATTGTCGATTCCCGCGCTGTTCGGCGTGGCCGCGCTATGCAATGCGGCAGTGGCGATATTCATCTACAAGCTGGTGCCGGAATTCCTGCTGCGCTTCGTGGTGTGGATACTGATCCACTCGGTGTATCGCCTGGACCAGCGCGGCGTCGAACACATACCCGAAGAAGGACCGGCGGTGCTGGTGTGCAATCACGCCAGCCTGGTGGATGCGCTGATCATCATGGCCGCCTGCCGCCGCCCCATCCGCTTCGTGATCGATCACCATATCTTCCGCTGGCCGATACTCTCCTTCGTATTGAAGGCAGGCCGCGCCATCCCGATCGCGCCGGCAAAGGAAGATGCCGCGCTGAAAGCAAAAGCCTTCGACGAAGTCTCGCAAGCGCTGGCCGCCGGCGAGCTGGTGGGAATTTTTCCGGAGGGCAATGTCTCCGCAGACGGCGAAATTGCAGCCTTCCGCCCGGGCATTGCACAGATCATCGCGCGCAATCCGGTTCCCGTCATACCGATGGCGCTATCCGGCTTATGGGGCAGCATCTTCTCGCGCGCGCACGGCGCGGTGTTGAGCAAGCCGTGGATGGCGCGGCCGTTCCGCAAGGTGATGCTGAAAATCGGCGAACCGGTAATGCCTGAAGAGGCAACGCTTGAAGGTTTGCGTGCAGAGGTGAGGCGGTTGCGGGGTGAAGAGCCTTGACAATGTTGAGCATGCGTAGGGCGGGTCACACCCGCCGTTCAAACGCGTAATTTCACGTAACGGCGGGTTGGCTCTGCATAGCCATTCGGCTAAGCTGGCAAACATCGCCAGCAAGCCGCTGGTTAACCCGCCCTACATCCTGGTGTTTCAGAACTTGTACATTGCGCTGACCGACATCATGTCGTAGCCGTTCGGATAAAAATCGTAACCCGCGAGAAAACCCAGGTGTGAGTCCATATGATATTGGCCTGCTATGCCGCCATGCAGGCCCATATAGGAGCGGCTATAGTTGAAAAACGAGTTTGTTTTATCCGTATACTTGTTTGACGTCCTTGAAATCCCTGCCTTGGCAGTCGCGGAAAATTGCCTGTTGATCGGGTACGTTGCGGCGGCGGCAACGCCTATCGCATCAGCCCTGTAATCGCCGGCAGTGTAACTGGTGCTGCCCAGACTTACATACTCACCCTCTACCGCAATGCTTATCTTGGAAAAAAAAGGATTTCCCTTGAAGGTATTGGGGCCGACGACCGTGTATCCGCCGTATATGCCAAATCCCATCGGGCTGTTTACATAGTTGGTGAAGCCCAGCTTTACGCCAGCGTGGACGGTTCCCACTTTGTCGGCAACACCGTCGTAGTCTGCAAAAGCGGGGGTGGCAATTAAAGCGGACAAAAGGGCTGCAGCGGTTATTTTCTTCATGATTTACTCCATTGGTTAAGTTCAGAATTACGTTCACTCTGTGCGAACAAATCTACATGGTGCTCAGGCGCCGGTCAATCCCTGGAAATCTGGAGCGGCAACGCTGTTTCAACACACGCATCAACTGAAATATTGAATGAATTCAAGCATTCATCCAAAGGAATTCCCGGAGTGTTCCGCTCATCGGATTTCTGCATCCGACAGACGGGTGAGCGCCATGCAGCATGCTGCCGTGTTTGCTGCGCGGATCCATTGCGGACCATCGGGATACGTTCGTTAACGAAGTTGAACCCCGAAAGAAACGGGCCATGCCCGCGAGTCGCTTGTCGCCGGCATGGCCC
>MGWZ01000011.1:0-31509 GCA_001801175.1 Gallionellales bacterium RIFCSPLOWO2_02_FULL_57_47 | reverse complement strand
ACCCGCCGTCACACAATCACGGTTTGAACGGCGGGGGTGACCCGCCCTACACCATGCTCAATGTGCCGACATCACTCCATGCCAGCACGGGTGGGCGAAATAGATGCCATAGTTTTCCAGCGCCGCAGCAATCTTTTCAGCGCCCTTGCGAGCCTCGCCGATATCCTTGCCCGACATTGCGTCTGCAGCGGCGATGATGTCTGCCAGCACGAGATGGAGCATCTCATCCGCCTTTGGCTCCAGCTTGCAGTTTTTCACCATGAAGGCAATCTGGTCGTTCGTCTTCATTGCCAGTGCCCGGTATTGTTCCGCTGTGGCTTTGCCGGTATGGATCGCGTGCAGCTCCGCCGACAGCGCGTCGCGGATGCGGTCCATGGCTTGGCGCAGGTTGGCGTCGGTCTCCCATTTGTTGCCGTTATTGAGGGTGAGCTGCGGCGTTTCCTTTGCGTGGTGCGCATGTGCTGCATGACTGTGCTCCTGGGCCAGCGCGGCAGTTGCGCCGATGCCCAGCAGGGCGGCGGCGGACAGAATTGCGATAATTCTTTTACTTTGTGCAAACATAACTTCTCCTTGAAAGTACGATTAAAAACCAGTCGCCGGAATGACGAAAACGGCGTTGTCTGAGTTGCCAAAGATTTGGAAGTTCAATTTGTGCCATTCCGGATGCCATGAGCCACACGCTTCATTCATGCGGGGCAGACGCAGCGCGGACACGGAAGCGAGCCGTTGACGCGAGTTGCAGCAGGAAGGCAGCCAGTGCCGCAACCGGGAGCGCCAGCCCGCCGCGCCAGCCCAGGCCCAGCAGGATTCCTCCGGCAAGAAACAACAAGGCGCGGTAACCGCCGCCGGCTCCGAGACGTTGCCGGACTTGTGCGTGCCATGCGGATTGCATGCCCGGCCGTGCCCAGATGGGTAACAGCTGGCTGACCGCACCGGTCACCAGCGGGAACAGGAAAGCCAGGATGAAGGCGTGAGCGGTATCAGTCGGACTGAGGATGCCGTCCGCGTGCAGCAAACCGAACAGCAGCGCGACAATAAAACCAATTAGCGCCGCAGCAAGCGATGATGACACGCCGTGGAGTTGGCGAATTTCGTGGAAATAGAGCGAGAGCCAGGCCTTGTCCAAGCGCAACAGCGGGATCGTCCACAGCAACGCGCCCGGGTAGATCAAAGGTTTGTACCAGGCTGCCCCAATCGAGATCAGCAGCGTGCCAGCCAATGCCCATTTCAAATCGTGGTGCAGTCTCGTGCCGGCCTGCGGGTCGGGTCGCCCGACGGCGGTGGGCAGCAATACTTGCAGCGTGGCAATGGCGGTCAGCCCGATAAACCCCAGTGTGTTCAGGTGCAGGTGCAGGCGTTTCAAGGCCAGGCGCTGTTCCGGCCACAGCGCCATCGCGGAAACCGCGGCTAGCGCCAATATCAGGCAGGCAATTGCGCCGAGGTACCAGTTGAGACAGGGGTGGGGTTTGCCCACGGCGTTGACGGCGCGCCGGATGATCCACACCGCGAAAGCCACCGCCGCGGCAAGCGCGATGTATGCGGCGAGATAATAAGCCTGGCTGGGCGCGGCAAAGGAAAAGAACGCCAGCACGCCGGCGGCCAGTAACAGCAGCGGCATCAGGCGCACGGCCAGCGGTGCGATGGCGCTGCGCGTCAGCACCGGGACGAAATGGATCATTGCGCCGAAAATCAGCGGCATGACGCCGACTGCCAGGGCGAGGTGGATATGTGCGGAGGGCGGCAGCGGGTGGAGCAAAGGCAGTGCGACGGCACCGGCGAAACTCGCCGCTGCCATCAGCACCAGCAAAACCTGCATGACGCAGTTATTTACTTGCGCAGGAAATCGATGATGATCTGGCCTGGCTCGCGGGCGACATAGCTGATTTCGACGCCATCGCCGTAGCGGTCCTTGAATTGGGCGAGCAGCGGCAGCGGGTCGTGATCGTTGCAGAAGTGCATGGTTTCGCCCGGGTTCAGCGAGTCAAACGCGCCAAAAATGGCGGCGTGGCGGAAGCGTTTGGCGACGCCACGGGCATCGAACGGGTAACGCAGGTCGGGGGAGGTGCTATTTGCGCAATTGTGGGCCATTTTGGTTTCCTTGAATGAGATGGGTTGAGCGAAAAATAATGCCCGACTATTTTAATGGGATATGGCAAAAATGCAAGTCCTGATGCACCAGCGTACGTAGCCCGGATGGAATGCAATGGAATCCGGGGAACTCCCGCGTGCGAATGCCGAACCCCGGATTGCGCTGCGCTGCATCCGGGCTACGTGTATGGCCTGCGCCTCAAATCGGCTCGCCGTATTTTTCATTTGCGGTATCGCTCGTTGCACCCGCCCAATCCTCGGGCAACATACTCTTTCGCACATAACGGTGGAACGATGAATGCGGCCACTCCGCCACGCGCGACACCAGACCGTGCTTGACCGGGTTGTAATGGATGTAATCCACGTGACGCGCCAGGTCGTTGTTATCGCGTATCGTGTGTTCCCAGAATCGCCGTTGCCACAGGTCGGATTCGCCCTTGGCGTTGCACGCCAGATTTGCCCCGGCGCGAATCAGGTTGCGGGTAAATCCCGGCTTAATTGCGCGCCAGCGTCCGGCGTAGTCGGCATCGTCCGGAGGGAGCGTCCAGATGGTGTGCAAATGTTCGGGTAAGACCACTATCGCCACGATGTCACAGGGTTGAGCAATCATCACCCGCCGAAATGACGCGCGCAGGTGTTCGATGTTTTCGGTAAGTGCATGCGATTGCCGGTCGGCCAGAGTCACGGTAAAGAAATATGTTCCACCGGGCAGCAGGTTGCGGCGGTAATGCACCACAGTTGACCTCCATTAATGGCAGCGAAGCGGGTGCGTAGTCCGCAGGCGCGTAGCCCGGATGGAATGCAATGGAATCCGGGGAACTCTCAGGCACTCGCCATTCCCGGATTCCGCTGCGCTGCATCCGGGCTACATCCCGTGGCGCAACGCAGTGATCCGGGATCGTCCGTCAGCGTTCCCAGAACACCTCTTTGGTCGAGGAGTTCTGGTTGATGCAGCGGCTCAGCACGAACAGCAGATCCGACAGCCGGTTCAGGTACGGAAGCGCGTGCTGCGGTACTGCCTGGTGACGGGTTTCAGGCTTGCCGTTCGCCGAACCGTTGCGATGCGACAGCGCGACTAGATCGCGCTCGGCGCGGCGTGCGAGAGTTCTCGCCACATGGCATAACGCGCCTGCGCGCGAACCGCCGGGCAGGATGAATTCGCGCAACGGAGGCAGGCCGGCGTTGTAATGCGCAATTTGCTCATCCAGCCATGCGACCCTGTTTTCTGCGAATGCGTCCTGCGCAGGCAGCGCGAGTGAACCGCCCAGATCGAACAGGTCATTCTGGATTTTCAGCAGAACCGCGCGGATGCCGGGAGCAAGGGATTCGGCAAGCAGCACGCCGATCTGGCTGTTCAGTTCATCCACACTGCCCAGAGCGGTGATGCGTGCGTGATCCTTGCTGACGCGCGTTCCGTCAGCGAGGCCGGTGCTGCCTTTGTCGCCGGTGCGGGTGGTGATTTTCGAAAGTCTCATGGGCGCCTCATGTCATTGCCTGTTCATCCTGGAAAATCCTTTGTCCACGAAAAACACGAAAGACACGAAATCGATCATAAAGGCTGCAATCATTCGATCACTCGCACATTTGGTGCAATTCCGCAGCAAGGTGGCTTTTAAAAAATTTCGTGTTTTTCGTGGACTAATTGTTTTTCAAGGCTTATTGCTTTGCCAGGCAAGCGAAGTATACCGCCGCATCCGGCTGGGTGCCGTTGCGCTGCGCCTGCCAGATCATTTCGCCGAGGCATTCCATCATGCGATGCTGCGCATCATGTTCCGATTCGAATTGCCGCGTCAGTCGCATGAAATGCGCGCGGATTCCCGCCGGCTGGTCGATGGATATTTGTTCCTCGATGGCGAGGTGCATCATCAGGTGCAGGAAGGGGTTGGTTGTTCCGTGTTCCGGCAGGTAGTCCTGCTCCTGATGGCGTTGCGGATCTTCCAGCACGGCATGGTGCTCCGGGTGTTTGGCAATGAGCTGTGCGGCAAGGTCTTCCAGCGGCGTGAGCAATTCCCCGGCCCGGCGCTTGCGCCAGGATTCGAACAAAAAGTTGCGCGCCTCGTCGCGCGACGGGTCAAAAAACATCAGAGCTCCTTCTCTTCGTACTCGCACAGGTCGTTGATGAGGCACACGCCGCATTTCGGTTTGCGCGCCTGGCAGACATAACGGCCGTGAAGTATCAGCCAATGGTGCGCATCGTGCTTGAATTCGTCCGGCACGATTGCAAGCAGCCGGTTTTCCACCTCCAGCACGGTCTTGCCGGGGGCCAGGCCGGTGCGGTTGGCGACGCGGAAAACGTGGGTATCCACCGCGATGACGGGCTGCCCGAAGGCGGTATTGAGAATCACGCTGGCGGTCTTGTGCCCGACGCCGGGCAAGGCTTCCAGCGCCTCGCGGGTGTGCGGCACCGCGCCGCCGTGCTGCTCCGCCAGCAGGCGGCAGGTCTGGATCAGGTGTCTGGCCTTGGTCTGATACAGGCCAAGGCGCTGGATATACTCGCGCAGTTTTTCCTCGCCTAGCGCAAGCATCGCCTGCGGCGTGCGGGCGACCGGGAACAGTTGCCGCGTGGCGGTATTGACGCTGACATCGGTGGCCTGCGCCGAGAGCAGCACCGCCACTAGCAGCTCGAACGGCGTGGAATATTCCAGTTCGGTAACCGGATGCGGGTTCGCCGCTTGCAGGCGCAGAAATATCTTGCGGCACTTCGCGGTGTTCATACAGTTTGAGATGAAAACGCTGTTGCCGCTGTGCACGCTCTTTGTTCGGCGCACAGGTTCAGCGAATTGTTCAGCGCAATCAGCAGCCCGAGAATCCTGACTATCGCTGTGCTGTTCACAAACGCCGTGCCGGTCAGGATCAGAAGATATTCAGTCATTTGCGCGCCTTTGAAAGCATGCATGCATTATCCGCTGGTTCATCTGCCGCTTCAACCGAGTTAGCGGCAGATGAATATTCCGAAAAGTCTTGCCGGCCGGGATGAGATGAATGGCTTGTTCGAAAGGTTTCATTTCACAACACTTCATTTGCCAACCTCTTGTGGCATTGTCCCGTTGCAGAGGTGTCAGGAGAACCCTGGATATCGGGAATTTGATTCAAAACATTACACAACCTTGCGGCGGCAGCTATGATGGTCATGGTTGCGTTTCAATGCGTTTTGGTGCCGATATTTTCCAGATCAAGTGATGAGCTTCTATTGCGTCGAATTACCTTATCAATCCGATGCCGCGCGATACTTTGCCGCGCTGGCCGATCTTCCCTGGGCAGTATGGCTGGATAGTGGCGGGATGGCGCGCTACGATATTCTTTCCGCCGCTCCGCAGCGCTCGTTGTCGCTGGATGCAGCAGCAACGGAAATCGATCCGTTTGCGCTGGTGCGCAGCGCCCTGGGCGAACTAATCGCGCCCATAGCGGATGTGCCGTTCGCCGGTGGCGCGCTGGGCTATTGGAGTTATGACCTGGCGCGGAGCATGTATGCGTTGCCAGGCATTGCCCAAGATGACGTGCATCAGGAAGCCGGACATCTGCCGGACATGGCGATAGGCATCTACGATTGGGCACTGGTGCTGGATCATCATCGGCAGACTGCGCGGCTGGTTTCCCGCCGGCGCTTTGCCGAAACAGCGGAACTGCTGCCGCAGATATTGCTGCGTTTGCAAAGCAACACGCCGCTTCCTGACGACACTTTCCGTGTGCGGGGGAAAATATCTTCCAACTTTACGCCGGAAAGTTACGCCCGCGCATTCGCAGCGGTGCAGGGTTATCTGAAGTCGGGCGATTGCTACCAGATTAACCTTGCGCAACGCTTCAGCGCCACCGCAACGGGCGATGCGCTGCGTGCCTATTTCACGCTGCGCAGCCTGAGTCCCGCACCGTATTCCGCATTCCTCAACCTGCCAAAGGCCCAGATCTTATGCGCCTCGCCTGAACGATTTCTGCGCGTGCAGAATGGCAGCGTGGAAACCAGGCCGATCAAGGGAACCCGCCCGCGCAGCAGCGATGCACAACAGGACAGCCGTCTTGCCGATGAGCTGCGCAACCACCCCAAGGACCGCGCGGAAAACCTGATGATCGTGGACTTGCTGCGCAGCGATCTCGGCAAAAGCTGCGTGCCGGGATCGGTGCGCGTGCCGGAATTATTTGCAGTGGAAAGCTACGCCAGCGTGCATCATCTGGTCAGCACGGTGGAAGGCAGGCTGGCCGAAGGTCGCGATGCGCTGGACGTGCTGCGAGACTGCTTCCCCGGCGGCTCCGTCACCGGCGCACCCAAACAGCGCGCCATGCAGATCATCGAACAGCTGGAGCCGCACCATCGCGGCATTTACTGCGGCGCGATAGGCTATGCCGGCTTCGACGGCAACATGGATACCAACATCGTCATCCGTACCCTGGTTTACTCCGGCAATGAGATACGCTGCTGGGCGGGTGGCGGCATTGTGGCGGATTCCGAGGTGACAGCGGAGTATCAGGAAACGCTGGACAAGGCGGCGGGGATGCTCAGGCTGTTGCGGCAATATGGCGGGGAGTCAGGCAGTTAATGGGTTAGCCTTTTGATCGGGCCTTGCCGGCATGGCTTATGCGCATGGCTGAAGCACCGTAGCAGATGCCCACTGTTCGCCATATGTTACAATTCAAACAATAAAAATGTTGATCTAAAAGATGATGGGATTTTGCGAATCCACCGCGCAACAAAAAACCAGCAATCCCCGGGATATATTGACAGCCTGCAGCAGATACGCCGGATTTGCATATCCGGCTCTATTGGCAGAGTGTGGATACGATGCCGTTCTTCCCAAAAGTTGCATCTTCCGGTTTCACACGGGCGAATTGTGGCTGCCGACGGCCATGTCCGTGTTTGAGCGTCTTCTGGCAAGTGATCAAGTCGTATCTGGAACGATCAATCAGGGAAGTTGTTAGCGAGCCGACTCTACCATGAGGGAATTCAATATTCACCAGAACAAGACCGTGGCGCTCAAGTACATTGCACCGGAAGCAATCGATGCGTATCTGGCGCAGTGCGGCGACCGGGTCATGTGCGTAGTCGGTTTCGGCAGCAGTCGTTGCGCGGCCTTGAAATCCGGCTTTCCGGTGCTTTGGGTGGATACTCCGGTATCGGGCTGCGATGCAGTCTACGAAGTGTGGACCAGTGATAAACCGGTAACCCGATATAGCGATGAGTTAATGACCGGGGCAGGTAATGAAGATCTGTTTTTTGGCTGCCTGTCCGCCCGGTTTGTTTCTGCAGTAGATCTGAGTGAAACCGCACTGCGGATTTATTCCGGAATATTCGATTTTCTTCAGCGTGGCAGCTATCCAAACCTGTTAAGGGTATGGAACTATTTCCCTGATATTAATGCCGTCGAAGGCGGGATTGAGCGTTATCGCAGTTTCAGCGTCGGGCGGCATGAGGCGTTTGTTCGCTATAACAGAAAAGTTGAAGACTCCCCATCTGCCTGCGCGCTGGGCAGCCATGGCGGACCGCTGGTCATCTATTTTCTTGCGTCGCGTTTTCCCGGGGTGCAAATCGAGAATCCCCGCCAGACCAGCGCATACCATTACCCAAAACAATACGGGCCGCGCAGCCCGACTTTTTCGAGGGCCACACTGGCTTTCCAGGGTGATGCGCCAACACTTTTCATTTCAGGCACAGCCAGTATTCTGGGGCATGATACGGTGCATCCGGAATCGGTAATTTTGCAGACGCGCGAGACGCTGGCCAATATTCGCGCCGTGATCGATCAGGCAGGCAAACAGGGCTTCAAGTTCGCAGGTTTCGGCACCGGTATGGCGCTCAAGGCCTATGTGCGCCACACCGAACATTTAAATGTTGTCCGGGACATCATCCGTGCAGAATGGGGGGGGTTGCATGAGCTGGTTGTTTTGCAGGCCGACATCTGCCGCACGGATTTGTTGCTGGAGGTCGAGGCGGTTTGCTGGGGCAGTGCGAGCTGAATCACTGCGGGGTGCCGGCAACCTTTATGAGATTTCTATACGACTTTCTGTGCGCGGCTGCGTTGACGATGCTCATTGTTCCATCAGTTCTTGCGAGTCAGGTTCCGCTCTGGGAAGCGGGGGCGGGCGCGGCATTCATCGACTTCCCGCACTATCGCGGTTCGAATGAGCGTACAAGATATGTGCTGCCGATGCCCTATGTCATTTATCGCGGCGATTTTCTCAAGATTGACCGCGCACGGGTGCGCGGGCAAATTTTTCAAAGTGACAAGGTCGAGCTGGACGTCAGCGTGAATGGTTCGGTGCCGGTCAGTAACAACGGCGCGCGGCAAGGTATGCCCAATCTTGATCCCACGTTTGAAATAGGCCCGTCGCTGAACATCATGCTGTACGAGACGGAATCGAATCAGGCGCAGGTAGAGTTGCGCTTGCCGCTGCGGGCCACCATTGCCAGCGATTTTTCCTATCTGAGGGATGTTGGCTGGATATTCCAGCCGCTGCTGAATCTGGACGTGCAGGACGTGTTTGGTCAAACGGGATGGAGCTTGGGCACGGCTATCGGGCCGGTCTTTACCGATCGTCGCTATAACCAGTATTTCTACGGCATCGATGCACAGTATTCCCGCCCGGACCGGTCTGCCTATTCCGCGCACGGAGGATATGCGGGGACCCAGTTTGTCGTGGCCATGACCAAACGCTTTCCGACTTTCTGGACGAGCGGGTTCATGAAGCTGGATACGCTGCGCGGGGCGGCATTTGAGGCAAGCCCGCTGGTAAGGACCAGGCAATATGCCACCGTGGGTTTTGCCATCACCTGGATATTTGCGGAATCCTCGACTAGAGTGGAAGAGGAGGAATAAATGATTGCATGCTTGAAGGTGGATTGGGGCCGTAATGATTAACCTGGCTACTCGCAGATGGGGGGTGGCTGCCGGGTTGCGATTCCTCTATGAATATATTGTGCTGTACGGCTCGCTCGCTGTTTTTGGATTGGCAGGGTTGACGTATACCCTCATCGGTGCGGTGTTGTACCCGGTGTTGCCGCGACGCTTCGGCGCGCGCGTGGGACGGTTCATCATGACCGGCATATTCCGGCCATACATCGCTTTCATCAAAGCCAGCGGGCTGGTGCAGTGCGATCTCTCCGCGCTGGATGCGCTCTCCAATGGTGAAACCATCATCGTCGCGCCCAACCATCCCAGCCTGATCGACGTGGTGCTGATCGGTTCGCGTCTGACCAATATTGTCTGCATCATGAAGGCGGATATACAGGACAACATCCTGTTCGGCGGCGGCGCGCGGCTGGCGGGTTATATCCGCAACGATTCCACCGGCAACATGGTGCGCACCTCGGTTGCAGAATTAAAAGACGGCAGCCAGTTGCTGATCTTCCCTGAAGGCACACGCACGACAACGCAACCGGTTAACAAATTTAAAAGCGCTTTCGCGTTGATCGCCCGCAAGTCCGGCGTGCCGGTGCAAACAGTTTTCATCGAATCCAACACACCGTTCCTCGGTAAAGGCTGGCCGCTGCTGAAAAAGCCGCAATTCCCGCTGGTCTACAAAGTGACCCTCGGCAAACGGTTCGAAATATCCGGCGACACAAAAATGTTTGTCGACGATTTGGAAAAATATTTTAGAGAGCAGCTTGCAGAGAGTAAGAGTTGACCATTTTCTAAACATCGTGCCGACTGGAACATCATGCTTTCTTCATCACATCTGGTACTCATTCCGTCCTATAACACCGGCACCAAAGTCCTGGAGACCGTGCGCAATGCGCTCGCCGTCTGGCAGCCGGTGTGGGTGGTGGTCGACGGCAGCACCGATGGCACTGCGGAACTGTTGCAGGCACTCGCGGCGAATGCACCGGAGCTGAAAGTCTTCATCCTCCCCCGCAACCAGGGCAAGGGTGCGGCTGTGCTGCACGGCCTGTATCAGGCCGCCGCAGCGGGCTATACGCATGTGCTCACGATGGATGCCGACGGGCAGCATCCCGCCGACAGGATCCCGGAATTCATGGCCATGTCGATCGCCAACCCTGGCGCTGTCGTGCTGGGCAAGCCGGTGTTCGATGCCAGCGCACCCGCGCTGCGCGTGAACGGACGCAAGGTCTCCAACTGGTGGGCCAATCTGGAAACGCTGGGCGCGGGGATAGGCGATTCGCTGTTTGGTTTTCGCGTTTATCCGGTTAAACCGCTGCGCGAGATCATGCAACGCAGCCCATGGATGCGCCGTTTCGATTTCGACCCCGAGGTGGCGGTGCGCCTGTGCTGGAATGGCGTGCGCCCGATCAACGTGCTGGCGCCGGTGCGCTATTTTGGGCCGGAGGAGGGCGGGGTATCGCACTTCAACTATCTGCGCGACAACACCCTCCTGACGTGGATGCACATGCGCCTGGTGTGCGGTTTTCTGCTGCGCATGCCGGTGCTGCTGTGGCGGCGCCTGAGGTCGGCAAATTCCATTCCTGTTTCAAAATAACAATGTTCATGCAGGGTGCGTTTCACGCACCAACAATGATGGTGCGTAAAACGCACCCTGCGCCATTGCACTTCAAAAAAATTAGAACTCGATCGAAGGCCTGATCAGGAGCGTCAACAAACTCTTGTTGCGATCCCGCAGAGTGCCGATGTACTCATCGGGACTTTCCCACACGAAACCGAAATTCAGCGTGGCGCTGTAACTCTGCCCTTTTATTGGATATTTCTTGCCGAAAATAAATTCCTCGCGCACCACCTGGCCGCTGAGCTGCGAGAATTGCACCTTGATGTCGACGGCAGTGTTCTTGAGCCAGTTCAAAAACGGGGCGCGGTGATCCAGATTGCTGCGGTGGATGCTGAAGTAAAACACGTCGGTTACGTTCGTATTGTCGTTGAATTTTCCGCCCAGGCGGAAGCTCCAGCTCATTTTTTCATCCGGGTAATCGCGCTTGCCCTTGATTTTCCATTCCAGTTCGTACCAGTTATCGTCGATGAGCACGTTGTTCTTGATGTGCTTTGTACCGCCGCTGACGAGATAACCGGTATACCCGAAGTTGCTGCCGGTGCGCGTTTCTCCGGGGCGCACCAGTTTGGCAATGTTGCCGAAGAACATGGATACGGCCCAAGGCTCCTGGAATCCTGCGGTGATGGAATCGAAAATGTTGATGCCGCCGCTGCCGATTTGCCCATGGCTGTAAAAACCCGGCGCATGCTTTTTGAGATAGGTGCCCAGAATAGGCATCGGGTAGACGCTTGCTTCCAGCGTCATGTAACGGGGGATGGCCGAGCCTTCGATCAGGTTGCGGTAAATCACCGCTTCGCTGTCCGAAGTGATTGTCGGAATCGGCTTGCTGGTAAGGGGGATATTAATGCCTACATCGGTGTAATAGGGATCCCATTCCCATATAACTTCAGCTTCGCTTGTTTCGTCGCTGGAGGGGGTGCCTGTTGCGGATTGCTGCGCGGGCCCGGTGACTTGTGCGGATGATGAAACGGCAGCCTGGTCAGCCTCATCGTGTACGGTCATGTCAGCTTGCGCAGCATTTGCCAGGACAAGAAAAAATAATATGAAAATATCCGGGTGCGCAAAAAACTTCATCTTGTTCTCCGGGAACCGGCTGAAGTATTAAAGAGGTGCGGAAAATCCGGCATGGCGAATTTCTGGAAGAAAAGCCGGGTTAATTGAGCGGCCCTCAAGCCATCGCACCGTTGATTGAAATGATCTGCCCGGAAATATAAGCGGCGCGATCGGAAGCGAGAAATGAGATGAGATCGGCCACTTCTTCGGGGCGTCCGGCGCGTTTCATCGGCACCATCGTCTTGATGGTTTCCTCGGGGAAGCTGGATACTGTCATCGGCGAAACGATGATCCCCGGAGCGACTGCATTGACCGTGATGCCGCGGCTGGCGAGCTCCAGCGCAAGGGATTTGGTGGCGCCGTGCAGTCCGGCCTTGGCGGCGGCGTAGTTGACCTGCCCGCGATTGCCCATGACCGCCGCCAGTGAAGACAGGTTGATGATGCGTCCCCAGCGCTTGCCTATCATCGGCATCAGCAGCGGCTGGGTGACATTGAAGAAACCGTTCAGCGACACATCGATCACCCTGGTCCATTGTTCGGGACGCATACCGGGCATCACCGCATCGTCATGGATGCCGGCGTTATTCACCACGACCTGTATCGCTCCGTCGGCCAGCAGCTGCTCGAGCGCTGCTTTAGTTGCCTGGGCGTCGGTGATGTCAAAGGAAACGGCCGTCGAAGAACCGCCGCCGGCGTTGATTTCCGCAGCGACCTGCCGGGCATGTTCGAGGTTGCTGTTGGCATGCACGATCACCTGATAACCGTCTGCCGCCAGCTGGCGGCACACCGCTGCCCCGATAGCGCCGCTGCCGCCGGTAACCAGCGCCCGCTTCATGACGCGACCCTGCCGGCATCCAGCACCACGGTGGCGCGTCCCCGCAGCAATTCCATTTCGCCGGCATGCAGCGTAAAGCTGTAGCACACGCTGCTTTGCTCGGCCATCAGTTGTTCGGCCTCGATTTGCAGGTCTGCGCTGTAATCGCTCAGGTATTCAACCTTGGCAGCCACATCGCGCACGCTTACCAGCAGGCCGGCGCGCGGACGCTGGCCGACCAGGCCGGTGAGACCGCCATGCACCGCCATGGCCTGGGCGGCAAATTCGATGCCGCACAATGCGCCCACCTTGCCGTCGCGCGCCAGCGGGTTGTCGATATTGCGGTGGCTTTGCGCAATGCAGCTGATATGGGTCGCGTCCCACCGGGTGACTCCGGCCAGCAGGCACATATCGCCCGCGTGCGGAATCAGCGCCCGAATTTCAGTTTGGCCGATCAGCATGGGTGAACCGCAACATTAACCTGGTTGCCGGCAACGTAGTCCAGGCATATCTGGTTCCGGGTGCGGGCTGCAAGGGCCGCCAGCAACGGCAGGCCGCGCGCGGCCGGTACGCCCAGCCGCATGGACTCCAGCTGCGCGATTGTGATCGGCGTGCTGGCGCCATCCTTGCGGTTGATGCCGATTTCCAGCTCGGCCAGGCTGCGGCTGGTCTTGTTGGCGGTCAGCACCAGCGCAATGCCAAAACCGGCGCTGATCGGCCGCACCGCATGCACGGGTTGGGTATAAGGGGCATCGTAGGACATCAGCACCACGGCGTCCTCGCCGGAAAGGGCTTGCGCGCCCGCTTCAATGAGTCCGGCCACAAAGCTGGCATCGTAGCAAGCCAGGCTGATCGAGGGCGCCATCGATCTGGTCGCAATAGACCAGTAGCCGGATGGCGCATTGTGTACCGAGTTATGGAAGCGCGTCGGCGATATCTCGCGTGCGTCGGCAGCAAGCGTCTCGAATATTGCCTGCATGTTTTCACCCTCTCCGGCAGAAGAAGCGAAAACGGAAGGCAGTTCCGAAGCATTGCGCCGGGCGTGGGCGACAGCTTCGCAACCGACAGCGAGGGCGATTTTGACCGAAGGCCCGGTGCGGCGGCGTTCGGCTGGCGGCAGCAAATCGTTGGGCGGAATAACCAGTGCCGCATCAACGTAAGGAGCAGTTCCAGCCAGAACGGGCTGGCTGGCCTGCCAGCCGCAGAGTCCGGGTCCGAGTACGCCCACTCCTTCGACAAATATCTTCATCGGCCGCCCCCCTCTGATCCCCGGCCTAACACCAGGCTGCAATTGCTGCCGCCAAATCCCAGTGAATTGGATAGCACGCGACTCACCTTCTGCCGCCTGTTCTGCAACAGATAATGGCTTCTCAGCGCGGGATCCAGAGTCCGGGTATTCAAGCCGCCGGGCATCAATCCGTGCTGGATGCACAACGCGGAAATAATGGCTTCGGTTACACCTGCGGCACCCAGCAGGTGACCGGTTGCGCCCTTGGTTGAGCTGCACGGCGTGTTGCTGCCGAACACGCTGAACACGGCCTGGTCTTCGGCGGCATCGTTTGATTTCGTCCCGGTGCCATGCAGGTTGATGTAATCGATATCGCCGGCGGTCAGCCCGGCTGCCTGCAGTGCGGCCTGAATCGCGCTGCGAGCTCCCAGACCTTCAGGGTGCGGCGTGGACATGTGATAAGCATCGCTGCTCTCGCCGACGCCGAGCAGCATGACGGCATCCGTGCCGGTATCGGCAGTAGCCTTCTCCAGCAGCACAAAGCCCGCAGCCTCGCCGATGGAAATGCCGTTGCGTTCCGCGTCAAACGGGCGGCAGGGGCGGCTGGATACCAGTCCCAGAGAGTTGAAGCCGTATAACGTGGTAAAGCACAACGAATCAACCCCGCCGACAACCGCGGCATCGCACAGCCCGGCCTCGATCATGCGCGCAGCGCAGCCGAATACCTTGGCAGACGATGAGCAGGCCGTTGATACCACCATGGAGGGGCCGGCAAGGCCAAGAAATTGCTGCACGAAATCGGACACCGAATAGCAGCTATGCGAGCCGAAATAATTGAAACTCGCGGGCAGGGCGCCGGTTTCAGGATGGCGTTGCCGGTAGGCAAGCTCGGTTTCCAGGATGCCGGAGGTGCTGGTGCCCAGAAACAGACCGATGCGTTCACGCCCGTAACGTCCGCGAGCGGCTTCAATCGCCCCGGCAAAATTGTCCTGCTCCAGGCCAAGCTGCGCGAGGCGGTTGTTGCGGCAATCGTAAGCAGCGAGGTCGGAGCGCACCGGGCGGTCTTCGAGCCCGTTGATGCGCCCGATATACGTGTCCAGATCGACATCGAGGAAATCGCAGCGGGCCAGCCCGGATTTTCCTGCAAGCAAAGCGCTGAGCGTGGCATTGGTTCCTGCGCCTAGCGGTGAAACCAGGGTGAATGCAGTGAATTGGAGGTGTTGCAAATGATTCTTTCTGCGGGAATGAAAACTTAACTTTTTAAATTTTAACAGAATAATTACCGTCATTGGACCGAAATGCGGCTCCCCGGCAATCAACACGGGCAAGAGCAGCACGCCAACATAAGATGATAAAATTCAAAAATTAACAATTCTAAGGTTCACTCATGAAACCCCTGGGCTCACCCGATCTATCGCCGGTCAAAGCGCCGCATCTTCCGCTGACCGCTTACTACCAGACAGAACAGGAACGTCAGGCATACCTGAAGAAAATATTTGACGATACCGCGCCGGATTATGACCGCATAGAACGGTTGATGGCGTTCAATACCGGGTCCAGCTATCGAAGGCGGGCGCTTGTCCGTGCAGGTCTGCAGGCGAACATGAAGGTTCTCGATGTTGGCGTGGGCACCGGGCTGGTTGCGGCGCAGGCCTGCATCCTGACAGGCGATCCCTCCTGCGTGATTGGTGTGGATCCGAGCACCGGCATGATGGCGGCCAGCCATCTCCCCGAGGGCATGGTGTTGATGGAGGGGCGCGCCGAGGCATTGCCTTTCCCTGATAATCATTTCGATTTTCTGAGCATGGGTTATGCGCTGCGCCATATCGGCGACCTGAGTGTCGCTTTCGCCGAGTTTGAGCGTGTGCTGAAACCCGGCGGACGTTTATGCATTCTGGAAATGACCAGGCCGCAAAGCACTTTAGGCACCTGGTTGCTCAAGACCTATATGCGCGGCGTGATACCACTGCTGACCCGGATCGTTTCAAAGCAAAAGGCCAGTGTAACCATCTGGCGTTATTTCTGGGACAGTATCGAAGCCTGTGTGCCGCCCGAGCGCGTGATGGCAACCCTGCGTTCCGCAGGACTGACCCAGGTTAACAGGCATGTGGAAATTGGCATTTTCTCGGAATACCAGGCGGTCAAGGCTGATCCGACCGCTGCGAATTCGAATGCCGTTTGAGATAGCCAGACTAAAAAACAACAGAGGCGGTCCGCGCCTTAAAAACGGCGATTAGCCACAGAAAAACACTGATTACCACCGATAAGACTGCAGGGGCGATTCATGAATCGCCCCTGCCCGTTTATTAACAGTGTTCATCTGTGTAAATCCGTGGCTGAACCGCTTTTAATAGGATTAAAGCTCGTCGGATCGGCTGCAGGCGGTAGTGAGTGAAACGGATTTCAGGCCCAGTGTCTGGAGATGTTCAAGCAGGCGTGGCAAAACTTCCCGGATGATCTTTGTGTTCCTGTTTGGCCGGTTCGGACGGCCATCGTGCAAAAGCAAAATGTCGCCGGCAGCCAGCCCGCGCAGCAGTCGCTGCAATACCGCTTCCGGATTTATCGCAAAGGTATCGAACCCGCGACGTGTCCAGGTGGCGCAGCGCAAGCCGGCACGATCTACTGCCGGGGCGAGGAACGGCGGGCGAAACCCCATCGGTGCGCGAAAAAATCCCGGAGCAACTCCGGTCACTGCGCAAATCGTCGCCTGGGATGACTCGATTTCACGCACTATGCCACCCGGCCCGAACAAGGCAAATGCGTAAGGGTGGCAATAAGTGTGGTTTTCCAGGCTATGCCCGCGCTTGATGATTTCGCGGGCCAGTTCCGGATAAGCGGAGACTTTGCTGGCAATACAAAAAAAGCTGGCCTTGGCGCCATACCGGTCGAGCAGGTCGAGCACCAGGGGCGTGATTTCAGGATCTGGGCCGTCGTCAAAGGTGAGGGATACTTCTCCTCGGCGTGTGGCAGCGGCGGGCAGATGTGTCATGTTAGGTCCGAGCAGCACGCTCTTGGGCCGCAGGACTCCCGCAGTGAGAATTGCATGGTTGAATAGCACGGCACCAAGCGCCCACTGCCAGTTGCCGGGATTCAGGATAACCAGCAGCGCGCTGACGGAATGCACCGCAGCGCTTAATTGCAGCGCGGGGGTGGTGAGCCAGTGACGCGCAGCAGTTCGTTCATTCCCGTTGGGGGCGACAGAGGGCTGCGGGCAGTTTTTCATGATGTGACCTTGCGCCCCATCAAAACAGCCGAGAACAACAGGCTCAGGAAGGCGCCGATGGCCACGGTCTCTCCAATCGCCGTGAGCACCGGGACACCCGAAAAAGACAGCATGCCGAAGGCGATGGTGGTCGAAATGTTTGCCACCAGCAGCGAAACCATGGTGCGCCTGCTGTCCGCTTCATGCACATCGGAATTGCTTTCACGGTCGAAGAACAGCGAGTAGTTGGAACCGACCGCAACCGCCAGCAGCAAACCGACCAGGTGAAAAATCAGCAGTTTCTGCCCGCTTGCCAGCACAACCGCGGTGGCAATGATGACTGCGGCCGCCAACGGCAATAATACCGCTGCCACGCGGCGCACCGAGCGCAGGCTGATGAACAGCAGCAAAGCGATCGCCAGCGCGCCGAAAGCGGACAGCGTGATCGCCTCGCGCACATAGGATTGGTAAAGCGAGTCGCTTTCCTGTTTCATATCCAGCAATACGATGTTGCCATCCAGCCGGGCAAGCGTCTGTTGTAGGGATGATGCGTCAGTTACTCCACGCAGCGGCAACATGGCTTTCCAACCCTTGTCGTTGTGTGCCAGCAAGCTTTCGGTTTGCAGCCCCAGATTTGTTCCTTGCAGACTGGCGAAGGTGAGCAGTGGCTGGCTGCGCACCGCCTCTGCTTCTTTGAAGAAGGGTTCAAATAAATTGCTGCGGAACGGCAGCCCGGCAAGCGCCTGATGCAGATTGGCACGCAGTTGCCCCGCATCGGGCAACGCTGCCCGGCGCGCCTGCTGGGTCTTCTGGCTGGGCAGGTAGCGGGCAGGCGAATCGTAACCCGCCAGAACTTGCCGGTTCGTCAACAGGTCAAGTTGAGAACCGACCGCTTCGCTGCGCTCAAGCACCTCTTCCCGGTCTTTGCCGCTGATTGCTATCAGGTAGCGCACATCCGGCGCACCCAGGTCGTTGCGCAGCGACTGGTCAAGTTGCTGCTTGTCTTCCGCTATCGGGAACAGGCTGGAAAGGTTGTCGCTCCAGACAGGTTCACGGTGCAGCGCAATCGAAAGCGCGGCGACGATCACCGCAATCAACACGACCGGGCGCAGACGGGGAGCTTGTTTGATCAGCGCCATTAACCAGGCAGCCAGGCGGGTTGGCGTGCTGGGTGAAAAATTTACAGACACGAGGCTGGGCAGCACCCAGCGGGTGACCAGTACCGCCACGACAAGCCCGACAGCCGAGAACAGCCCCAGTTGTGCCAGTCCCGGAAAATCCGCCAGGAACATCGGGCTGAATCCGCATATTGTGGTCAGCACACCCAGGCGCAGCGTCGGCCAGATGTTTTCCAGCGCCTTGTTAGGCGGTTTTTCAGGGGAAAGGTGAGTGAAGAAATAGATGGCGTAGTCCACCGCCTCGCCTATCAGCGTGATGCCGAACCCCAGGGTGACGCCGAAAACCACGCCATAGCCCATGCTCACGGCGGCAATGCCGGCCAGCGCGCCGCTGATGACCGGAAGCAGCGATATGGCGAGCACACGCCACGAGCGATAGACCAGCAACAGCAGGATACTGACGAGCATCGCCGTGATGATGGAAAAATTGAACGCGACATTTTCGACATGGTCGCGAGATTGCACTGAAAACACGCCGGGCCCGCTGAGCTGAATCTGCAAGCCGGAAAATTCCGGGCCTTGCGTGCTTTCCGCAAAGCGGTGGTGTATCAGTTGAATGGCGTGTTGCTGGGCATCGATGTTAAAGCCTGCCGCTGAGGTTTGCAGCACCAGCAGCGCGCGTTTGCCGTCGCGCGACATCCACACCCCTTCCTGCATCGGAGGCCGGCTTTGTCCGGCGAAGCCTTCCAGAAGATGCAGCGCTTCGCCGCTGGGGTCACGCGGAATGACGTTCTTGAGCATTACCCCGGCAGGGGAGCCGAGCATCTGTAGCGCTTTTTCGAGCGAGCCGTGCAGGCCTTCCGGGGTGAAGCGTGCGGGTGTAACAGCAGAGCTCAACAGGTAGCGGTTGTCGAATACATACGCCCGGTCCTTGTCCAGACTGCTTTCTTCACCGTTGTTGGCCATGGAAAATGCCGCCTCATTGCGCAGCCGATGTGCCAGGTTCTTGCTGGCTTTAGCCAATGTTTCAGGAGCACCACCCTCGATGCCGGCCAGGATCAGGCGGGAAACGACACCGTCGCGCAGTTGCTCGGTCAGCAGTTGCTGGGCGGGAGTGGGAGAGCCGGGCAGAAAAGCGTTGATGTCGGCGCCAATTTGTATCCGCGAAACGATGAAGATGCAAACTGCGAGAAAAATCAGCCAGACTGCAATTGGCCAGCGCTGGCTAATTCGTTTCATGAGTCGTCCCTGCTGATGCTCATTACCGAGTAGTCGCCCCCCGATTCACGGATTTCGATCGTATTGATTTGCTCAAAGCTGCCATTGATAAGGATTTCGCTCACCAGGCTTTTGATCTTCGAATCTGCCGGCTGCAAAATCAACTGCCACTGTTTAGCCTGGCCTTTCAGGGCGACATGGTAGAAGCGCTTGAGCGTCTCAACATCGCCGGCCAGCGTGGAGCGGATACTTTCAATAAATGCCCAGACAGAAGGGTAATCCTGCAGTGACAGGGTGCGTTTCTCCGCTGCGTCGCCAGTCTGCACCACCAGCTTGTCCTGGTCCAGTATCAGGCTTTCGGGTTTGGGAAGCAGCGTATATTTTTCCAGCCGGCCGGGTGCGGTGTATTCCAGCGTCCCCGAAAACTCCAGAGGTGTTGTCAGCATGCTGAGATGTTTGTGCTCGACAAACGTGGCTTTGGACTTTGTTACCTGTGCCAGGATATGCATCAGCTCCGTCAACGACCAGGGCGCAACATCCTGTTCCGGTTCGGCAGCGGACGCGGGCGTGATACCCAGGCTGACGCATAACATCAGCGGCCAGACAATCAACCGGGAGATAACCGTGCGTATCATCTTAATTATTTCCAGACATCATAAAAATTAAACCAGTTGTAAGGCGCCACCCGGCAGTAATGTTCCAGCCGGGTGGCAAACTGTTGCGCAGCCTGCCTGATGGCGAAGTCACGATCCAATGGTGTTGGTTGCTGCGGATCGGCGAGGTATTCAAAGTTCACGTCATACCGGTTGCCGCCTTGATATATCCCGAGCATGAATACGACAGGGCAATTCAGTATAACGGCAAGGCGGAATGGCGTGATGGGCAAATGGATCTGGCCGCCCAGAAAGTCACAGGCTAGCATTTTCTTGCCGGAAATTGTACGGTCGGCAAGTATGCCTATGTACTCGCCGCGTTGCAGCGCCTCCTGTATCCTGAGCATCGAATCGATTTTCCCAAGCGGTATTACCGGCCGATTGTGCTGCGGGTTAATACTGTGAAGCACAGCGTTAAGTTTGCGGGCATTTTCTTCGTACATCGCAATGCTGGTTCGCGGGTGGCCATGGTCGCGGCTCAGCGCATGAATCACCTCGAAACTGCCCATGTGGGCGCCGATCAGCAGGCAACCGCGTCCTTTTGCTTCAATTTCCCTGAACAACTCTTCGCCCCGCGCGCGCACGTCAAACAGGGAGATTTGGTTGTTAAGCAGAAAGACCCGGTCAAGGATTGTCGAAGCAAAGAAAAAACAGTGCCGAAAACCATCTCTCAGGGTTGAGCGATGTCCCAGTGCGCGATCCAGGTACTTGCGCGAGGCAGCGCGCGCTTGCGCCGAAAATATAATGAAATAGATGCTGATCGGGTAAAGCAGGACGCGCGACGCGCGCCGGCCAAAAGTGAGCGCAAACCAGACCATGAGCCTGATGGTCCACACATTGCTGCGTTCGGGACGCGTCACCCATTCCTGGCTCACAACTTTAATCCTGCGCCGGTTGCTGGTTGGTTGCGCGCAATTCCCGACAATACTTTATTGCCTGACACGGCGCATTCAAAGCGTATTTCTCCGCCGGGTGAAAATGTGTATTTGGCGAATATCTCGTCCCCAGGCCGCGCCGGTTGAGGAAACTTGGCTGATTTTACGTGCCAGACGGCGTTATGGATGGACAAGTCGGCGGCTATGCAGGCGAGCGCATGGTCGAGCAGCAACGCGCCGGGGATGATCGGGTTGCCCGGAAAATGCCCGGCTGCGCAAGGATGGTTGGCAGGAAATTGAAACTTTAGTTCAGTCACTTGTCTTGCCCCTTGTCACATTGCCGAAAAAGCGTCTCCAGGCTGGCGCGTGTCAGTTTCCCGGTCGAATTGCGCGGTAACTCATCCACTTTATGCAATGGCCTGGGAAGAAAGATCGCGTCCATGCGCTGGCGTAATGCGCCCAGTATTTCGCTGCTGGTAAGTTCAGCCGCAACAACAAATGCTGTCAATCGGGACGTCTCGCCGGGTTTCTCTTCAGGCATAAAAAAAACGCCATCCTGGATTCCATCAATCGAATTAAGATGGTGATTCAGGCTGGCGAGGGAAGTGCGCTTGCCGGCGATGTTGATCAGGTCAGCAGTCCTGCCGTGAAGCAGGAAGGTCGTGTCGCTGCGCAGTTCGGTGATGTCATTCAAGGGAAGCTCGCCAACGACATGACCACCCGAGACATAAGTGGCATCTCCCTTTTGATGCAGCGCCAGCCCGTCAAAGGTGCGCCATTCATCTGTTATCGCAGTGCGGCGGCTGGCAATCTGCCCGGCTTCGGTGAAGCCGTAGATTTCGTGTAACGGCGCGCCGAATAGCTCCTCGGCCTGCACGGCCAGTTCCCGTGGCAGCGGCGCGGTGGCACAAACGATCAGGTCGAGCTGCGGCAGGGCCGTGTTGCCGGTGATCAGGGCGCGCAGATGCACGGGTGTGGTGACGAGCGCCCGCGGTCCCGGAATTTCATGCAGCAACGCACTGATATCAGCCGGATAAAATGGTTTGCCGGCATGCAGTATTACGCCTGCCTGCATCGCAATCAGGGCGGTAGACTCAAAGCCATACATATGTTGCGCCGGAACCGTGCCCAACAGCGTCAGGTCGCCACGATCAAATATACCCAGCCGCCTGGCCTCGACGGTAACACTGCGCGAGATGGCGCCCCAGGTTTTCTCATTGGGCATGGGGTCGCCCGTCGTGCCTGATGTGAAGACGATTGCCGCTACTTGCGCGGCGGGTATTTCGGGTATCGCAGGGTCCGGCAGATTCACCCCGGACAGCTCCGGGTAGATGATTGTTTGCAGGGCAGCAGGGCCAACCGCACCGTCTGTCAGGCAATACAGGCCGGGGTAGTTCTGGCTGAGCCGATTGATCAGGTCTGGCGTGTGGTTGGGTGGCAGCAAGCTGATTTGTCCGCGTAGCATGGCTGCAGAAAAAACAACTACAAAGCGGTAACGATCAGAGCAAAGGTTGAGCACATAGGGATGCTCAGGCAATTTTTCTGCAAGCGACAGGACATCCGCCAAGAAACGCCGGGTGGTAATGGCCTTGCCATCCTGACGGGCAAAAAGGCTGTCCGGACGGTGGAGGCGTAACAGCGGGACTGCTTGCATGGTCTGAACCGCCGGCATCAGCGAACCTTGGCGGACTTCGATGCCGATGAGCTATCGGAGAAAATTTTCAGGCCATCAAACAGCGAGCTGCGATGGTTGCGATAGCGCAATACCCGGTAGGTATATTCACAAAGAAACATCAGTACGATCAGCGGCGAGTTGAGGATGTTGATGAACGTTGACCAGGTTTCCAGTGAGGCGAACAAAAACAGCAGGATCGAACCGGCAATTTGCAGGGCGAAAAACAGGCTCCACGCAAAAGTGACATGGCGCGTGTACATTTCGAGATCAGGCGTCAGCGTCCCGTGAACGCTGCGTGCCAGCAAGGTGATCAGCGGCTCCCGCTTGTTTTTCAGGGTGCGCGCAAAAAACCACATCAAAAATGAATTGGTCACCAGGTGGGGCATGCCGAAAATGATGGCAGGATGCGGCTGGCCGAATAGCTTCACCGCAGCCAGACCCAGCACGATGAGGGTGGCGGTTATCGCCAGCGCCAGGCGCAAGCCCAGCTCGGCAGCGATGAACCATGTTAGTGCGATAACGAAAGGAATCAGGACAAGCGCTGCAGAAATAGCCGTGAGATGACCGGAAAGCGATACTTTATGTATCAGGAACTGGTATCCAAAGAAAGCGGCAGCGATGGCAATCGCAACTGCCAATTTGCCACGGGACTGCATTTATTTCGTCCGGTTTTGTTGGATATGGTTGGCGAGGTTGCGCAGCGAGGCGAATATTTCGGCGTTATGCTCGTCATCAGAACGCAATTGAACGCCGTACTGCTTGGCCAGAACCAGGGAAATTTCCAGCACATCGATGGAGTCTATCCCGAGGCCTTCGTCCCCATAGAGCGGCGCAAGCGGATCAATTTCCTTGAGGCTTGTATCCAGATTCAGCGCAGTGATAATGTGCTGCGCAAGCTCTTGTTCCAACTCGGTTTTATTAATGTCAGTATTGATATTCATTTGGATGAAGACAGGCAAATTAGATTTCGAAGGGAGATCGCCAACGATGGTTTTAAAGCATTTTTAAAGCATACTTAACTTTCAGCAGGGTGTCCATGTATTGCTTGCCGGACTCATGCTGGCGTCGAGTATGTGCACTGCAAGTTCAGCTATCGCTGCCGTAAAATTATTGGAATGGCCGGGTACAGGATTACAATGGCCGTCGGTTGAGCGCGTACTGCATTTGCGATACAATCCGGACACTGTCACTGCACTCACAAGTGCTTCTTTAAAACCAAGCTCAGCGTGATTATGGTGTGATTATAAACTGAAGCAATTTTATTGCATCACTGGATTTGCGTGACTACTTCCATTCGGACTAATTCCATTCGGACCAAGCGTGTTCTGGCAATTTGTTACTCCCAAACCGGGCAGCTTGCCCGGATTGCCGCGCAGATTCTCGCTCCCTTGCAGGCAAAACCCGGCGTGGATGTGCATTTGGAGGTTATACGCCCAAAGCAATCCTATCCTTTTCCATGGCCTTTTTTTCAGTTTTTTGACGCGTTCCCTGAAGCGGCGCATTTGATCGCTCCCGAGCTGGAACAACTTGCACTGACTGGTGAGGAAGATTTTGACCTGGTTATTTTGTTCTACCAGGTCTGGTTTCTTGCGCCGTCTTTGCCGGTTACGGCTTTTTTGCAGCATCCGTTGGCTGCCAGGCTGCTTAAGGACAAGCCGGTCGTCACGGTGATTGCCTGCCGCAATATGTGGCTGATGGCTCACGAGAAGATTAAGAATATGCTGGCCAATCTGGGTGCGCGCCTGATCGATAATGTGGTGCTTGCAGACAAAGGAAATGTATTCGCTACGCTTGTTACCACCCCACGCTGGCTGCTGACCGGAAGGCAAACGGGTTTCCTGGGTTTGCCGCCGGCCGGGATTGCACCGGATGAAATATTGCGCTCGCGGCGTTTTGGATTGGCTCTGCGGGATGCATTGGCGGCTGATGCCGAAAAGCAGGATGCCCCGTTGCTGGCCGGCCTGGGCGCCGTCGAGGCAAATCCAAGGCTGTATGCCAGCGAGAAGGCGGGGACTCGCAGTTTTTATTTGTGGGGGAAACTGTTGCGTGCTGCAGGTAAACCCGGCCAGTGGAGTCGCAAACCGTTGTTGTTTTTCTATGTGTTTTTTTTGATCGCCCTGATCTTGACCGTCGTGCCTGTCAGTCTGGCATTGCAGGCATTGATACGTCCACTACTGCGGGAGCGCATTGCTCGAATGAAACACGATTTTGAATTTCCTTCCGGCTCGGGAACCGAGCGCATGTCCAAATATGCTGTCTGAAGTCTATATCAATAAAACGGCATCATTCCTGCCTCTGGATCCGGTCAATAATGACGAGATCGAGGCAGTGCTGGGCATGGTGGCGGGAAAACCATCGCGCGCCCGGCGGGTGATTTTGCGCAGCAACGGTATTCAGTCGCGGCACTACGCGATCGATCGGGCTACCGGCCGGGTCGTCATGACCAATGCCCAGCTTACCGCGCAAGCGGTCAGGGCGCTGGGCGAAATTGGCCATGTGGAATTGTTGACGTGCGGAACTTCCTCGCCCGATCAGCTGCTTCCCAATCATGCGGTAATGGTGCATGGCGAGCTGAAGTGGCCGCGCCTGCAGGTGGTCTCGTTTGCCGGGATATGCCTGTCCGGTGCGGCTGCCCTCAAGCACTCATGGCTGGCAATCAGGGCCGGCGATGTGCAGCGCGCGGTGGCTACGGGCTCGGAACTGGCTTCTGCATCATTGAACTCTACCCGCTACGAGGCGGAGATTGAACACAAGCTCAAGGAGCTGGAAGTTCGTCCGGAAATTGCCTTTGAAAAGGATTTTTTGCGCTGGATGCTTTCGGATGGCGCGGGAGCTCTATTGCTGGAAAATCAACCGCGAGGCGCACTGCCATTGCGTATCGACTGGATCGAGCTTTCATCCGCTGCCCATGAGTTGCCTGCCTGCATGTACCACGGGGCCGAAAAAAACGAAGATGGATCCTTAACGGGGTGGCAATGGTTTGACGCTGCCCAGTTGGGCGAGAAATCCATTTTTTCGCTCAAGCAGGATGTTCGCCTGCTGAATGAAAATATCGTCAGAGCCACTTTGGCAGAACCCCTGGCATCCGTGATGGAAAAAAGAAAATTGCGCGCCGAAGATATAGACTGGTTCTTGCCGCACATGTCCTCCCGGTTTTTTGCCGAGCCGATCGACCAGTGTCTTGCCGATATCGGCTTGCCGATACCGCGCGAACGCTGGTTCACCAACCTTGCCAGCAAGGGCAATACCGGCTCCGCATCACCTTTCATCATGCTGGATGAACTGCTTCGTTCCGGGCGCATACAAAAAGGCCAGAAGCTACTGATGTTTATTCCGGAGAGCGGACGTTTTTCCAGCGGATTCATCTTTCTGGAGGCGGTGTAATGGACCTGCAAAATGTCCCGCAAGAGGGTAACAAGACTCTGGGGGGGCACAAAAAAGCAGTCTATGCCAGGGACGCCGGCGGCCACATCGTGGCGGTCGCTTCCAGAGGCTGGGAGGTCGAGGAAATCGTTACCAGCCAGGCTCTGGAGCAGTTGCAGGCTTTAACCGAAGCAGCACGGCAGAAGGTGCTGAGCGGCCTGTCTTCACCGCTGGAATACTGGATGTATGCACGCCGCATGGACCTGCCTTTGCTTGCCCAGACTACGGGCATCTGGCGCTGGCGCATCCGCCGTCATTTCCGCCCCAAGATTTTTGCACGCCTGTCCCCCGGTGTGCTGGCTCGTTATGCCGAAGCGCTTGGCCTTACCATCAAAGAAATGCAACGCCTGCCATGACCTTTGCGCATCATCGCCACGCCGCCCATTGTGAAAGCGGGGTGGCCTCCAACCTGATCAGCCATCACGGCGTGCCGATTTCCGAGGCGATGGCTTTTGGTCTGTCGGCTGCCCTGTCATTCGCCTATCTGCCCTTCATCAAGCTGTCCGGCCTGCCGCTGATCGCGTATCGCCAGCCTCCCAGAGCGATCATCAAAGGCCTGGCCAAGGCGCTCGCGGCCAAATTCCGTTTTGAAACCTTCCGCACTCCGGCGGCGGGCCAGGCGCGCCTGGATGAGTTACTGGCGCAGGGTCATGTGGTGGGACTGCAAACCTCGGTGTACTGGCTGCCCTATTTTCCCGAAGATATGCGCTTTCATTTCAATGCGCACAACCTGCTGGTGTACGGCAAAGAGGGCAACGATTATCTGATCAGCGATCCGGTTTCCGAGGAGACCGTACGCTGCGATGCCGCCGCATTGTCGCGCGCCCGCTTTGCCAAGGGCGTGCTGGCCCCTAAGGGTCTGCTCTATACCGTGGAGAAACTGGGGCAATCCGCCATATCGCCACAGGCAGTGCGCAACGCCATTTTGAAAACCTGCCGCACGATGCGCGCGCCGCTACCGATCGTCGGCGTGCGCGGCATCAGAATGCTGGCCAACAAGGTAGCCAGACTTGACCCGGTCGCACATGAAACTTCCCTGTTCGTCGGGCATATTGTGCGCATGCAGGAGGAAATCGGCACCGGAGGCGCGGGGTTTCGTTTCCTGTATGCGGCTTTTTTGCAGGAAGCCGCCGACTTGACCGCCATGCCCGCGCTGGCGGAATTCGCCGAACGGCTGATGGACATTGGCGATGACTGGCGCGCATTCGCTCTGGCGACCGCGCGCATGGTCAAGAAGCGCGATGCGATGAATCCGGAAAAATTGGCCGGGATGCTGCGCAACCTGGCCGGAAAAGAGGACGCGTTCTTCAAGGAATTGAAGGCTGTGGTGAGCTGATGCTGGCCATCAAGAATCTTGCTTATCGTTACCCGCAGGCAGAAAAGCCCGCGCTGGCCGATGTGTCGCTCAACACCGCGCGCGGCCAGATTCTCGGCTTGCTGGGCCCGAACGGCGCGGGCAAAACCACGCTCATTTCACATCTGTCCGGGATGCTGCCGGTCCAGCAGGGCGGCATATCGGTAGACGGCCAGCCGCTTGCAGTCATCCGCCGCAACACGCCTACCCGCATCGCGGTTGCACCGCAGGAATATGCGTTTTACCCGATGCTGACGGTTTTGGAAAACCTGGATTGCTTCGCCTCGGCTGGCGGGCTGGGCGGCCCGCGCAAGCAGCAGCGCATGACCGAATGCCTGGCATTCGCGCAGTTGGAGCGTTTTGCCCAGACCCGCGCGGAAAGACTTTCCGGCGGTTTGAAGCGCCGTTTGAATCTGGCGATCGCGCTGCTGCCGGAGCCGGAACTCATTCTGCTGGATGAGCCCACAGTCGGCGTCGATCCGCAATCGCGCGCCTTCCTGCTGGATGCGGTGAAGACGCTTGCGCGGAACGGCGCGGCTGTCATCTACACCTCGCATTACATGGAAGAGATCGAGGCGATTGCCGACCGGGTGGTGATACTCGACGACGGTAAAGTGCTTTGCGACGGCACACTGGACGAGTTGCTGGGCGGCGGGGCGGTTCGGGTTCTTCTGGGTGTGGAAGGCGTGAGCGGCGTAGCGCTGAGCGCGTTGCTGGATAGCTTTGGCACGGTCACGGCCGCCGGAGTGAACTGGCTGGTGACGCTTGCCCCTGAAAAAAATCCCGTTGCACTGCTGGCGGCGCTGGAACAGGCGGGCGGACGGGTCCGTTATGCCGAGTTCGGGCGCAGCAATCTGGAACAACTTTTTATGACCCTTACGCATCGTTTGCTGCGGGACTAACGGGCATGACAATGATGACACCTCTGATTATGAGCATGCCCGTTCCCTCACCTCAATCCTCTTCCGCAAGCGGGCGAGGAGGCAAACGAATCGCTACGCGAGTATTACGTTAACCATGCTGTTTGCACTGATTAAAAAAGAACTGCTGGCCCTGATACGCGACGTGCATGGTCTGGCCGCGCTGTTTCTGATGCCGGCGGTGTTCATCGTCATCATGTCGCTCGCGCTGAAAGACGTGTATAGCCCGCCCGTAAAGACCTTGCCGTACGCGATCGAAAACCGCGACCACGGGCCTATGGCTGATACGCTGGTTGCCGAGTGGGAGAAGCGCCACGGCAAACCGCAGACGGAAAGCCAGAATTGGCAGGACAGGGTGCAAAGCGGGAAGTTGAGCTATGCGCTGGTGATCGAAAAAGACTTCTCGAATGTTTTGGTGGCAGGGCAGACGGACAGCGAAATACAGCTCAGGCTGATCACCGATCCGGGTCTGGATGGCGGTGTGTTTGCGGCGAACCAGGCGGAGCTGGTGATGATCGCCAGCGAGATGCGAGCCCGAGCCCTGTTGACGGCGGCCCGCATGGCGCAGGCTGCGCCGCGCGGCAGACCTGCCGCTGCCAATGCCAAAGCGACTGACTCCGGGGTGACCGTCTCCGCGCAGGCGCTGGTCGAGGCCGAGCGTTATGCAACCGGATTCCGCCCGACGGCCGTGCAGCAGAATGTGCCCGCCTGGCTGGTGTTCGGCATGTTCTTTGTCGTGGCCTCGCTGTCCAATCTGTTTCTTCAGGAAAGGCAATGCGGCGCACTGGCCAGACTCGCCAGCCTGGGGGTGCCGGTCAGCACGATGATCTGGTCCAAAGCCTTGCCCTATCTTGTGATCAACGGGCTGCAAGCCGCGCTGATGCTGGCGGTGGGCGTCTGGCTGATGCCGCTGCTGGGCGGGGATGCGCTGTCGCTGGCAGGCATAAATTGGGGCGCGCTGCTGCTGGTGCTGCTGGCCGTGAGCATGTCGGCAATCGGCCTGGCGCTCGCGCTGGCAAGCCTGGTGCGTACCCAGGCGCAGGCGTCCGCACTGGGACCGGTGGTTAACATCCTGATGGCCGCCATCGGCGGCGTGATGGTGCCGAAATTTGTGATGCCCGATGCCATGCAGCGGATTGCGGAGTTTTCGCCGATGAACTGGGGATTGGAAGGCATGCTCGCGGTGCTGTTGCGCGGCAGCGATATGAACGGCGTGTTGCTTCCGTCCGCCAAGTTGATGGGATTTGCCACGCTCATGGTTGTCATTGCCGTGCTGTTATTTCGCCGCAGGGTTAACTGATGGGCCCAGTCAGCTGATGAAAGGGTGCAACAAATGACTGGCGATCTTGCGGCATTCAGGAATGAGCTAAGAGCCCTGGTGTTAAGCTCGGCTGACAAGGACGAACCGCAGGGAGGTCTGGCCGACGACGAGATACTCTTTGGCCCGGAATCGAGGCTGATGCTGGACTCTCTCGACGCATTGCAGATCTCGATGGAAATCCAGAAGCGCTACGGGATACGCCTTCCCGACAGCAAGGAAACCCGGCGAGCCTTAAGCAGTATTTCCCATCTCGCCGAATATCTGGCGATGCGTCGCCCATGAGGCCGGTTTACCTGCACGGGCGCAGCTTGGCCTCGGCACTCGGCGCGAATCTTCCACAGGCATTAGCCGCGATATCTGCCGGAGGAAAAGCGCCGCTGCGGGTAAGCCTGGCGGGAGGAACGGATTGGCCCTATTTTGGTATCGATCTTCCTGAAGCCAACTGGCGCACGCGCGCTCGGCAGCTTATCCGTGCGGCCATCAGTGAAGCCGGACTGGAATCCTGCCGGCATGCGCCACTCTTTGTGGCGTCATCCTCGTTTGACATAGGCGCGATTGAAACCGGGCAGGCCCGATTAAATGACAGCAATGGCTTTGGCGAAGAAGTCGCTGCCTTGCTGGAATGGCAGGGGCCGGTCTATCTGGTATTCAGTGCCTGTGTTTCATCCCTGCAGGCGATTCTGGCAGCCTATAAGCTTGTCGCCACGGGTGCCGTGGACGATGCCGTGGTGCTGGGCGTGGAACTGTTTAACCGGTTTTCCCTTTCCGGTTTCGCGGCGATGCAATTGCTGACACCGGGCAAACCACAACCGCTCGGATCGGGCCGCGATGGAATCGCCCTGGGGGAAGCGGTAGCGGCGTTGCATCTGTCCAGCCAGCCGGGGCGCTGGCGTCTGTGCGGCGGCAGCAATCTGGTGGATGGCCGCGACCCGACCGGAGCCATTCCGCAAACGGTTACCCAGATGTGCAACCAGGCTCTTGCCGCCAGCGGTCTGGCGGCGTCCGACATCGGCCTGGTTAAACTGCAGGCTGCGGGCAGCCCGGCAAATGACGTGAACGAATTGTCCGGATTAACTGCGGCATTCGATCCATTGCCGCCGCTGGTCACACTGAAAGCGGCGATAGGACACACGCTCGGTGCTTCGGGCGCGGCAGAAATCGCCCTGCTGCTTGCCTGTCTGGAAACCGGGATCTGGCCGCATGCAGACTACCCGCTCGATCCAAAACTGTGCGCCGGATTGGCGCGTTCAAGGCCGGAATCGGTACGATACATACTGGCCGACATACTCGGATTTGGCGGAGGGCATGCAGCCGTGATCCTTGAAGATACATACGCACGTTCGGGCTGAACGACAGGATTTCGCGGATGCACAAGACATGAACAACTTCACCTGGAAAATTACCGGACGGACATCAGCCGGAACGCCTCCTGAAAACTGGCGCGATCAACTGGTTGTCCGTCTCGGGTATCGTCCCCGTCGCATCGGTATCCTGGCAGAGCTGGCGCTATATGGCGCGCTTGACTGTCTTGATAATGCGAAGGAAAGCGGGCTGCCCGGCGATGTCCTGTTGCGGGTATGCAGCATGGGCGGTCCGGTTTCGGCAATATCCCAGGTGCTGGAACAAATCCACGAAGACCTGCCCCAGCCGTTCAGCTTCCTGCAAAGCCAGACCAGCCAGGTATTGCCAGCCCTTGCGGCCGCGCTGAGCTGGCAAGGGGACGCCAGTGTAGTTATGTCGCGTAATTCAATGAATTTAGCTTTGCTGGCAGGCCAGCAGGCAGAACGATGCGGGATGCTCCTCGGCTGGGTAGAAGAAAAACCGTGTCGAAGCTATTGGATTCGGCTTGCGCCATGCACCACTCCAACGTCAAGTTTCATTGCTGCTTCAAGTTTTGAGGAGATGTCTTCCGAGAGCACGCATTATTGGCGGTTAGGTCGGACAGGGATGGAAATCGCACCCTAAAGTATCCACCTGCTAGCGAGGCGTCGCGGTAGCGATGTTGGAGTCGAGAGATCAATCGAGTCTGACCGTTCGCAGTAACAGCAGTAAATCTAGCGGGTTGAAGTCCCGTCCGAGGAGTTGTCCGTGCGCCCCGGTAGCATGAGGAAGCGGCGTC
>MGWZ01000010.1:8339-40611 GCA_001801175.1 Gallionellales bacterium RIFCSPLOWO2_02_FULL_57_47 | reverse complement strand
TGATATTTCTCATCGCTGGCAAGCTCAATTTTCAAAGATTCAACCCTCATGCCGCTTAATCCATTCGTTTTTCAAAAGAGCCATAAAAAGCTTTACGGTAATTTGATGTGGAAGCAAAAATCCCCCAAACTAAAAGCGATTTTATCGAAAGACTTCGAGGTGCTTTCTGCCGATGAGATTGCGTTTTTTACAATCTTTGTTGTTTACCGCTATCGGAATAATATTTTTCATGGCAACAAAGGCGTTGCGTCATGGCTTAAGTTCCAAGATCAAATCAAGCTGTGCATAAAGGTAATGCAAACACTCATTAGCTTTGTCGTCGAGGAATTGAAAAAGGCTGCTGAACAAGGCGATGCTGACGCACAAGAAACACTCAGAAAATTAAGTGTTGACCGGAAAAATTAATGCTTTCCGCAGAACAAGAACTTAACCGCCTGGAAAGTGAACAAGCCGAGCTTGAGGAACAAGTGGCATCGGCTGTGCTTGAGTACCGGAGTCGAATTGCTTTCGACTATCAGTGCAGACTATCGCGACCAGCCATGTGGCAGATAGTGACTGTCCTGCTTGCGACGCAATTCATGTGACATGCGGTAGTTTCACTTGACACGATCAATCACCATCGACAGGAGACCGCAATGCTTGAGTCCCGAACGATCAGCATCTCGATCAACCGAAACTGGAAAGAAGTCTACGAGGCCGTTTGGCGGCCCGAAGACTTTCCAAAATGGGCTTCTGGCCTCAGCAGATCGTCGCTTACCAGGGATGGAGAGTTATGGAAGGCCGAAGGCCCTGAAGGGTCGGTCAGGATAAGGTTCACGGGCCACAATGCGTTTGGCGTCATGGATCACTATGTCTATGCGGGTAACGCCCCGGAGATCTACGTGCCGCTGAGAATCATCCAGAATGGCGACGGTGCCGAGGTGTTGCTCACGTTGTTTCGGCAGGCGGGGATGACTGATGTAAAATTCGCGGCAGATGCGGAATGGGTTGAGCGCGACCTGCTTGCGTTAAAAGCACTCGTCGCGCGCTGATCTTTTGAGTGCTGCGCTGTGGATGCCCGCCAGCGGTGTGTGCTGAAGGGTCTGCATAAGTATTTCGGCATATTGATTTTTCGGCGGTATTGGCGTAGCTTTTAGCTAAGACAGCTCTGATTAAGTCCGTACGCCCTGAGCCTGTCGAAGGGTGGTTCGCTTGACCCGTTTATCTGATTACCCCCTCCATTCATGGTTCGACAGGCTCACAACGAACGGAGGACTTAATCAGAGCTTCCTTAAGGTTCCAGCTCGACGAAAGGACGAAGAAAATGCAAAGGTTGCCAAAAGACATTTTGATGGTGTGCGCGTGTTTGTTTTCATTGACCGGGCACGCAATAGTCATATCGCCGGACATCCAGGTCGAGCCAGCCGCCAGCCTGCAGACAGATGCGGGACGAGCCTATTTACAGGGTGACTACCAGACAGCCGCAATTTTATACAGGCCCATGGCGGAACACGGTGATGCCGAAGCACCGCTGATACTTGGGTCCATGTATGACGTCGGACGAGGTGTTCGCCAGGATTACGGGGAAGCATTCAAGTGGTATCGACTGGCAGCGGAACACGGTAATGCCAGAGCCCAATGGAAACTCGGGGCCATGTATGACATCGGACTGGGTGTTTCTCAAGATAATATGGAAGCGATGAAGTGGTGGCGTCTGGCCGCAGAACAGGGTGATGCTTTTGCGCAACTCAACCTTGGGGCGAAATACGACCATGGAAGGGGCGTTCCCAAGGATCTCAAAGAGGCGGTGAAGTGGTATCGCCTTTCAGCAGAACAGGGCAATGCCTTCGCGCAAGAAAAGCTCGCGTGGAAGTACCTCCTGGGAGAAGGTGTTGCGCAGGATGACGTGCTGGCGTACATGTGGCTCAATCTTGCGGCCAGCGATCAGTCCACGTTAAGACGAAAAGCAGCCATTCAACAACGCATTCAACAACGTGATGCCCTTGCCAGGGGTATGACGGCCGACCAGCTCGCCAAAGCACGGGAACTCGTCAGGAGCTGCGCAGCGCATAATTTCAGGGGCTGTCAGTGAGCGTCGCCGCGCACTGATTCTTTCCGGGGCATTGTACTCAACGTCCCTCACCCTGGCCCTGTACCGCCTGCGGGAAAGCGGATCTGGGCAGCTATTTCAGCACCGGTTTCGCGCCCCAGATTTTTTCCGCATATTCGCTGATCGTGCGGTCGCTGGAGAATTTTCCCATGCCGGCAACGTTGAGGATGGCGCGGCGCGTCCATTGCTGCTGGTCGCGGTATAGCGTTTCCACCCGCTGCTGCGCGGCAATGTAGGCGGCATAGTCGGCCAGCAACAGATAGCTGTCTCCGCCATTCGTCAGGCTGTCGAATATCGGCTGGAAGCGGTCAGTCTGATCTGGCGAAAAATAGCCCGAGGCGATCATGTCCAGCGCCCATTTAAGCTCGTTGTTGGCGTGGTAGTGATTCCAGGGGTTGTAGCCCGAGCTTTTCAGCGCGGCCACTTCCCGCGCATCGAGCCCGAAGATGAAGATGTTGTCATCGCCCACTTCTTCCATGATTTCGATATTGGCGCCATCGAGCGTGCCGATGGTCAGGGCGCCGTTGAGGGCAAGCTTCATGTTGCCGGTGCCCGATGCCTCGGTGCCGGCAGTGGAGATCTGCTGCGAAAGGTCTGCCGCCGGGATGATGATGCTGGCGGTGGAGACATCGTAATTGGGGATGAACACCAGTTTCAGCAGGCCGCGCACGGCGGGGTCGTTGTCGACGATGTCGGCGATGCTGTTGGCGAGCCTGATGATGAGTTTGGCGGTGACATAGCCGGGCGCTGCCTTGCCGGAAATGATCACGGTGCGCGGCACGACATCCAGGGCCGGGTTGGTGCGGATGCGGTTATACAGCGTGATGACGTGGAGCAGGTTGAGAAGCTGGCGCTTGTATTCGTGGATGCGCTTGACCTGGACATCGAACAGGCTGTCCGGGTCGATTTGCAGAGAAAGTCTGTTCTTGACCAGTTCGGCCAGCCGCACCTTGTTGGCACGTTTCACGGCGCGGAACTCGGCCTGGAACGATGGATCATCGGCCAGCCCGGACAACTGGCGAAGCTGCGACAGGTCGGTGATCCAGCCTTTGCCGATGTGCCCGGTGATCAGGCCGGCCAGTCCCGGATTGGACTGGTTCAGCCACAGGCGCGGGGTGATGCCGTTGGTGATGTTGATGAGCTTGCCGGGAAAGTACCGGTCAAAATCGGAGAAGATCGTGGTCTTCATCAATTGTGAATGAAGCTGCGCCACGCCGTTGACATGATGGCTGCCGACGATGGCCAGATGCGCCATGCGCACGCGGCGGCCGCGTGTCTCGTCGATGATGGACATGCGTTTGAGCAGTTCGTTGTCACCGGGGGAATGATGCATGACTTCAAGCAGAAAGCGCTGGTTGATTTCGTAAATGATCTGCAGGTGGCGCGGCAGGATGGATTCAAACAGGGCTACCGGCCAGGTCTCCAGCGCTTCCGGCATCAGCGTGTGGTTGGTGTAGGAGAAGGTGCGCGTGGTGATGCTCCACGCGTGCTCCCACTCCAGATGGTGGATATCCACCAGCAGGCGCATCAGTTCCGGGATGGCGATGGACGGGTGAGTGTCGTTGAGCTGGATCGCCACCTTGTCCGGCAGTTCGTCGAAGGATTGATGGTATTTGCTGAAGCGGTAAAGAATATCCTGCAGCGAGGCACTGACAAAAAAATACTGCTGCTTGAGGCGCAGTTCGCGGCCCATCGCGGTGGTGTCGTTGGGGTAGAGCACCTTGGAGAGGTTTTCCGATTCGTTCTTGTCCTCGACCGCCTTGATGTAGTTGCCCTCGTTGAAATATTTGAGATCGAAATCGCGCGAGGCCTTGGCTGACCACAGGCGCATGTTGTTGACGGTGTTGAGCCCATACCCCGGCACCGGCGTGTCATAGGCCATCGCCATCACATCGTCTGATTCTATCCAATGATGATGTATTTTGCCGTGCTCGTTGCTGTATTGCACCACGCGGCCATGAAACTTCACCGGAAAGAGCACTTCCGGGCGGGGAAATTCCCACGGGTTGCCGTAGCGCAGCCAGTTGTCCGGATGCTCCACCTGCCAACCGTCTTCGATTTTCTGGTTGAACATGCCATATTCATAGCGGATACCCATGCCGTAGCCGGGCAGGCCGATGGTCGCCATCGAGTCCAGGAAGCAGGCAGCCAGCCTGCCAAGCCCGCCATTGCCGAGCGCGGCATCGAACTCCAGCTCGGTGATCTTGTCCAGGTCGAGGCCCGCTTCGATACAAGCCTGGCGAACTTCCTCGGCAAAGCCGATGTTGAGCACGCTGTTCACCAGGCTGCGCCCGATGAGGAATTCCATCGAGAGGTAGTACACCCGTTTGGAATCGTTGATGTAGTAGCGGCGCATGGTTTCCATCCAGCGTTTGACCAGGCGTTCGCGGACGACGTGGGCGAGCGTGAAGAACCAGTCGCGGTCAGTGGCGGTGATGGGATCTTTGCCTACGGAAAAAACGAGGTGATTGGCCAGGGATTGTTTGACCGCACTTGTTTTGAAATCGATCGGTTCATAAGGGTCATGATTCGGCGTTTCTGACATATCACTTCCTCCTCTGTGAGCCGGTAGTATAAAGATTTCTGCCGATGTCCTGCTAAATAATCAGAGCACGGATGCATCCGGGTTGCCTGGGCAAGCGGGGCAGAGTCACTTATCGTTTGCATCGGTGAAGTAAGGCATATAATTTGACCGTTACCGGTCTGACAGCCGCGACGCGGTTCTGCAGCCGGCAAGCGGCCGGATTTATTTCTTGGTGGGGTCTATGTGGCTGGCGTTGACAGGTGTGCGGAACAAGAAAATCCTGTCCGGTTGGACGGATGCGTCACTGCGCCGCCGTTATACACAACTCCCCGGAAGAACAAAACGCTTACCGGCAATCATTGCGCGAATTCGTGGAACGCCGGTGCGGGCGTGCATGCTGGCGATGTTTTGCGGATGCTTGAGCCAGCCGAATCCGGTGCTGGCCAGGGGCGGCAGTATTTCTCCGGTCAATCTGATTGCGCCTGAAGCGGTACGCGAAGTGCTTGCCCAACATTTCGTGCTGCCGAAGGAACTGCTCAAGGATGAAAACGAGCGCGCTGTCTTCATGCGCCGCGCGCAACGTGAAATCCCGGAGTTGCTGGCGACCGAGGGCTTTTTCTCCGGCGAAGCAGTATTGCGCGCGGTCTCGCGGACGGGCGTGCTGGAGCTGGAAGTGATTACGGGGCCGCGAACCCTGGTTACGGAAGTGAATATCGAATTTCGCGGCGATCTGTCGCTGCCGGAAGTTCAGCGCAACAAGCGCGTGCTACAACTGCGCGCGGCCTGGTCTTTGCAATCGGGTGCGCCGTTCCGGTCGGCTGCATGGGATGAAGCAAAAGCGAATTTCCTTGCGCAGGTGGCGCGCCAGGATTATGCCGCCGCCCGGTTGGTGGAAAGCTCCGCACAGGTGGACCCGGCCAATGCCGGCGCACGTCTGCATGTCGTGGTGGATTCCGGTCCGCGATTTCTGTTCGGGGAATTGCGGGTGAGCGGCCTGGAGCGCTATGAAGAATTGCTGGTCAGCCGTTATGCCACTTTCAGGTATGGCCAGCCATACCAGCGCGACCTGCTGCTGTCCTTCCAGACGCAGTTGCAGAACCTGCCGCAATTCAGCCTGGTGATCGTCAATCTTGATACCGTACCGGAAGCCACTCGTGCGGATACCAACCAGGCTGCGGTGACAGCGCCGGTCGAGGTGCAGGTCGTCGAAGCACAATCGCGCAAGATTGCTGTGGGTATCGGCTACAGCACCAACAACGGTGTGCGCAACGAGCTCAATTACCAGAGCTACAACTTTCTGAACCAGGCATGGACACTGAACAGCGCGGTGGTCCTGGAACAGAACCGCCAGACTGTTTCGGCAGGGCTGGCTACCAACCCCGATCCGCTTGGTTACCACCTGACCTGGAAGGCCAGCGAAGAAAGAACGCAGATACAGGGTCTGGAAACCATGCGCGACAAATTCGGCGTGACGCGCAGCCGCACCCTGTTCGGCATCGAAACCGGCATCGGCCTCAACTGGCAACAGGAACGGCGGTTGCCGCAGGGCGGGATACGCGAGACCGATCAGGCCCTGGTGCTGGATACGTTCCTGATTCGGCGCACTGTGGACAATCCGTTGTTCCCGATGTCGGGTGCATTGACCGAGCTGAAGCTGGGCGGGGCGAGCAAATCGCTGCTATCGGATCAGGACTTTGCGCGCAGTTATTTGCGTCACCAGGTCTGGGTTCCCCTGGGCGAGCGCGACGTGGTCTCGCTGCGCATCGAGGGGGGTTACACCGCAGCCACCACCCGGCTCGGCATCCCGCAGGAATACCTGTTCCGCGTCGGCGGCACGCAGACCGTGCGCGGTTTCGCTTACCAGAGTCTGGGCTTTCATGAAGGTGGTGCGGTGGTAGGCGGACGGGTGATGGCTACCGGCAGCGTCGAATACACCCATTGGTTCGGCAATTGGGGGGGCGCGTTGTTCGGCGATGCCGGCGGGGCGGCCGATGTGGCTCCCGACCTGCGAGTGTCGCAGGGTTACGGTACAGGCGCGCGCTGGCGTAGCCCGGTAGGACCGCTGGCGCTCGATCTGGCACGCGGCAAGGGTCAGCCTGGCTCTCGCTTTCACTTTTCGATCGCGGTGGCGTTCTGATGGGGCGCGCTACCAAGCCACGCCGCTACAGATGGCTGCTCATCGCGCTGACGCCCTGCCTGATTCTGGCGGGAGGAGGAGGCTGGCTGGTTGCTTCCGAGTCCGGCCTGAAATGGCTGGCCGGTGTAGTCGAACGCCGGAGCGGCGGCAGTTTCAGCACAAAGGGAATCAGCGGCTCGTTGCTGGATGCATTCGGCCTGCAGCAACTTGTGTTGCGTGGCGATGGGTGGCGCATCACCTTGCAGGGTGTGCAACTGCAATGGCAGCCTGCCGCATTGCTGCGTGGCGAGCTGAAGGTGCTGCAACTGGGCGTGCGACATGCCGAGCTGCTCTCCTCGCCAACCGGCACCCCGATCGTTTTGCCGGACAGTCTGGGATTGCCATTCGGCACGAATGTGCTTCTGCTGAAGATCGATTCACTTCGCGTGTTCAGCAGCTCCGAAGCGCTCCTGGCCGGGCACCCGGAAGGCGCTGAGCCTGATTTTTCGGCGAGCGATGTTGAAGCACGCTTTACAACCGATGATCGCCGCCTCGCGTTGCACGCGTTGAAAGCCACGCTGGAGCACGGGGATTTCTCGGGTTCCGGCGAAATCGCATTGAGCAAACCCTATGCGGTCAAGGCACATGCCGCGCTCGATGCTGATGTACCGCTTCCAGGAAGATCAGAGCGCGCGCATTTCGTCGCTGAAGCCGGAGGCGATCTGCAAAACACCGGCGTCAGTTTTTCCGGCAACGGTGCGGGGGTAAGCGTCAACGGAACGGTGCGACTCGCTCCGCTTGAAGATATTCCGGTCAGCCGTCTTCAGGTCGCTTTCAGCGGGATCGATGCGCGACGGCTGTTCGACGGTGCGCCTTCTGCGGTTCTTTCGGGCAGCGCCGATCTCCATGGCCTGCCAGGCGGAGCACTGGAAGGAACCATGCAGGTGCGCAACGCGCATGCGGCACCGCTGGACAGAAACGGCTTGCCATTGCTCGGGGTGAAGTCGCAGGTGCGATTGTCCGCTTCACGTTGGCAATTGCTGCAATTGGATGCGCGTTTGCCGAATGGCGGTCAGATCTCCGGAGTGGCGTCCTGGGAGGCGGAACAGGGCAAGTTGAGCGCGCAACTGAAAGTACACCGGCTTGATCCCGCCGTGTTGGATACTCGCCTGACAAGCACGCATTTGCAGGGCGACATCAAGCTTGACGGTGAGGGCGCCGATCAGCGCGCGGTGGTGGAGCTGAGCGACGGCACGCTGAATATCTACGGTGAACTTGAACGGCACGGCAACCGGGTGGAATTGTCCGGCATGCGCCTGTCGCGCGGCAAGACCGTGCTCAGCGGGCACGGACAATTGGCGCTGGATCGCCGCCGCGGCTTTCGTTTTTTCGGCCAGCTGCGCAGTCTGGATCTGTCCGAGTTCGCCGTCATCCCGCCGACTGATTTGAATGCCGGCCTGGAAGTGTCCGGCACATTGTTGCCGGAAGTTGCAGGCAAGCTGCAGTTCACGCTGTCCGGCAGCCAGTTTGCGCAGCACGACATCAGCGGCAATGGCCACCTGGATTTTGCCGGTATGCAGCGTGCCACGGCAGCGCTTGAAGTGCGCCTCGGTGACAATCGCCTCAACCTCAACATCGCGCATGGCACCGGTTCGGACAGTGTGCAACTGATGCTGGATGCGCCTGATCTGGCCCGGTTTGGCAACGGACTGGGCGGACAGCTTGTGGGGCGTGCCGATCTGTCCGGAAGCCTGGCGGAGCCGAGGCTGAAGTTCTCCGCGCAGGGTAGGCAGCTATCGCTGCCCGGCGGGCAGAGCATCGCTGCACTGGATGCGACCGGGGATCTGGCATCAGCGTCGATGCAATTGAATCTGGGTTTGAAGGGTTATCGCGGCACCGGTACGCTGAATATGCCTGAAGCCAGTGTCGAGCTGCACGGCAGCAGAGTGCAGCACAGCGTGCGCGCATCCGCCAGCATCGCGCAAGGCGGCGAAGCACTCGGCGAATTGACCCTGAAGGCGAATGGCGGCTTGAGCGATCCTGCACAGGGCTGGCAAGCCCTGCAATGGAACGGTACGCTTGACGAGCTGGCAGCGCAGGGTGTGTTGCCGTTCAACTTGACAGCGGCTGCGCCGCTGTCGTTCAGCAAGGATATCTTCCGGCTCGGCACGGCGGATGTGGCTGTCGGCGGCGGACTCGTCCGGTTTTCAGAAACACAATGGACGCCGCAACGCTGGCACAGCGCCGGGCACTTTGGCGGACTCAAGGTGCGTGCCGTGAACATGCAGCAAGACAAATCCGTGCCTGATACGCCAGATTTCGTGCGTGCATTCGATTCCATGCGTCTTGGCGGAAAATGGGAAGTGACGGCGGATGAGCACTTGCAGGGCCGGTTCCAGGTGCGTCGCGAAAGCGGCGACTGGGTGGTGGATGGCAATACCGGTTTGCGGCTGGGATTGCGCGATGCGCAGCTGTCTGTGCGCGCGGAACAGGATCAATTGCATGCGCGACTGGACGCCAGCGGCGAGCATCTGGGTGAATTGACCGCGCAAGCCAGTGTGCCGCTGACGCGCACCGATACCGGCTGGACGATCCTGCTGGATGCGCCGCTTGCCGGGCAACTGCGACTGCACTCGGATGATTTGTCCTGGCTCGGGCCGATGCTGCACAGCAACCTGCAAAGCGGCGGTCAGCTGAATTTTGACGCCATGCTGGCCGGCACTATCCGGTCCCCGCGCCTGCAGGGCGAGGCGCAGGGTGACGCATTGATCCTGGGTTTGCTGGATCAGGGAATCCGCCTGGAGCAGGGCAAACTGAAAGCGCGTTTCGAGTCCGATATGTTTTATCTCGATCGCCTTGCCTTCACCGTGCCCTATCTGCCGTCACCGCGCGACAAGCTGTTCGCAGGCTACAGCTTGCCAGCCGGCGCCGGACAGTTGAGCGCGAGCGGGCGGATTGACCTGGATGGCAGCAGGGGCGACCTGCAAATCACCGCGGAACGCTTGCCACTGGCGCAAAGCACCGATCGCTGGATCATTGCCTCCGGCACGGGGCAAGCCCGTTATGCAAATAGATTGCTGATGCTGGATGGCAACATCCGTGCCGATGCCGGCCTCATCAGTCAGAAGGTCAGCGATCGCCCGATCCTGTCCGATGATGTGCACATCATCGGACAGGATCGGGTCAGCCGCGCAGGGCCGCAGATTGCGGTCAATGCCACCCTGGATCTGGGTGACCGCTTCTATCTGCGTGCATCGGGGCTGGAGGGACGTCTGGCCGGCCAGCTCAAGGTGCGCAAACAGCCCGGCGAATCATTGCGGGTGACCGGCATCATTGCGGCGCAGGAAGCGGTATTCGATGCCTATGGGCAGCGCCTGCAGGTGGAACGGGGTATGGTGAATTTTCAGGGGACGCTGGATGATCCGGGGTTGAATATTCTCGCCCTGCGCAAGGGACTGGAAGTCGAGGCGGGGGTTGAAGTAACCGGCACGGTGCGTCACCCATCAGTGCGTTTGGTATCCACGCCCAACGTACCGGACGGGGAAAAATTGTCCTGGATCGTACTGGGGCGCGTGCCGGAGAGCGGCGATGTCGATTCTGCCTTGCTGATGGCGGCTGCCGGCAGCATTTTCGCCGGGCAGTCCGGCGGGCAATTTGGCCGCGCACTCGGGGTGGATGAGATTTCCCTGAGCCAGCAAACCGGAGCAGATTCACAGACGACCAGTAAAGTAACTGTCGGCAAACGGTTGTCTGCGCGAGCACGCATCAGCTATGAGCAAGGCCTGTCCAAAGTCGGCGGAGTGACCAAATTCACCTACGCCCTGACTCCGCGCATCTCGATCGTCACGCGCACCGGTATTGAGGATGCACTGGATCTGTTTTATACGTTCCGTTTCTATTGATTCGGCATGGCTGCCTGGGGTCTGGTGAGGCTCCCCGGCTTTCCGCTCTGAGCACCCGTTGCATTGTGAGGTCTCGGGGAAGAATCGGCTGTGCGTCTGCTCTGGTGAATTAAGACTTATAATTCACGCACTGTTACGTGAAAACTATGATGCGGTTCTGCGGCTGGCATGTTGCGGTCGCACTGCTGGAATTATTTCCCCGGGAGGATTTATGCGGCTGGCGATGATCGGGCTGGGCAAGATGGGTGGCAACATGGTGCGCAGGTTGCGCCGTAGCGGCATTGAGGTGGCAGGTTATGACCGCGCGGCGGACGTGGTTGCACAGCTTGCCGCAGAGGAAAGCATGCTCGCTGCTGTCTCCGTGGCCGATGCGGTGGCGCAATTATCCAGCCCGCGCGTGGTATGGCTGATGCTGCCGAGCGGGGAGCCGACCGAGCAGCAGGTTCACGCGCTCGTGCCGCTGCTGTCCAGGGGCGACATCATCGTGGACGGCGGCAATTCGAATTACCACGACAGCCAGCGTCGCGGTGCCTGGCTGGCGGAGCAGGGCATCGGCTTCATGGACTGCGGCACCTCCGGCGGCGTGTGGGGGCTGGAGAACGGCTATTGCCTGATGGTTGGGGCCACACCTGAAGTGGCAAAAATCATGACTCCCATCCTGCGGGCGTTGGCGCCCGCAGCGGATCGCGGCTGGGCACATGTGGGACCGGTCGGCGCCGGGCACTTCACCAAGATGATCCACAACGGCATCGAGTACGGCATGATGCAGTCCTTTGCCGAAGGCCTGGAGTTGCTGCGCGGCAAGCAGGAATTCAAGCTCGACCTGGCGCAGATAACCGAGTTGTGGCGGCACAGTTCGGTGGTGCGCAGCTGGCTGCTCGACCTCACCGCGGAAGCGCTCAAGCATGACCAGGAATTGACGAAGATTGCCCCCTATGTGCCGGACTCCGGCGAAGGGCGCTGGACGGTGGTGGAGGCGATCGACCAGGGCGTGGCCGCGCCGGTGCTGACGCTGGCGTTGCAGATGCGCTTTGCCAGCCAGAACGAAACCGGCTACGGCTATCGCCTGTTATCCACCATGCGCAATGCCTTCGGCGGCCATGCCGTCAAGAAATCCGAAGGCGGCAAATGAAGGCGATGGAGCCATGCACGATCGTGATCATGGGGGCGGGCGGCGACTTGGCGCGCCGCAAACTGATCCCGGCATTGTTCCGGCTGGAGCTGTTCAAGCGCTTGCCTGACAATATGGCGATACTGGGTTGTGGCCGGAAGCCAATGAGCCATGAGCAATGGGCTGCCGAGGTGCTGGGCATGTTGAATGAAAAGCACAAGCCTGAGGTGATCGAACAGGCTTTCGCGCGATTCAGTGCGCGCCTGCAATACCATGCCAATCCGCCTGACGATGCGGAATCCTACCAGCGCCTGCAGAAGACGCTCGACAACAATCCGCAGTTTCCGCCGAATATTGTTTTTTACATGTCGGTGCGTCCGGCGGAGTTTCTCCCCATCATAGAAAAATTGGGCAATGCCGGGCTGCTCCAGGAAAAGAACGGCTGGCGCCGCGTCGTGATCGAGAAGCCCTTTGGTTACGATTTGCTCAGCGCGCAAACGCTGCAACAAAGTTTGTACCGGCACTTGAACGAGCCCCAGATCTATCGCATCGACCACTACCTTGGCAAAGGCACCGTGCAGAACGTGATGGTGTTTCGTTTTGCGAATATCCTGCTGGAGCCGATCTGGAACCGGCATTACATCGACCACGTGCAGATCACGCATTCCGAGACGATGGGAATCGAGGGCCGTGCCGGTTACTTTGAAGGGGCGGGCGCGCTGCGCGACATGCTGCAAAGCCACCTGATGCAACTGCTTGCGCTTGTGGCAATGGAGCCGCCGCTGTCGATGTCGGCGGTACACTTGCGCGATGAAAAGGTGAAGGCGCTGAAAGCCATTCGGCCTATCACGCAGAACGCGGTGCATGCCCATGCTTTTCGCGGGCAGTACGCCGGCGGCGTGGTGAATGGCAACCCCGTGCCCGGGTATCTGGAAGAGAAGGGCGTGGCGGCGGACAGCGTGACCGAAACCTACGCGGCGCTGAAACTGTTCATCGACAACTGGCGCTGGGCGGGCGTGCCTTTTTACCTGCGCACCGGCAAACGCATGCCCGAGAACAGCTCGGCGATTTGTATCCGTTTCAAAAATCCGCCGCAGGACCTGCTCAAGCACGCCCGTCACGGCAGCCAGCATCCCAACTGGGTCATGCTGGGCATCCAGCCCAACGACTGCCTGAAGATGGAGATGCAGGTCAAAGTGCCGGGGCTGGACTTGAATACGCGCACCATCAGCCTAGACGCCTCCTATCACCAGAAAGGCGAAGACAGCTATGACGCTTATGAAGGGTTGCTTCTGGACGTGATGTTGGGCGACCAATCGCTGTTCCTGCGTATCGACGAAGTGGAGACCGCATGGCATGTGGTGGATCCCGTCATCAAGGTATGGGCGATGGAACGCGACTTCATCAATACTTATCCGGCAGGCACTTGGGGGCCGCGCGGGACTTACCGGTTGTTTGACCGCGAAGACCAGTTCTGGCGCCATTCGTTGAGTCTTGATGGCGCCAACTTTGAGGCATATTGAGAATGGAGCCGGTAGCCGGTAGCGGGTGGCGGGTAGCTGTTTCGTCGCGCTGCATGCGTCCTTGTTTTGCTACTCGCTACGAGCTAGCCGCTACCAGCTTATGAAAATTCTTGCAGGCGACATCGGCGGCACCAAAACGCTACTTGCCGTCATTGAGGTCGGCGGCACGCAAGTCCAGGTTGTGCATGAAGCCACTTACCCGAGCCGCGGCTACGCCACATTTGAAGCTTTGCTCGGCGAATTCCTTTCCGGCATCGAAACACCGGGCCACGCTGCCTTCGGCATCGCCGGCCCGGTGCAGGGCAGGGTGGCGCAAACCACCAATCTGCCCTGGCGTATCGATGCCGATGCATTGCGGCGGCAATCCGGTTTTGCGCATTGCACCCTGCTCAACGACCTGGAAGCGACTGCTTATGGTTTGCCGGCCCTGGGTGCGGATGACTTGCTGACCCTGCAACCGGGCATGGCGAATGCCGGCGGCAACGCCGCGGTGATCGCAGCGGGCACTGGCTTGGGCGAGGCCGGTTTGTTCTGGGACGGACAAAACCATTGTCCGTTTGCCACGGAGGGCGGACATGCCAGCTTCAGTCCGGGCGATGAATTGGAAATCGAATTCCTGCGCCATCTCCGGCAACGGCATCGGCATGTCAGCTGGGAGCGTGTCGTTTCCGGGATGGGTTTGCTGAGCCTGCACGAGTTCCTGTGCCTTTACCGCCATGCCGCTGTGCCGCAATGGCTTGCGGATGAAATGCGCAGCGGCGATGCGGCGGCATCCATTGCGGCCGCAGCATTGTCCGGCCGCGATGAAATCTGTGTTGAGACGCTGCATCGGTTCGTGCGCCTGTATGGCGCGGAAGCGGCCAATCTCGCGCTCAAGGCTATGAGCCGCGGCGGGCTGTATCTGGGCGGCGGCATCGCGCCGAAAATCCTGCCGCTGTTGCAGGATGGCGCGTTTCTCGATGCGTTCCTGAACAAGGGCCGGATGCGCCCGCTGCTCGAAGCCATGCCGGTAAAGGTGATACTGAATGACCGCGCTGCACTGTTCGGTTCGGCTTTGCGCGCAGCGCAACTGGCCAATATGCCAACATGAATATTGATACCCTGCCCAACGGGCATGGCAATAATGCCGCCCCTGATAATGAAACCCGCCATGCCCGTTTCCCTCTCTCCTAGCTCTCTCCCGCAAGCTGGAGAGAGGGACGGGGTCTCGCTGCGCGAGTTTCACGTTAACGCCAAGGCCGTATTTATCCATGAAGATCTTGATGGTCTGAGTATTGCAGTTGCACGGCGCATCTCAGAGTCGGCAGCCCAGGCGATAGCTGCGCGCGGGGTGTTTCATCTCGTATTGGCTGGCGGCGAAACACCGCGCCGCTGTTACGAAAAGCTGCGCCGCCTCGCCATCGATTGGGCGCACGTGCAGATATATTTCGGCGATGAGCGCTGCCTGCCTGTCGGCGATGCCCGGCGCAATGACACGATGGTCCGCGATACGCTGCTGAAGCATATCGACATCCCGCAAACCAACATCCATCCAATCCCGTCCGAATTGGGCGCGCATGAAGGTGCCGCCAGCTATGCGGCCATGCTGGAGCATGTTGCGGCGCTGGACATGGTGCTGCTGGGCATGGGCGAAGACGGGCATACTGCGAGCCTGTTTCCGGATAATCCGGCAGCGGAAAGCGCCGCGGCAGCCGTGCCGGTATTCAATGCTCCCAAGCCGCCTGCCGAGCGGGTTTCGCTCGGTATGGGCACATTGAATGCCGCACGGCAGAAAATATTTTTGGTGGCCGGTGCAGGGAAGCAAAAAGCACTGGAGCAGATATCGCACGGGGCATTATTGCCTGCGGCACGCGTTTCAGCCGCCGAGTGGCATCTTGATCGCGCGGCATTACCGGCGTAAAAATCACACTGGCAGAACGATGATGGAAGCACCTTGAAATTCCGACTGGCAGGGCAGTTAAGCTATAATTCGCACCTCTGCGCAAATACAATTCTGGTTTTTGGCCAGGAATAAGATCATGGAAAAAAGCACCCCGTACATTTTAAATGTCTGCCCGAAAATTCCGGCTCGCCTGGCGCGTCTTGAAGAGCTGGCAAACAACCTCTGGTACAGCTGGGATCGCCCGACTCGCGCGCTGTTTGCCCGGTTGCATCCGGGTTTGTGGAAGACCACTGAACAAAGCCCGAAGGCGTTTTTGAAACGCATAGATGAACAGCGGCTGCTCAATGCGGCGGATGATCAAGTGTTCATCGGCAATTTCAACCGCGTCTTGGCGGCCTACGACACTTATCATGATTATCGTATACCGACCAGCGGCGCAGACTGGCTGCACAAAGAAGATTTGATTGCCTACTTTTGTGCCGAATTCGGTTTTCATGAAAGTTTCCCGATTTATTCCGGAGGCCTGGGAATTCTGGCGGGCGATCACTGCAAGGCGGCCAGCGATTTGCGTTTGCCGTTCATTGGTGTCGGGTTGCTCTATCGCCAGGGCTATTTCCATCAAACCATTGACAGCGAAGGCAATCAGATTGCGACCAACACCGATTCCCAATTCGACGTTCTGCCGATCACGCCGGCAAGACGCGCAGACGGGACCGAAGCCTACACCTCGGTGGAGTTGCCGGGCCGCAAACTGAATATCAAGATTTGGCAGGCCAGGATCGGGCATATCACGCTGTACCTGCTGGATACCGACCTGGAAAGCAACAGTCCGCATGACCGCAACATTACGTACCGATTGTATGGCGGCGACAAGGTCATGCGCATGGAGCAGGAAATCGTGCTCGGCATCGGCGGCGTGCTCGCGTTGCGGGAGCTTGGCTTGAGGCCGACGGTGTGGCACATCAACGAAGGGCATGCGGCGTTTCTGGTGCTGGAACGAATCCGCCAGAAGATTGCCGAGGAAGATCTGGATTTTGCGTCCGCGCTCGAATGCGTGGCGGTCAACACCGTATTCACCACCCATACGCCGGTGCCGGCCGGGCATGACCATTTCCATGAAGACATGGTGCATGCCTACTTTGAACAGTATTACCCGGAGCTCAAACTGAACCGCGAGGAATTTCTGGCGTTGGGCAACGCCAAGGATAGCCCCGATTTCAACATGACGGCGCTGGCCATCCGCGGCACACGCTTCAACAATGGCGTATCGCGCATTCATGGCGATGTGTCTTCGGTTATTTGCGGCGGCATGTGGCCGGAAATCGGGCCCAGGGAAAATCCGATGACTTATGTCACCAACGGCGTGCACGCGCCGACTTTCCTGGCATCCGAGTGGATCGAAGTGCTCGAACGCCATCTTGGCATGGAATGGAACGCGCGCATGAACGACGTGGAATTCTGGGAGGGTATCTACAAAATTCCCGACCATTTATTCTGGAGCGTGCGCCAGTCGCTGAAGGCGAAGATGTTGAACATCGTGCGCGAACGCATCAGTGAGCAACATTTCCGCAACCACGGTTCCGAGGCGCACCTGGACCGCCTGCTCAAGTATGTCAATCCGGAGAACCCGAACGTCCTTACCGTTGGTTTTGCACGCCGCTTCGCAACCTACAAACGCGCGACGATGTTGTTTGGCAATCTCGATTGGCTGCGCGAAATTCTGAACAACCCGGAACGCCCGGTGGTATTCATTTTTGCCGGGAAAGCGCATCCGGCAGACATTCCCGGGCAGGATCTGATACGCCGCGTCACCCAGATATCCAAGATGGCAGAGTTTGTCGGCAAAGTTCTGATGGTGGAAGGCTTTGATCTGGCCTTGTCGCGCAAGCTGGTTACCGGTGTGGATGTCTGGCTTAACACGCCGCTATTTCCGCTGGAAGCCAGCGGTACGTCCGGGATGAAGGCGGGTATCAATGGCGCCATCAACCTGTCCGTGCTGGACGGTTGGTGGGGCGAAGGCTATGACGGAAAAAACGGTTGGGCGATCAAACCGGTATCGGAATCGCTGAGCGAGGAAGTGCGCACGCGCGAAGAAACGCACACCCTCTACGAACTGCTGCAAGACCAGGTCGTGCCGTTGTACTACGGGCACAGCAAGATGGGCTTCTCGCCCGACTGGGTGAAGATGTCCAAACGCTCGATGGCGACCATCCTGCCGCGCTTCAATTCAAAGCGCATGGTGGGCGAGTATCTCGCCAAGTGTTACCTGCCGGCCAGCCAGCAATACCGTTTGTACAGGCAAGACAAATGCGAGAATTCAAACATCATTGCCTCATGGAAAGCGCGCGTTCGCCATGCATGGCCGGGGGTCACACTGCGTCGCCTGGATACCGGTCAGAAAGAGATCAGTTACGGCGAAAGCCTGCGCTTTGAGGTGGCGGTCAGGCTGAATGGTCTCAATCCCCGCGACGTGGTCGTGGAGATGTTGCTGTGTTTGTTTGCCCAGCGCGAAAAATTATATGGATCGACACATTACAGTTTTGAAGCTACCGGCATGATGACCGAAGCGGGCGAAAACATCTTCGCACTTGAAGTCAAACCGGGCCAATGCGGCAAGCTTGAGTATCATATTCGCGCCTATCCGCACCACAAGATGCTGACGCATCCGTTTGAAATGGGGATGATGCGCTGGCTGTAAACACAAACCCGGCTTGTTTCTCCCTCCGTATGGCGGGTCACACCCGCCATTTAATTTGGGTTTGTTATTCCGGCTTGTCCCGTGTGGCGGCGGGTTGGCTCTGCATAGCCATTCGGCTAAGTCACCAAAAAAACGGTGACATAAGCCGCTGGTTAACCCGCCCTGCGCTATTCCCTCCTGATCGGGAATAACGGGCTGATGGAATATTTGGTTATATGGAAAGTCTGGAATGGCCGAATTGAAAGTCCTGTTTGTAACCTCCGAAGTCGCTCCTTTAATTAAAACGGGCGGATTGGCGGATGTCAGTGCGGCGTTGCCCGCCGCCTTGCGGGCCATTGGCGTGGACGTGCATGTGCTGGTGCCTGGTTATAACCCAGTCATGGCGCAACTGGCGCAACATGAAGCCGTGGCGACTTTCGATGATTTGCCGGGCTTTCCTTCCTCACGGCTGCTGTTCGGCAGGATGGCGCATGATATCCCTCTGCTGGTGCTGGACTGCCCGAGTTTGTATCAGCGCGACGGCGGGCCTTACCAGGATGTCTCCGGCCACGACTGGGCTGACAACGCGCTGCGTTTTGGTCTGCTCTCCAAAATTGCCGCCGTGCTGGGCAGCAGCGCATCGCCGCTAGCCTGGCATCCCGATCTGGTGCACTGCAACGACTGGCAGACCGGCCTGACACCGGCATATCTGCATTTCGCGCAGGATGCGGTGCCGAGCATCATCGCGATCCACAATCTGGCTTTCCAGGGAATTTTTCCGCCTGCAACGGTGCAGCAATTAAACTTGCCGCCGTCCTGTTTCAGCATCGACGGCGTCGAGTATTACGGCAGCATGTCGTTCCTTAAGGCAGGCTTGTTCTACGCCGGCCACATCACCACCGTCAGCCCGAACTATGCCAGAGAGATACAGCAGGAAGAGCTCGGTTTCGGCCTGCAGGGCCTGCTGACCATGCGCCGCGACAGTCTCACCGGAATGTTGAACGGCATCGATACCGAAGAATGGAATCCGGCGACCGACCCGCATCTCGCCAGGCAATACAGCGGCGCAGACATGACCGGCAAGGCCGCCGACAAACAGGCGCTGCAAAATAAATTGGGTCTGATTCCCGATCCGGAGGTGCCGCTGCTCGGGGTGGTCAGCCGCTTCACCCACCAGAAGGGCCTGGACTTGTTGCTTGAGATCGCGCCGCGCCTGACCGAACTGCCGGCACAGTTGGCCATGCTCGGCAGCGGCGATGCGCTACTGCAGAAAACCGCGCGCGACCTGGCGCATCGCTATCCCGGCAAGATCGGCGCAGTGGTCGGCTTCAGCGAAGCCCTGTCGCACCAGATCGAAGCCGGAGCGGACATGTTCGTCATGCCGTCGCGCTTCGAACCCTGCGGCCTGAACCAGTTATACAGCCAACGCTATGGCACACCGCCCATCGTCCATGCCACCGGCGGCCTGCTGGATTCTGTCGTGGATTGCACCCCGGCAACCCTGGAGGATGGCACCGCCAGCGGCTTCACGTTCGACGGCATGACTGCCGAAAATCTGTTTATCACGATACAGCGCGCAATCGACCTGTATCACGACAAAATCAAATGGAAGACACTGTGCGAAAATTGCATGGCGAAAAACTTCAGCTGGCAAAGCAGTGCCGAAGCCTATCGCGCGGTGTATCTCAAGGTGTTGGGGCGGCAAGAATAATACATCTAATTTTCGTGCATGCTGTGCTACATTCCAAACTTGGGCCAATTAAAAAGTTGCAATTAAAATCTGCCGGACACTAGTGATATCTGCCAATGAAATGGTCCATCGAACATAAGGTACTTACCGGTTTTGCCGTGGCGCTGGCTATTCTCGCCGTCATCGGCTGGCTTGCCTATCAGTCGACCGTGAGCTTCATGCACGCCTCCACCCAGGCCACGCACAGTCAGAAAACCATCACCGCCCTGGAAGAAATCTTCTCCCTGGCGAACCAGGCGGAAACCCGGCAACGCATCTATCTGATCAGCGGCGATGAACGCCATCTCGCCCCGCGGCGCGCCTACATCGACCGCATACATATCCTGCTCGGCAAGATCCGCGATACCACCGCCGGCAACCCCGGCCAGCAGGCATTGCTGCGCAGGCTGGACGGGCATATAGACGCACGCCTCGCGCTGCTGGAAGGAGTATTGAAGGTGCGGCGCGAGCAGGGCTTCGAGCCGGCACGCCTCAAACTGATGGCCGGCAACGGTGAGCGGGAAATGGAGGCCATCCATGAAACGGTGCTGCAGTTAGAGAAGGGAGAAACTGCCCGTATGCAGCAGTGGGTAGATGCTTCCCGGGAAAATTCCGACCAGATGCTGATCATCTTCTTTGTGGCGCTGGTTTCTGTAGCCATTTTTTTCGGCGTGCTGTTTCTGTTCATCGTTCGCGAACTGGCCGAGCGCAGGCAGGCCGAGGAACAGCGGGCGCTCTTGATGCACGAGCTGGAAAGCGCCAACGAGGAACTCAAGAATTTCGGTTATGTGGTATCCCACGACCTCAAGGCACCGTTACGCGCCATCGGCTCGTTGGCGGACTGGATTTCCACGGATTACGCGGACAAGTTCGACGACGAGGGCAAGGAGCACATGCGCCTGTTGATCAGCCGTGTGTACCGCATGGACGGCCTGATCGATGGCATTTTGCAGTATTCGCGGGTGGGCCGGGTGAAAGAAACGATCGTCGCGGTGGACCTCAACCGGCTGGTGCGGGAGGTGATCGACCTGCTCGCCCCGCCAAAAAATATGACGGTCAGCATCGTGAATCCCTTGCCGACCGTCATGACAGAACCGACCCGCATCCAGCAGGTATTCCAGAACCTGCTCTCCAATGCCATCAAATACATGGATAAACCCGAGGGAAAAATTCGCATCGCCTGTGTCGCCGAGGGCACGCAATGGAAATTCAGCATCAGCGACAACGGCCCGGGCATTGATCAGCAACATTTTGAAAAAATCTTCCAGTTGTTCCAGACGCTCGCCCCGCGCGACCGTGTGGAAAGCACCGGCGTCGGTCTGGCGTTGGTGAAGAAAATCGTGGAAATGTACGGCGGGCGCGTCTGGCTCGAATCCACCGTCGGAAAAGGAAGCAAATTTTTCTTCACCCTGCCGCGAACCGCTGCAATCCCCTCTCAACCAAAGGAACATAAAACATGAAAATCACCAACAAACCCATCCTCCTCGTGGAAGACGATCAAGTGGATGTCATGACGGTCAAGCGCGCGCTGAAGGAGATCCACGTCACCAACCCGATGGTGAATCTGGAAAATGGAGCGGAAGCCCTGAAATACCTGCGCGACCCTAAAAATGTGAAGCCGTGCATTATCCTGCTCGACCTGAACATGCCGATCATGAACGGCATCGAGTTCCTGCAGGTGGCGAAGCACGACGCCCAGATCAAGCGCATCCCCGTAGTCGTGCTGACCACGTCCGAGGAACAGCAGGACAAAGTAAACAGCTTCGACTTGGGGGTGGCCGGCTATATGGCCAAGCCGGTGGATTACCGGCAGTTTGTCGAAGTCATGCGCACCATCGACGCCTATTGGACCATCAGCGAGATGCCGCAATGACCAAACCGCAGGTCCGCGTACTCATCGTCGAGGACGACCTGGTGGACCGCATGGCCTGCCGCCGCGCGCTGGCGCAGGACCCGGACTACGAATTCGTGCTGTTCGAAGCCGAAACCGGCTGTCAGGGGCTGCAACTCGCCCATGCGCAAAAGCCGGACTGCGTTTTGCTCGACTACCACCTGCCGGACCTGAATGGCTTGGAGTTTCTGGCCGAGCTGAGAAACGATCTGGGCGAAATCCCGGTGCCGGTCATGATGCTGACCGGCGCCGACAACGCATCTGTCGCGGTCGAGGCGATGAAGCGCGGCGCGCAGGATTACCTGGTCAAGGATGTGAACCGCCAATATCTGGAATTATTGCCCGCTGTCATTCAGCGCGTGCTGCGCGAGCAGCGGACGCTGATGGAAAAAAAACAGGCGGAGCAAGAGCTAAAGGATTTGTCCGATCGGCTACTGCATATTCTCGCAAGTACGCCCGCTGTGCATTATGCCTGTCGCATTGACGGCGAGCACTTTGTGCCGACTTACGCCAGCCCGAATCTGAAAGGTATTTGGGGATACGACTTGAAGGAATACCTGGGCAATGCCGAGTGGTGGTGGCCTGGGATCCACCCAGAAGGACGCGATAGCGTCGTCGGAGCCTTACGCGCTGCCACCATGGCTATCGACCGCAGCCATTATGCCCACGAATACCGCTTCCGGCACAAGGACGGGGCTTATCGCTGGCTGCACGATGAATTGCAAATCATCCGTGACCAAGCCGGCCAGCCGCTGGAAATCGTGGGCTCATGGTTAGACATCACCGAGCGCAAGCAGATGGAACACCAACTGCGCGACCTTGCAGCTCACCTGCAGGCCGTGCGCGAGGAAGAAAAAACCAGCATCGCGCGCGAAATCCACGACGACCTGGGCGGCACGCTGACCGCCCTCAAAATGGAAGCTTACTGGCTGGCAGACGAACTGCCCGCGAACCAGGAAGCAGCGGCGTTCCTCGAACGTATCAAGCTGATGGCGCAGTTGATCGATGACGCGACGAACGTCACGCGGCGCATCATCACCGGCCTGCGCCCTTCCATACTCGACGATCTCGGCCTGCCGGCGGCGCTCGAATGGCAGGCTGGGCAATTCCACAAGCGTACTGGCATCGAATGCCGGGTGAATTGCGTCCATGCTGAAGGCTTTGAGAATAAGCCGAATGATACGCAGTCGATCAACCTGTTCCGCATTTTTCAGGAAACCCTTACCAATGCCTCGCGGCACTCCGGCGCATCCAAGGTGGAAGTAGAATTCAGATGCAACGACGATGAGATTATGCTGTCGGTCAGCGACAACGGTTGCGGCTTGCCGGAAAATCACGTCGTTGCCTCAACCTCATATGGCTTACTCGGCATGACCGAGCGCGTCGAGCAACTGGGTGGCACGATCAAATTCAACAGCCTGTCCGGCGGCGGGCTTAGTGTGACGGTACGCTTGCCGCCTGCCGGCAACAAGAAAAAGGGAAAATCATGATCCATCAGTTCGTCAAAGTCATGCACTCCATCGACGCATGTTGGACTATCAGCGAGGTGGCGCTATGACCAAGCCCCCAATGACCAAAGCAAAGATACGCGTACTCATCGTCGAGGACGACCTGGTGGACCGCATGGCCTGCCGCCGCGCGCTGGTGCAGAATCCAGAATACGAATTCGTGCTGTCCGAAGCCGAAACCGGACGGGAAGGATTGCAACTCGCCCATGCTCAAAAACCGGACTGCGTGCTGCTCGACTACCACCTGCCTGATCTGAATGGCCTGGAGTTTCTGGCCGAACTGAGAAACGATCTGGGCGAAATACCGGTGCCAGTCATGATGCTGACCGGCGCCGACAACGCATCGGTCGCGGTCGAGGCCATGAAGCGTGGCGCGCAAGACTATCTGGTCAAGGATGTGAACCGCCAATACCTGGAGCTGTTGCCCGCTGTCATTCAGCGCGTGCTGCGCGAGCGGCGGATGCTGATGGAAAAAAAGCAGGTGGAAGAAAATCTGGTCCAGGCCGAAGCGAAGTATCGTTTCCTGGTGGAGCAGATTCCTGCAATCACCTATACCACGGCCCTGGATGAGCCGGGTAAATTGCTATATATCAGCCCGCAGATCCAGCAGCTCGGTTTTTCACCCGAGGAATGGCTGGCCGATCCGGATGGGTTGCTCAAGCAGATTCACCCGGAAGACCGAGCGCTCATGCGTGCGGAGATCGCGCGCGGCTATGAAAGCGGCGAATCCCTGCGCTGTGAATACCGCCTGTTCACCCGTGCCGGCGAGGTGCGCTGGTTCTTGAACGAGGCGAGCCTGGTGCGCCACGCATCGGGCGAGCCGTTGTTCCTGCAGGGCGTTCTGGTCGACATCACCAAGGACAAGGAGGTCGAAGCGGAGTTGCATCTGCATCGCCGCCGACTCGAAGAGATGGTGGCCAATCGCACAACACAGTTCGAGAAACAAACCGAGATTCTCAAGTCGGCCAACACCAATCTCGCCAACAAGCTCGGCGCGTGCACACAGGCCGGGAATGCGCTCAAGAAATACGCCGATCAGCTCGCGGACCTCTACCATAACGCCCCCTGCAGTTACTACTCGCTCGACCCGGATGGCGTGTTCATCCAGATCAACGACACCGGACTCAATTGGCTTGGACGCACACGCGAAGAGGTCGTGGGCAAGATGAAGTTCACCGATCTACTCACGCCCGCGAGCGGCAAGACCTTCCTGGAAAGCTACCAACGCTTCAAGGAGGACGGCTGGCTGCGTGATCTTCAACTCGAGATTGCGCGCAAGGATGGTACGAGCCTATCCGTGTTGCTGAACGCCTCCGCGATCAAGGACGCCGCCGGCCGCTTTGTGATGAGCCGCTCCATGATGTTCGACATTACCGACAGCAAGTTTGCCGAGCAGGTGCCATGAGCGCCCGTGGGAGCCTTCAGCCAGCAGAAAATCCGATAACAGAAAACATCGTCGAGGTCGGGGATCTTCGTTTCACCTATAACAAACGAGAGGTGCTGAAGGGCATCAACCTCAACATACCGTGCGGCAATATCCTTTCAATCAATAAAAATTCCTCAGGTTGATTTTCGTGTTTGCAGTGATGTCCTATAGAGCAGACCATAAAAAGTCAGTCGATTGACTTAATCGGTTATGCTGTCTATTATATTCATATACGCATAGAAGCATAAGGTGTTTCAATTGTCTGATCAAGAAGATACACGATTTCGTTTAATAAATGCTGCAACTCAGGTTTTTGCAGAATTCGGGTATCACGCTGCCACTACGCGTGAAATTAGCCGTCGTGCAAATGTCAATCTCGCTGCGATTCACTACCACTTTGGCGACAAGGCAAAGTTGTATCAGGAGATTTTCAGGCAACCTTTCCACGATGAAAATAATGAATTTGCCCAGATTGATGAGCTGGCTTTGCCCCTTGAAGAAGTTTTGAAATGTTTTTATCGCTGGGTCTGTCCGCCTTCGGATGATGAAAATGCAATGATTCAGATGATCAGGCGATTACACGCAAGGGAAGAGGTCGATCCGAGCGGTATCTTGGGTGATGCCTTGACGCATGAGTTCCGCCCGAACCATGACAAGCTGATACGCGTATTGTGCAGGGAAATGGGGCAACCGGCCCCCGACATTGATATCGACCGGCTGGCGTTCAGTATCGTCGGCATGGCGAGCATCTATTTCCATGGGCGCTGTGTGGTGGAGGAATTGTCACCGGAGTTGTTGCATGGCGCACTCATCAAATCAGCCACTGTCGACAGGTTGGCCATGTATGCAGCCGCATTGATCGACTGCGAACGCAAGCGCCGTTTCTCTGTACAGCCGCAATTTTGCCGGGAGTAATAATTAAATGAGTCGTTCAAAAATTTTGTTTTTAGCAATAATTTGTCTGGTCATCCTCGCGGTTGCCTTTGCAATGAAACAGGGGGTGATGAAATCGGACAAGCCGCAAAGTGCCGCTATCGGGCAGGACTCCAAACCGGCATTGACGGTGACAACGGTTCAACCGGAAACAAGGATATGGCCTGAACAGATCACGGCTACCGGCACCGTGCAGGCATGGCAGGAATCCATAATTGGCCCCGAGATCGGCGGATTGCGTTTGACGGAAGTCATGGTGAATGTCGGCGACCTGGTCAAGAAAGGAGCGCTGCTGGCGCGCTTCTCCGAAGAAATGGCGCTGAACGCCGTGCTTCAGCAGCAGGCGGCTTTTGACGATGCCAAGGCCAGATTTGCCGAAGCGCAGTTGAATGCCAAGCGCTCTGACCAACTCAGGAGCCAGGGCTTTATCAACGAACAGGATGCGCAGAAATTCACGACGAATGTTCAAATCGCCGAGGCGCAGATGAAGCTTGCCGAGGCAAAGCTGGAAGCCGAGAGAATCAAGTACAGCTATACGAAAGTGCTGGCACATGACGACGGGATTATTTCGTCCCGTACCGCGACTGTTGGAACCGTGATGCAGAACGGTTCGGAAATGTTTCGCCTGATCCGGAAAGGCAGAATGGAATGGCGCGCAGAGCTTCCTGAACAATTGCTGCATCAGGTGCGTATCGGGCAGAAGGTGAGCCTGCATGTGTCGAAAGCCGAGAAAGTAGGAGGCACGGTGGCCAGAATTTCACCGGTGATTGATTTGCAGACAAGAAATGGGACGGTCTATGTCGAGCTGCCCCCGGTCAAATCGATCAGGGCAGGGATGTTTGCGCAGGGTGAGCTCGAACTGGGAAAATCGGATGCGCTGACCGTTCCGCAGGGCGCGGTGGTGGTCCGCGATGGCTATTCATATGTGTTCAAGGTGGTGAAGGATAACCGCGTCGATCAGGTCAAGGTCTCAACCGGCCGTCGCCAGGGTGACCGTGTCGAAATTACCGGCGGCATCAAACCCGATACGGTCATCGTTGCATTAGGCGCGGGTTTCCTGAGCGGCGGGGATATCGTGCGTATCGAGAATCCAAAGTTGAACACGTCGGAGACCGGCATCCACCCGGTTTCGCCAATCGCCAAGCGGGGTTAACGAATGAACTTTTCTGCCTGGGCGATCAAGACCCCGATTCCATCCATTCTGCTGTTCATCATGCTCACGATCTTCGGGTTGATGAGCTTCAAGACGATGATGGTGCAGGATTTTCCGGATATCGAGCTGCCCGTCGTCGTTGTCACTGCCAATCTGGAAGGGGCTGCACCCACCCAAATGGAAACCGAGGTGGCCAGAAAGATCGAAAATGCCGTGGCCAGCCTGGGTGAGATCAAGCACGTTTATTCCTCGATCACCGACGGGTCGGCAAAAGTTTCCGTTGAGTTTAATCTCGAAAAAAACATCAACGAGGCGGTCAACGATGTGCGCGATGCCATCAGCCGTATTCGCTCTGACCTGCCGGGCGACATGAAAGAGCCGGTCATCAGCAAGGTAAACACCTCCGGCAGGCCAATATTGACTTACAGCGTCGCCTCGGAAGCGCTGGATGAGCAGGATATTTCCTGGTTCGTCGACAACGATATTTCCAAGGCTTTGTTGTCCATTCCCGGTGTCGGAAAGGTGTCCCGTATCGGCGGTGTTGATCGCGAAATACGCGTCGAGATCGACCCGGTAAAAATTCAGGCGTTGAATGTGTCGTTTGCCGATATTTCCCGGCAGATCAGAAAAATTCAGCGCGAATCTTCCGGAGGACGGACGGATATCGGCGACAGCCAGCAATCCGTGCGGACGCTGGGCACGGTGGATTCGGCCGCCGAACTGGCGGCGATGAATATCTCGCTGCAGGATGGCCGCCACTACCGGCTCGACCAACTGGCTGCCGTGAGAGATGCAAAAGGCGAGCAGCAGTCGATTGCGCTGCTCGATGGCAAGCCCATTATCGGTTTCGAAATTACCCGCAGCAAGGGAAGCAGTGAGATAACCGTTGCCAAGGCGGTGGGTTCTGCGGTGGAAGGGCTGAATGCACAGCACGGCAATCTGAAGATTGCCGAAGCGTTCGATTCGGTGATCCGCGTCCAGGAAAATTTCGATGGCTCCATGCACTTGCTGTATGAAGGCGCGCTGCTGGCGGTGCTGGTCGTGTGGTGGTTCCTGCGCGATATCCGCTCGACGCTGGTTTCGGCGGTGGCGTTGCCGCTTTCCGTGATCCCGGCTTTCATCGGCATGCACTATCTCGGCTTCACGCTGAATACTGTTACGTTGCTCGCACTCGCGCTGGTGGTCGGCATTCTGGTCGACGATGCGATTGTCGAGGTAGAGAACATCGTGCGGCATTTGCACATGGGCAAGAGTCCGTATCAGGCGGCTCTGGAAGCATCCAATGAAATCGGCCTTGCGGTGGTCGCGACCACATTTGCGCTGGTTGCCGTGTTTTTGCCTACCGCGTTCATGGGAGGAATTCCGGGCAAGTTTTTCAAGCAATTCGGCTGGACAGCCGCACTCGCCATCCTGGCCTCGCTGGTTGTTGCACGCTTGCTGACACCGATGATGGCGGCCTATTTTCTCAAGCCGATTGTCATGGAAGAGCGCGACAGCAAGCTTAAGACCGCCTATCTGGGGTGGATGAGATGGTGTCTTATGCACAGGTTGAAAACCTCATTTCTGGCGCTGGCGTTTTTTATCGGGTCGCTGATGCTGATCCCGCTGCTGCCCAAGGGCTTTATTCCAGTGGCCGATCGTGGGCAAACTCAAGTGACGATCGAGCTGCCTCCCGGCAGTACGCTGGAGCAAACCAGATCGGCTGCCGAGCAGGCGAGGGCGGTCATTCAGCAAATGCCCGATGTAAAGCAGGTATTTACGGCAGTGGGGAGAGGCGCGGGTGGAGACCTTATGTCTTCCGGGGCGAGTGCCGATGTGCGCAAGGCCAACCTGACGCTTACGTTGACACATCGCAGTGAACGCAAATTCAAGCAGCATGAAATAGAAACCGCACTGCGAGAAGAATTACTGGCGTTGCCGGGTATCAGGGTGACCGTGGGCACCGGAGATTCCGGCGAGAAATTGCAGCTGATCCTGTCAAGCGATGACATGGATGCATTGTTGAAGGCGACCGAAAACGTGATGCGTGACATGCGCACCATCCATGGCCTGGGAAACATCACTTCCACCGCAAGCCTGGTGCGTCCCGAAATAAGCATCCGCCCGGATTTTGCCCGCATGGCCGAATTGGGTGTGACGGCGGAAAGCGTCGGGGAGGTTGTGCGTATCGCCACGGCGGGGGATTACAGTGCCGCTCTTGCCAAGCTGAATCTGCCCCAGCGGCAAGTGCCGATCCGCGTGCAAATGCCGGAATCGGCAAGGCAGGAAATCGAGGCGATTTCGCGCCTGCCGGTGCCCGGCAAGAAAGGGTATGTCACGCTCGAAAACGTCGCGGATATTTCCATCAGCAGCGGCTCGGTGCAGATCGACCGCCGCGACCGCAGCCGCAATGTGACCATCGATGTGGAATTGAACGGCAAGCAGCTGGGCGATGTGTTCGCCGAGGTTAATAAATTGCCCAGCCTGAATTCATTGCCTCCGGGCGTCAAGCGTGCGGAGTCCGGTGATGCCGAGAGAATGAACGAGCTCTTTGGCAGTTTCGGCCTCGCGATGCTGACGGGTGTGCTGTGCGTGTACATCGTACTGGTTCTGCTGTTCAAGGATTTTCTGCAGCCCGTGACGATACTCGCGGCAATTCCCCTGTCGATAGGCGGCGCTTTTGTTGCGTTGCTGGTTACGAACAACAGCTTTTCAATGCCTTCGCTGATCGGGCTGCTGATGTTGATGGGCATCGTGACGAAGAATTCGATTCTGCTGGTCGAATATGCGATCACGGCTCGGCGCGACCACGGATTTAACAGATTCGATGCGCTTGTCGATGCCTGCAACAAGCGCGCACGCCCCATCGTGATGACCACCATTGCGATGGGCGCCGGGATGCTGCCGATAGCGTTGGGGCTTGGCGCCGACCCGAGCTTCAGGGTGCCGATGGCAACTGCGGTTATCGGGGGGCTGATTACCTCGACGTTGCTAAGCTTGTTTGTCGTCCCGGTCGTGTTTACCTACGTGGACGATTTGTTTGAGAGGTTCAAGTCTTACACGGGTCAGGGGAGAGACATAGCAGAAAAGCAAGTTTAAGTTGCGCAGGCTTTGCCCGGATAATGATATTATTTTATTAAGCGGCAATCGCTTAAGTGAGGGAAAGACATTGGGGCAACTTCCTGAAAATTTGGCAACGGAAAATCAGACAACGGATAATCTGCTCGAAGTCAGCGATCTGCATTTCGCGTACGGCAAACGGGAGGTGCTGAAAGGCATCAACCTCACTGTCCCGCGCGGCAAGATCGTCGCCATCCTGGGCGTCAGCGGATGCGGCAAGACCACGCTGCTGCGCCATTTCGGCGGACAACTGCGGCCGTCGCGCGGCGGCGTGAAATTCCTGGGCAAAGTGGTCCATGAACTCGGCAACAATGATCTGTACATCATGCGCCGGGAAATGGGCATGATGTTTCAGGTGAGCGGATTGTTCAGCGATCTGTCGGTGTACGACAACCTTGCCTTCCCGATGCGCGAGCATACCGATCTTCCCGAAGAGCTGATCCATGATCTGGTGTTGATGAAACTCCACGCCGTGGGCTTGCGCAATGCCCATAAACTGATGCCGGGTGAGCTTTCTGGCGGCATGGAGCGCCGCGTGGCGCTGGCCCGCGCGACTGCACTCGACCCCACGCTGATCATCTATGACGAACCGTTCGCCGGCCTTGACCCGATCTCGCTCAACACCATTGCGAACCTGATCCGGCGGCTGAACGATGCGCTCGGGGTGACTTCGGTGGTAGTGACCTACGACCTGTCCGAATCGCTGAAAGTCGTCGACTATGTGTATTTCATCCATGACGGCAGGGTCGTGGCGGAAGGCGAGGCTTCGGAAATGCGCGAATCGCAAGACCCGTTTGTCCAACAGTTCGTCAATGCCCGGCCGGACGGCCCGGTCGCCTTCCAGTACCCGAGCAGACCTTATGCGGACGATCTGGAAATCAAGGCGGCGGCAGTTTGAGAGGTAGCCATGCAGGTTCGGCTGTGTTGCGGCTCTGTTAGCAGCGCGTAGCGCGCAATAATCCTGTCCTGAGTCTGCCGAAGGGCAACGGGCATTGCGCCCTGCGTGGGCTGATTAACCTGCCTGCAAGGGCCGGCGCCCGCGCTTAGCAATTCTTGTGATAGTAGTCGATCAGCCCGCTGGTCGAAGCATCATGCAGTGAAGTGACACCCGCACCGCGCAGTTCCGGCAATATTTTCCCCGCCAGTTGTTTGCCCAGTTCAACACCCCATTGGTCGAACGGATTGATGTTCCACACCACGCTTTGCACGAACACTTTGTGTTCATACATTGCAATCAGCATGCCCAGCGTGTGCGGATTGAGCCGGTCGAACAAAAAAGTGTTGGTAGGCCTGTTGCCCGGAAAAACCTTGTGCGGCAGCAAGGCTTCCAGCGCCTCACCATGCAAACCTTGCGCAACCAGTTCGGCGCGCGCTTCATCTGCGGTTTTGCCGACCATCAGTGCTTCGGCTTGCGCGAAGCAGTTGGCAAGCGGGATGGCGCGATGTTCTTCGAAGGGATTATAACTGTGCAACGACGCATGGAAATCTGCCGGTATCATGCGCGTGCCCTGGTGGATGAGTTGATAGAAAGCGTGCTGGCCGTTGGTGCCTGGTTCGCCCCATACCACCATGCCGGTGTCGTAATCCACCACGTTGCCGTCGCGATCCACACCCTTGCCGTTGCTCTCCATCTCCAGTTGTTGCAGATACGCGGCAAAACGGTGCATGTATTGGTCATAAGGCAGTACGGCATTGGAAGCCGCGCCGAAAAAGTTGCTATACCAGATGCCGAGCAGGCCCAGCAGCACCGGAATGTTTTTTTCCAGCGGCGCGCTGCGGAAGTGATTGTCCATCGCATAACCGCCGCCAAGCAGTTCCTCGAACTTGTCCATGCCCACGAACAACGCGATGGGCAGGCCGATGGCCGACCACAGCGAATAACGCCCGCCTACCCAGTCCCAGAACTCAAAGACGTTTTGCGGGTTGATGCCGAACCTGGCGGTAGCTTCGAGATTGGTGGAAACGGCGGCGAAGTGCTTTGCCACTGCCTGTTCATCGCCCAGTTTTTCGACCAGCCAGGCGCGCGACGTGCGCGCATTGGTGAGAGTTTCCTGGGTGGTGAAGGTCTTCGAGCTGATGATGAACAGCGTGGTTTCGGCATCCAGTTTTTTCAGTGTTTCGGCGAGATGGGTGCCGTCCACATCGGAGACAAAATGGGCGTGCAATGTGGGAATGGCGTAGGGCTTTAAAGCTTCGCATACCATCAGCGGGCCGAGGTCTGATCCGCCGATGCCGAGGTTAACGATGTCGGAGATGCGCTTGCCGGTATGGCCGACATACTGGCCGGAGCGCACCTTGTCGGAAAAACTGCGCACCAGACCCAGCACGCGCAGCACATCGGGCATGACATCCTTGCCGTCCAGATAGACCGGTTTGCCGGAGCGGTTGCGCAGTGCAGTATGTAATGCGGCACGCTGTTCGGTGGAGTTGATTTTTTCACCGGTAAACATGCGCTCGATCTGGTTTTGCACCCCGGCCTGCCTGGCGAGCGCCGTCAACAGCTTTATCGTTTCAGCATCAATGCGATTCTTGGAATAGTCGAAAAGCAATCCGCCAAGTTGCACCGAAAATTTGTCAAAGCGGGCAGAATCGTCCCGAAACATCTGACGCATCTGAACCGGTCCAATCGCGGCGTGGTGCGTCTTGAGCGCTTGCCAAGCCGGTGATGAGGTTAGTTTTGACATTTTAATAAATTCAAATCGACGATAG
>MGWZ01000010.1:0-8325 GCA_001801175.1 Gallionellales bacterium RIFCSPLOWO2_02_FULL_57_47 | reverse complement strand
ATGCCCGCGAGACGCTTGATCGCGGGCATGGCCCGCTCCTGCAAGCTTCAACTACGGCTTTCAGGTTCATGAATCGCCCCTACGGCTAAACCTCCGGCACGAGAATAATTCCGGCCAGAGGCGGCAAGACAATCTCGGCGGAGTAGGGCAGCCCCATCCACGGAATCGCTTCGGCATTTATCAATCCGGCGTTACCCATGTTGCTGCCTGAGTAATATTCAGAATCGCTGTTAAGCACTTCACGATACTGTGTATTGACAGGCAGGCCGATACGATAATGTTTGCGCGGCACCGGCGTGAGGTTCAATGTGACAATGGCGCTGGAGCCGTTGCGGGCGCGGCGCAGATATGACAGCACCGATTTTTCCGCATCGTTGCAGTCTATCCAGGCGAAACCCTCGTGCTGAAAATCCAGGTCATGCAGCGCGGGCAGCTTGCTATATAGCTGGTTCAGGTCATGCGTCAGGTTTTGCATGCCGCGATGCAACTCCTGTCCCAGTTGCCACCATTCCAGTTCCCATTTGGATTGCCACTCGCGGCCCTGGGCGATCTCGTTGCCCATGAAGTTGAGCTTCTTGCCCGGGCTGGTCATCTGATAGGTCAGCAACAGGCGCAGGTTGGCGAATTTCTGCCAGGCATCGCCGGGCATCTTGGACAACAACGAACCCTTGCCGTGCACCACTTCATCGTGCGAAAAAGGTATGACAAAATTTTCGGTATAGGCGTAAAGCTGGCCGAAAGTGAGCTGGTTGTGGTGGTAGCGCCGATGCACCGGCTCGTGGCGGAAATAGCTCAGCGTGTCGTTCATCCAGCCCATGTTCCACTTGATCGAGAAGCCCAGCCCGCCCAGATAAACAGGGCGGGATACGCCTGGCCAAGCGGTGGATTCCTCCGCCATCGTCAGCGCGCCGGGAAATTCATCATGCACCATGATGTTCATCTCGCGCAGGAAATCCACCGCTTCGAGGTTTTCGCGGCCGCCGTATTTGTTGGGAATCCATTCGCCTTCCTTGCGCGAATAATCCAGATACAACATCGAAGCCACGGCATCAACGCGCAGTCCGTCGAAATGAAATTCAGATAGCCAGAAGTGCGCGCTGGACATCAGGAAAGTTTTAACTTCGTTGCGCCCGTAGTTGAAGATGTGGGTGCCCCATTCCTTATGGAAGCCGAGGCGCGGGTCTTCGTGCTCGTACAGCGCCGTGCCATCGAAACGCGACAGCGACCAGTCATCCTTGGGAAAGTGTGCCGGCACCCAATCGAGGATCACGCCGATACCGGCCTGATGACAGGTATCGATCAACTGGCGCAATTCATCGGGAGAACCAAAGCGGCTGGTCGGCGCAAAATAGCCGGTGGCCTGGTAGCCCCATGATTCATCCAGCGGGTGCTCGGAGATCGGCATGAGTTCGATGTGCGTATAGCCCATGCCTTTGACGTAAGGCACAAGATCGGTCGCCAGTTCGTTATAGGTGTAGAAGCGTCCGTCGGGGTGGCGTTTCCATGAACCGGCATGGACTTCGTAAATGTTGATCGCGCCATGCAGCCAGTCCCATAGTCCGCGCTGCTTCATCCATTCCGCATCCTGCCATTGATGCAGGTGGGGAGGGGCGGCCAGTGCCGCCGTGCCGGGGCGCAATTCGTAACCTTGTGCGTAGGGGTCGGTCTTGGTCAGCAATTGGCCGGTGTCGCGGTTGCGGATTTCATACCGGTACAATGCCTGCTGCTTGATCTCGGGAATGAACAATTCCCACAAACCGCTGGAGCCGTGCAAGCGCATCGGATGCACGCGCCCATCCCAGTTGTTGAACTCACCCACCACGCTGACACGCTCCGCATTTGGCGCCCAAACGATAAACCTGACTCCCTCGACATTATTGATTTCAACAGCATGGGAACCCAACACCCGGTAGCCTTGTCTCAGCTTTCCTTCGCTGAACAAATACAAATCCTGCTGGGAAATATGCGGCGGAAACTGGTAGGGATCGTAGATTTCGTGAGTCGCGCTGCCATAGTGTATACGCAGGCGGTAAGGCCGGGCAGGTTCGCTGATACCGCGCCATTCAAATACCCCGGCGGGGTGGACGCGCTTGAATGCGGCGGCCATGACACGGCGTTGCGAAGCATCCGGGGCGGGAATGACCGCCTCACACCCGCTCCCGCAGGCGGCTGGCTTCGCCAGTAGCGTGTCGCGGGATGTGGCGGCCTCGGCATTACTCAGCAGGTCGACATCGGTGGCGTAAGGATCATATACCCTGACTACCCACTCCGCATCTTCATGATGCAGGCCGAGCAAGCCAAATGGATCATGGAGGCGAGCTTGCAGCAGCAATTCAATTGGCTTCTTCACCTGGTCCACCATAGTTCTTGTCTAGTGAGACAATTGTAAACGATAATGGCTGCGCTACAACAAGGTAAATAAAGGGAGAGCAATATGAAAGCTGAACCGGGTTACCTGCAAAGAAAATATCATCTCGCCACGGGTGAACTGGCGCTGCGTTTTGTCAGCCGCATCACCAAGAATACCTATGCGATGGTGCTGGCCGGCGGCCGCGGCAGCCGCCTGTATCAACTGACCGATTGGCGCGCCAAGCCTGCCGTTCCTTTCGGCGGCAAGTTCCGCATCATCGATTTCGTGCTGTCCAACTGCGTAAATTCCGGCATCCGTCATATTGGCGTGGCAACGCAATACAAGTCGCACAGCCTGATCCAGCACATCCAGCGCGGCTGGTCTTTTTTGACCGGCCAATTTGGCGAATCCATTAACTTGCTGCCTGCGCAACAACGCGTCAGCGAAAAGCACTGGTATCAGGGAACCGCCGATGCGGTGTATCAGAACCTCGATATCCTGCGCGAGGCCGACCCCGATTTTGTATTGGTTCTGGCCGGGGACCATATTTATAAAATGGACTACGGCAAGTTGCTTGCGTTTCACGTTGAAAAAAAAGCCGACATGACCGTCGCTTGCCTGGATGTGCCGGTGGCCGATGCGACTGCGTTTGGCGTGATGGGCGTGGACGAGAATGCCCGTGTTGTGAAGTTCGACGAGAAAGTCGCCAATCCACCTACCATACCCGGCAAGCCGGACAGGTCGTTGGCCAGCATGGGCATCTATGTGTTCAACGCGCGCTTTCTCTTTGAGCAGTTGATCCGCGATGCCGATGACCCCAATTCCAGCCATGATTTCGGCAAGGACCTGATCCCGTATATGGTCCCCAGATACCGGCTGTATGCGCAAAGCTTCGAACACAGCTGTGTAGGCATAACTAACGGTCAAGAGCCATATTGGCGCGACGCGGGCACCATCGATGCCTACTGGGAAGCCAACATGGAGCTGACCAAGGTCGTACCCGACCTGAACATGTACGATACGGAATGGCCGATCTGGACACATCAGGAGCAATTGCCTCCGGCCAAGTTTGTGTTCGACGATGATGACCGGCGCGGTACGGCCATCGATTCGCTGGTTTCCGGCGGATGTATCATCAGCGGGTCGACGGTACGCCGCTCGCTGCTTTTTTCCAATGTGCGCGTGAACAGCCACTGCAACATTGAGGATTCGGTATTGTTGCCCAATGTGCTTGTGGGCGACCATGCCATACTGAAGCGCGTCATTGTGGACAAGGGCTGCAAGATTCCCGAAGGGCTGGAAGTCGGGGTCAATCCGGACGAAGATCGCAAGCGCTTCCATGTCAGCCCGAACGGCGTGACACTCATCACCCCGGAAATGCTCGGGCAGAAGGTTCACAGCCTCCGTTGACTTAATTACATTACCACCCCGAAACATGCGGCTTCCTTATGAAAAGACCCGTTGATCTGGTTTTCCTCTGGCACATGCACCAGCCGGATTACCGCGATTATTCCAGCGGTGATTTTGTGCTGCCGTGGACCTATTTGCATGCCATCAAGGATTATGCCGACATGGCCTACCACCTTGAGCGGCACCCCAAGGTGCGAGCCGTGGTGAATTTCGTACCGATATTGCTCGACCAGCTGGAAGACTACGAAAATCAATTTGCCACCGGGCAGCTGCGCGACCCTTTGCTGCGCCTGCTGGCGCATGAAAATTCCCATGAACTGACCGCGGAACAGAGGCAATTGGCTTTTGACGCATGCTTCCGCAGCAATCACACCAAGATGATTTCGCCCTATCCGGCTTACAAACGTTTGCTGGAATTATTCAATCTCTTGCATACCGATGGGGAAACTGCCCTGGACTATTTGTCGGGGCAGTATGTGGCCGACTTGCTGACCTGGTATCATCTGGTGTGGTGCGGCGAGAGTGTGCGCCGTGAACATGCCCTGGTAGCGCAGTTGATGAGCAAGGCTGAGGGATTCAGCCATGAAGACCGCAAACAACTGCTAGGCCTGATTGGTGAGTTGATCGGCGGCATCATCCCGCGCTATCGCAAACTGGCGGAATCCGGACAAATCGAGATATCCACGACACCGCATTACCACCCGCTGGCTCCGCTGTTGATTGATTTCGCCAGTGCCAAGGAAGCCATGCCCGATGCGCCATTGCCGAATTCCCCGCACTATCCCAAGGGCCGGATGCGCGTGACTGCTCATGTTCAGTTGGCGAAGAAGAGTCATCGTAAACGTTTTGGTGTCGAACCACAGGGAATGTGGCCGGCCGAAGGGTCTATCTCTTCGGAAACACTGGAAGTATTGGCTGCTGAGGGTTGCCATTGGGCAGCCAGCAGCGAAAGTGTACTGGTCAATAGTTTGCGTAAAACGCGGCAGGTTGTTCCCGAGCGCGCGCAATACCTGTACCGGCCTTATCGTATGGGGAAGGGGGGCGATGGCTTGCAATGCTTTTTCCGTGATGACCATCTGTCTGACTTGATCGGCTTCGAGTATTCACGCTGGCATGGCAAAGACGCTGCAACTCATTTTATCGACCAGATCGTGGGCATCTCACAACATTCAACAATAGGCGAAACACCCGTGGTAAGCGTGATTCTCGACGGCGAAAACGCCTGGGAATATTATCCTTACAACGGCTTTTATTTTATTGATGAGCTTTACTCGGCTCTCGAAACACATGAACAGATACGCACTACTACTTTCAGCGACTACCTCAAACAAAGTGCGACTCCCCCTGCGGCTGACCATGCCCGCACTCACAGCCTTGAAAGTATCGTCGCGGGAAGCTGGGTCTTTGGTAATTTTTCAACCTGGATAGGATCGCCTGACAAGAATCGCGCCTGGGACTTGCTGTGCGTCGCCAAGCAAAGCTTCGATATGGTCATGTCCAGTGGCCGGCTCAGCCCGCCCGAACAGGAAGCGGCTGAAAAGCAGCTTTGCTCTTGTGAAAGCTCCGACTGGTTCTGGTGGTTTGGCGACTATAATCCCACGCACTCGGTAGCCAGCTTTGATCGCCTGTTCCGCCACAACCTGACCGAATTGTATCGCCTGCTGAAATTGCCGCCCCCGCTGAATTTGTCGGAGCCGATCAGCCAGGGCGGCGGTTCTCCCGAGGCGGGCGGCGCGATGCGGCGCGCTTCCGAATAGATCTCCACCAAATATGATTTCGGGACACTGCCTGCCAGACACGCTCATGTTAGCTGAACGAACCAGCGGAATTTTGCTACACCCCACGTCACTTCCGGGACCGCTCGGATCAGGCGACTTTGGTGCAGACGCATATCGGTTTGTCGACTGGCTGGTAAGCGCCGGGCAAACCTATTGGCAGATGCTACCGCTGGGGGAAATTGGTCCGGGCAATTCCCCGTACATGAGCAGTTCAACCTTTGCAGGCAACATTCTGCTTATCGATCTCGCGGAATTGGCGGGTCAGGGCTGGCTGACAGATGAAGACCTGAAATCCCACCCGGAATTTCTGCCCGACCGTATAAATTTCGCGCTGGTGCGTCCGTTCCGTCTGGAACGCCTGCACCGCGCCGCCAGAAGCTTCTTCGCCGAATCTCAGAACACTGCGCATCAGGAAACAAGTCGCGCCGCCTATGCGGAGTTCTGTATCGCTGAAAGCGAGTGGCTCGACGATTATGCATTGTTCATGACGCTTAACGAGCAGCAAAACGGGTGCGAGTGGAGTAACTGGCCAGCCGGTCTCGCCAATCGAAATCCGCAAGCACTACAGCATGTGGCAAATACCTGTGCAGTAGAAATTGGTTTCTGGAAATTCTGTCAATGGTGTTTTGCGCGCCAATGGTCACATCTGAAGCAATATGCCCGCGAGCGGGGGATACGCATCATTGGCGATGTACCTATCTTTGCCGCCTATCAAAGTGCCGATGTATGGTCGCACCAGGAGCTATTCGAGCTTGACGAAAACGGTCGACCGACAGTCGTAGCCGGAGTGCCGCCAGACTATTTCAGCAAGACCGGCCAGTTTTGGGGGAACCCCTTGTACCGATGGGAAGCACACGAAAAGACCGGTTTTGCATGGTGGATAGCGCGCATGCGGCATGAGCTGAAACGCTTCGACCTGGTGCGTATCGATCATTTCCGGGGTTTTGCCGGCTACTGGGAAATTCCCGCCAATGAATCCACGGCAATCAATGGCCGGTGGATGCCGGGACCCGGAGCAAAACTGTTCGAAGCTCTTGATGATGCGATAGGTGGTTTGCCTATCATTGCCGAAGACCTGGGCATGATCACACCCGACGTGGTTGAACTGCGTGAAAGGTTTAATTTGCCCGGAATGCGCATCCTGCAATTCGCATTCGCCGAAGATGAGAGTCACCCCTTTTTACCGCATCACTATAAACCTAACTCGGTTGCCTACACCGGCACTCATGACAACGACACGAGCATCGGCTGGTGGAGCACGGTAACACCCGGGGAGAAGGAGTTTGCCAGGAAATACCTTGGTTCTGAAGGGCATCAGATTCAATGGGACATGATCAGGGCCATATCCAATTCGGAGGCCAATACAGTCATCATCCTGATGCAGGACGTACTCGGACTGACCGGCGATCATCGGATGAATTTCCCCGGCCAACCCAACGACAACTGGGAGTGGCGCTTTTCATGGAACCAGGTTACTTCAGAGCAAACCATGGCGCTGGCGAAAATTTCAGCCGAGTATGGTCGCAGTTTGCCTGCGCAAGAACACATTGCTCATTTGCAGCACGGTGGCGCTGAAAGAGTAAATTAGCATTCTTCCTTTATATGGCGATCTCAAGGAACGAAAGAGTGGAGCAAAGCTCCTGGATAGCCATTTGAAGACGCCACAAAATTGTGTAATTGCCGTTTGGTTTGATTTGACATAATATACATTATGCGTATTCAGAGAACCGGCCTAGTCCATTCAGACTATTGATTATCAAGGCAATTGCACACAAACTGCGCGCCCTTTTTTTACTTCACCTCTCTCGATATGCAAACGCATTTGCTTGATGAAGTAATTCCAGTTTCAGAACAAGAAGTCCAGAACTGGCTAGACACCGTACCGAATCTATCGGGCGCTACATTCCGGCGCGAAGCCTACCGCAAAGCCTACAACGTAGAAGAAAAAATCAGAGCACAAAAAACAAAAAAAGCTGTGATGTCAGAACGTACTACCTAGAAATAAGCATGCCCCCTTTGTAATGAGAGATCCTGAACTGTCTCAAAACATCATTGCCCAGCAACACATCAAACTTCATATTCGGCATTACATTAACGAGAACACCAGATACACGAAATGAGCCGAAAACAATTTCAGAAGCAAGAACCCTGCACGCACGAACAACGCCATTCGCCGTATTGACAGTTGCGAAGCCAATGCAATTTGAAATTCCGGCTGCAGCAGCAACACGACCAGAAATCGACGTCAAAGAAGCGCCTGTATCAACCAAATGAGAAACCGGGACCCCTTGTACAGTGCCGGAAATGTTGTAGCTGCCATTTTTGCCTAGAGTCAATAAAACAGAACTTGTTTTAGGTTCTGGCTGATAACTAGAAAATGTTGTGTCGCACGGCGCCGAACTAAGAACAATCCGATCGTTCACCGGGCATTCGTATAAAGCCCAACAGAGTGACGGGAGCAACAACAGCAGAAACAGCAGTGTTTTCATATTGCTACCCCACTCAAAAAAAAACAATCATACCAACATGGTCAGGACGTGGCAAAACCACCTCCTGGCCCACATGCACCGGAATTTTACAAAAATCCGGCCAGCATAAATCAACTGCCCTTTAGCCAGGCTACGCCGGCAGAGTCAAAAGCTCTTTGATAGCCCCGGGCGGGTAAAGCTGCCCAGGGCGTTGTCGCGCTGCGCGCGGCTTGTTTTTTTGCCTCGACGTGCAGCACTCCGAATCTGCATCGCTCCTGAGTTGTTCCGCCCTTAACGCGAATCCTCCCACAGCCGGTAA
>MGWZ01000009.1 GCA_001801175.1 Gallionellales bacterium RIFCSPLOWO2_02_FULL_57_47 | reverse complement strand
GGATGGCGGCATTCCCGCCGCGCGAATTTCGTGAAGCTCTAGATCGACTGCGATATGATCATCCTGCGCTGCAACTTTGAGGGGAGACCTCAGGGTCTGAGCCCATCGAAGCACCGCGCGCCAACATCTTCTCCAAAGCAGGCAGATGCAAACCCGCGCAAACTTCGGCGGCAAAATCATTGGGGAGAAATATATCTGTGATAACCAGATGGATGCTTTTCATGGCGGCGAGATTAGCATTTACAAGAATGGCTGAATCGCCCAAATTGGCATATTGTTAGCCTGAAGCCGCCCTGGATTACGCTGCATTTCATCCATGCTTGCTATAATCGCACCAGCAGTGCTGATGAGTTGTCCATAAGGAAGGAAATATGATGAACAGATTCGAGTTTCCCATTACACAGCTTACATTCACCCAAAAACTGGATTTGATGGAGACTCTTTGGGCGGACATGATCGGCAACGAAAAAAAGCTGGATTCCCCAGCCTGGCACGAAGCCGTTCTCAATGATCGCGAGGCCGCCCTGAATGCAGGCAAGATATCTGCATCAAGCTGGGAAGCAGCCAAGGAAAGAATAAAGAAAAACGTCTCATGAGGACAAAAATTTCAGCATTGCAGAGAACGATCTCGAAGAATGTTACCGGTTCTATGAGTCACAAGCTGACGGACTCGGCACATATTTTCTTGATACGCTTTACTCTGACATTGACTCGCTGGCCTATTTTGCCGGGATGCACCGCATAGTGCTGGGCCACCATCGGCTGCTCTCCAAACGATTCCCATTTGCTGTCTATTACCGTGTCGTTGACGATGTAGTCGTGGTATTCGCCGTTCTTGATTGCCGCCGGAATCCAAGCTGGATAAGGGCAAAGCTAACCAAATGATAAATCATTTCACTCAGATTGCAGTGCGTAAATTTATTCCGAACCTGGCCCTCTAAAAATTTTCAGCGGCGACTGGATTGCGCCGCTACACAAGCTATCTGCGCTCCTCGGCGCTGAAGCCCTGCCGCCGTGGGTGATTTTCGGCGGCGGAGCAGAGTATCATCGGGAGGAATATGGTGTGCTTGGGTGGAAGGGGCTGGCGTAAGAAAGTTGAGTTATACGCGCTCAAGAGACAACATCCTCGCCGTTCGGGGCGAAATGACGTTCGGAGCAAAATATGGATCGCTTGCAACGTATCTATAAACTTCATCAGGCAGTTTCATCACGCCGCTATCCCGTATCCTGTCAGACATTACAAGATGAGCTCGAATGCTCGCGCGCCACGGTCAACCGTATCATTCAGGAGATGCGCCTGTATTTCAACGCACCGATTGAATATGACCGATCACGCAACGGCTACCACTACGCGCTGGCCGACGGAAAAACCTTTGAGCTTCCCGGACTCTGGTTCAGCGAAACCGAACTCTATGCGCTGCTAACCACCCAGCAACTGCTCGCGCACGTTCAACCCGGCCTGCTCGACACACAACTCAAACCCGTCAAAGAACGCATCGAGCAAATTCTCGCGACCCGACACATGGGCAGTGAAGAAATCTCCAAACGAGTGCGCATTCTGCGCATGACCGGACGCAATGTCGTACTGGAATGTTTTCAAACCGTAGCGGGCGCACTGCTGCAAAGAAATAAACTGTTCATCAACTACCACGGGCGCGGCAAAGACGAAACCAGCCAGCGCGAAATTTCCCCGCAACGGCTCATCCACTACCGCGACAACTGGTACCTGGATGCTTACTGCCATACCCGCAACGCCCTGCGCAGCTTCGCCGTCGAACGCATCACCGCTGCCAAAGCATTGCCACAGCGATGCCGCGACATACCGGAAAAACAGCTCGATGCACATTACGCCAGCTCCTACGGAATCTTCGCGGGCAAACCCAAACACACCGCCGTGCTGCGCTTCACCCCCGAACGCGCCCGCTGGGTGGCGGACGAACACTGGCACCCGCAACAGCAAAGCCAGTGGTTAGAAGATGACAGCTATGAGCTGCGCATCCCCTATTCCGATTCGCGCGAATTGATTATGGACATAATCAAGCATGGTGCGGAAGTTGAGGCCATCTCACCCAAGTCGCTAAGGGGAGCGGTAATGCAGCGCCTGAAAACCGCACTGGCGCGCTATCGGTAAACCCAGTTTGCGTTAAAAACAACGATGATTTGGCAGGGTGCGTCACACGCACCATTGTTATACCAAAGGCGGTGCGTGGGACGCACCCTGCATTTCGCTTTTTATTGCAAAATAGAACAAGCCCTCATCCTTTGTATTTGGCGGCCATGGATTTTACAAACGCCCTCTGCTAACATGACCACTTGCTTGTGACCACAAGGAGAAATACCATGCAAATACCCGCAGCGGAATTCAAGGCAAATTGCCTGAAGATCATGGACGAGGTGGAAAAAACCCACGACCCAATCATCATCACCAAGCGCGGCAGGCCGGTCGCCAAGCTGGTTCCGGTGGAGATTCCCGGAACAAAACGCAAACCCTTGTTCGGCTACATGGCGGGCGAGGCGACCCTGCTCGGCGATGTGGTGAACATGCCGGAAGCTGTCTGGGAAGCCGATGCCGGAACGGAACCCAATCTCGTGGAAAAGACCCGCCGTGCGCGCTGAACCTTCCCTGCTGCTGGACACGCATATCTGGTTGTGGCTGGCATGCGGCACACAGGGGAAAATCCGCCCGGCCGCATTGCGAGCCATCGAACAAGCCGGGCAGCGCCGCACCCTGTTCGTCTCCATCATCTCGGTATGGGAAATCGCCCTGCTCGAAAGCAAACGGCGGATCGCCCTGCCGATGCCGACCCAAAAATGGGTGGCGCGCGCACTCGACAATCCGGAGATCAAACTAATCGGCCTCGACGAACCGGAAATCGTGCTGGATAGCTGCCGCCTGCCGGAAGAATTCCACGCCGATCCGGCGGATCGTTTTCTGGTCGCCACCGCCCGCGCTAGAAACGCCACACTGGTGACTGACGACCGGCGCATCCTCGACTATTCAAAACTTGGCCACGTAAAGACCCTTGCCCCATGAACGACAAAATCCACATTCCGGTTTATTCCGAAGAAGAACTCGCAGAACTCAGTCCGTTCGAGCTTACCGACCTCCTCATCGAAAACGAAGACCGCGTTCCGCGCAACGTCATCGACGAATGCGCCCGGCGCGGCGACGGAATGACGGAGCACCTGCGGCAACTGCACGAAGACGATTTTCTCTGGGACGCCGAAGGAAGCGATGGCCAGTGGTGGTTACGGCTCCATGCGGCGATGATCCTCGGGCAAATCCCAAGCGAACAGGCAGGCCTGCTGCTGGTCGAATTCATGCGCCGCATGTCGCTGGAAGACGACGACAACCTGCAAGACTGGCTTGCGGGTTACTGGTCTGCGCTGTTCAAGAACAAGCCCGATAGCGTGCTGCCTGTCTTGCGAACGCTTTGCGAAGAACGCGATTTGGATTGGTACATGCGATGCAATGCCCTTGACCCACTCATCGCCGCCGCCTCACGGCAGGGCGGCGAAGCGCTTGAACAAGCGCTGGCATGGCTCGCGAGAAATGCGGAAGATGAAAGCGAAGATTGGGAATACCGGTTAACTTCCGCCGCCTTATTACTTCACTTCCCGCGCCCCCAATACCGCCAATTACTGGAAGGCTTGGCCGCGCTGCAAAGCGGTTGGGACATACATTTTGACACGCGGAGCATAGAGCAAGCATATGCCGGAAAATACCATGCACCCGAATGGGAACGCTTCGAAAACCCGTTGCAATTTTACGAACCGGATGCCATCACCGAACGCCAGATACGCTGGCAGGAAGAAGACGCAAAAGACAACCTGCACCGTTTGAGCGGAGATGCGGATTATCCGACCGCCCCATATGACTCGTACTATACCCATGAAACCTACGTCCGCCCCGAACCTAAAATCGGACGCAACGACCCCTGCCCCTGCGGCAGCGGGAAAAAATACAAGCAATGCTGTTTGAAAACGGAACAGGTTCAACCCGAAGATGATTTCCTCTGGCGCAGGATACGCCGCGCGATTGAAGGATCGCCCGCGCAACTGCTCAATTTCTCCGCCTCCCATTTCGGGCCGGGTGCTATACAGGAAGCATGGGAAGAATTCATGCCCTGGGATGATGAGCCATTCACCCCCGGCACGCCGCACATGCCAATATTCATGCCTTGGTTTTTTTACGACTGGGTGCCCGCCCCACTCGAAACCTCGGTCAAACATGAGGCCTTGGACGGGCGCACACTGGCGCGGGCGTATCTGGACAAGAAAGGCAGGCAACTCGATCCGCTGCGCGTGCGCTACATGGAGCAATGCTGCGCAGCACCATTCAGCTTTTACGATGTCCTTTCGGTGCGCCCCGGCGAAGGCTTCGTCCTGCGCGACATCATCACCAGCGAAGAAGTAAACGTCACCGAACACGCCGGATCGCGCCAGGCGCAGGCCGGGGACATCCTGTTTGCCAAGGTGGTGAAAATAGATCAAGTGGCGATGCTGGAAGCCTGCGCGCCGGTGATGTTTCCACCCATTGAAAAAAGCGCCATCCTCGAACTGCGCAAGGAAATCCTCTCGCGCAAACTGCCGCTCACGCCGGAACTGCTCAAGGATTACGATTTTGAGATGCTGGATATCTACCACGACATCACCGATCGCCTGCTCAACCCGCCCATGCCGCAACTGCAAAACACCGATGGCGATCCGTTGCTGCCGCACCGGCTCGTGTATGAAATCGACTCGCCGCGCGCAGCCCTTGACGCGCTCAGCCCGCTGTGCCTGACCGACACCGAAGAAGAATTGCTGGCGGAGGCCGGATTCGATTCGCGTGGCGAATTGCGCAGCGCCGAATTTTCCTGGCAGAAAAGGGGCAACGAGAAACACGAGTCATGGGACAACACCGTCCTCGGCCACATCAAAATTGACGGGCGCAGCATGAACATCGAGGTCAATTCCGAAAACCGCGCAAAGAAAATCCGCGCCCACGTCGAAGCAATGCTGCCGGGCGCGCGCTACAAAACCACCGTGATCGAATCGCTGCAAGCCATGCTGGCGCAGGCGGAAGAGCAAGGCGAAACGCCCGCCTCCCGGCAGCGCCAGAAGGAACAGGACGAATTGAACAACCTCCCCGAAGTGCAGGCGAATATCGCCGAATACATGCGCCAGCACTACCGCAACTGGCCGGAAGAAAAACTCCCCGCCCTCAACGGCAAGACCCCGCTGCAAGCCGTCAAGACCAAAGACGGAAAAGAAATGGTCGAAGCCCTGCTCATGGAATTTGAACGCAGAGGCAAACACACCAACTCGCCGCTCGATCCGGCCATCATCGCCGAATTGCGGGAGAAGCTGGGGTTGGCGTGAGCGTGCTGAGATTTTTGTTGACCGCACGCATTCAACTACGTACACTCTGGAGTACATTATTAAGGACATATTCATGAATGCCATCCATGCGGGAATTACCATAGGCGTAACCGAATTGCGCGAATCGCCGACACGCATACTCAAGCTCGCAGAAGACGAAGACCAGGCAGTGGCCATCCTCAACCACAACAAACCTGCGGGCTACATCATTTCGCCAAGAATGATGGAAGCCATGCTGGACTCTATTGCCGAACGCATTGCCGAAGACCGTGCGAAAAAACGCCTGCCCACCTTGAGCAAAGCTCGCAAGGTCAAACTGGATGAGCTATGAACTTGCCATCCATCCCGCTGCCGAGAAAGAATGGGCAAAACTGGATGGCAGCATCAAACGGCGCTTCAAGGAAAAATTCGCCAAAGAACGCCTCAAACATCCGCGAGTAGCCAAAGACTCGCTACGCGACCTTCCCGACTGCTACAAAATAAAAATCACCACGCCGCAGTTCCGCCTGATCTACCACGTCAACGATACCAAGCGCTTATTGACCATCCTCTCGGTTGCATCCAGAGACGATGTGTATGACGAGTTGCAGTCGCGGCTGTGATGTGGCTGTGTCGGATGAGGAACTGCTGATCCGCGCTGGACGGAACAGAAATGGTTGAGGAGCTGCTGCTGAATATGGAGCAGCGCGGCAAACACACCGTCCCGCCCCTAGATCCGGCCATTATTGCTGAATTGCGGGAGAGGCTTGGGTTGTCATAGAAAAGATGGGGGCAGGCTCACGTTTTGAGACAGTGAGGGTGTTAGCATGGAATATATGAGCGACAAACCCAATAACAAACCCCTTGCCCATGTTCGTCAAGACGAAAATGGTGAGTGGCATGAACACCATCTTGATGAACATCTGCGCGGCGTAGCTGCGATGGCTGCTGATTTTGCCGCTAATTTTGATTCCAGCGATTGGGCGAACATCGCAGGCTTATGGCATGACTTGGGCAAGTATCGCGAGAAATTTCAGACCTACATCAAAAAAGCGAGTGGTTATGACGCTGAAGCACATATCGAAGGCGCACCGGGACGAGTGGATCACTCTACTGCTGGAGCCATTCATGCAATGGAAAAACTGGGATTGCAAGGTCGTATCCTGGCTTATCTGATTGCCGGGCATCATGCAGGACTGCCTGACTGGAATAGTCCGGAAGAAGGGCAATCTTCGCTATTCAATCGGATTGAGGAAGGCAAGAAGAAAGGATATTTGCAAGAAGCATTGCTCGCCTCCCCTCCACCGCACATACTCGATCAACCAAACCCGACATCGCTGCCGCCTCATCCAGACAAAGGCGCATGGGCACTATGGATCAGAATGCAGTTTTCCTGTCTGGTGGATGCTGATTTCCTTGATACAGAAGCTTTCATGGATGGTCGTAAGGCGGCGCTTCGCACTGGCTATCCTTCACTGAAAGACTTGTCACCCGCATTCGACCAATATATGGCGGATAAAGCCGCCAAAGCGGAAGACACACTGGTTAATCGTATCCGCGCCGATGTACTACGCCAGTGCAGAGAAAAAGCATTGCTGCCATCCAGCATGTTCTCCCTCACTGTGCCTACTGGCGGCGGCAAGACGCTTTCAAGCATGGCCTTTGCAATGAACCATGCCGTCCACCACGGCAAGCGGCGCGTGATTTACGTCATCCCCTACACCAGTATTCTGGAACAGACCGCCGACATTTTTCGTAGCATTTTCGGCAAGGAAAATGTTATCGAACACCACAGCAATCTTGACCCCGACCAGGAAGATTCGCGATCCCGCTTGGCAACGGAAAACTGGGATGCGCCCATCATCATCACCACCAACGTGCAATTTTTCGAATCGCTATTTGCCGCCCGCACCAGCCGTAGCCGCAAGTTGCACAACATCGTGAATAGCGTCGTCGTGCTGGACGAAGCACAATTACTGCCACCGGATTTTCTTGCTCCGATACTCCATGCGATGACTGACTTGTCGAACAATTACGGTGTCAGCTTTGTACTATCCACAGCAACCCAACCAGCTTTCACGCCACGCCCAAAATTCCTTGGACTGAGTAATGTGCGCGAACTGATGGACGACCCCGACAAACTGTATGTTGATCTCAAGCGAGTCGATACGAAATTACCGACAGACTTCGATGTGCCGCAATCTTGGGAAGCTATCGCAGAGCAACTACAGCAGCATGAATCCATACTGTGCATCGTTAACTCGCGTAACGACTGCCGCGAATTACATCACCTGATGCCCAAGGACACCATCCACCTGTCGGCCCTGATGTGCGGACAACATCGTTCGCACGTTATCGCTGCGATCAAACAAAGATTGAAGGACGGCATCCCAACACGCGTGGTCAGCACTCAACTGGTCGAAGCAGGGGTGGACATGGATTTTCCCGTTGTCTATCGCGCACTGGCGGGACTGGACGCAGTGGCGCAAGCTGCCGGGCGCTGTAACCGCGAAGGAGTGTTGCCGGAATTGGGCAGGGTCGTAGTCTTTGTACCGCCCAAACCTGCTGCACCCGGCTTGCTGCGCAAGGCGCAACAAAGCGGGCAAGAAGTGATGCGTTTGTGCGAAGGCGACCCGCTCACCCGTGAACGCTTCGAGACATATTTTCGAGCGTATTATGCGAGCCTCAACAGCTTGGACAGAGCCGACATCATCAGCCTACTGGATATGCACAACCGTGCCGGAGCACGACAGGCCGTGTTCAATTTCCGTACTGCCGCCAGCAAGTTTCGCTTGATCGATGAAGAAGGCCAGACCGCCGTCATTGTGTGTTACGGCGAAAGCCCCAATTTAATTGCAGCACTGGAATCCAACCCAAACATGGAACCGCATCAACGCCGTGGCCTGTTGCGCAGGTTGCAACGTTACACTGTCAACATTCGCGACCATGAATGCAAAAAGTTATTGGGTAGTCGCGACATTCGAGAAATATATCCGGGAGTCCATGTGCAGAGTTCGGATACGCTCTACCATCCGCAGTTAGGACTGCTAATGAGCAAAGATGTCGTTTTTGATCCGGCGCACGGCGTCGTTTAAGCAAGGGGAGAAAATGAAAACTTACTGTTTAGAAGTCAGCGGCGATTTCGCCTGCTTCACCCGCCCGGAAATGAAAGTCGAGCGTGTGAGCTACGACTTGATAACGCCGTCCTCAGCCCGTGCGGTGTTCGAATCTATCCTATGGAAACCAGCCATCCGCTGGCACGTCAACAAGATTGAAGTTTTGAAACCGATACGTTGGGTATCCATACGGCGTAACGAAGTTGGCAAAGTCATTTCCATCGATAGTGCAAAAAGTGCCATGAACAAAGGCTCTGGCACACTCGGCTTGAATATCGAAGACGAACGTCAACAACGCGCCGGGCTGTTCCTGCGTGACGTGGCTTACCGCATCCACGCGCACTTTGAATTGCTACCAAATGCTGGCGATAACAACACACCGGGCAAGTTTCTGGATATGTTCGAACGCCGTGCCGAAACGGGGCAATGCGTCAATCAACCCTATCTAGGTTGCCGCGAATTTGCCTGCGACTTCCGGCTGATTGACACCACACAACCACAAGCCAGCCCTATCGCAGAAACACGCGATCTAGGCTGGATGCTGCACGACATGGATTACCGCAATACCGCCGACCCGCAACCGCGCTTCTTTCGTGCCGAACTGAAAGGTGGCGTATTGCAAGTTCCGAGATGGAACAGCGAGGAGGTACGAGGATGATCCTGCAAGCACTCAATGCGTATTACCAGCGCAAAACCCGGTTGCCGGATAGCGACTTGGCGCCACCCGGCTTTGAACGCAAGGCGGTCACCTATCTTGTGATACTGACAGCGGCAGGCGACTTTGCTGCACTACAAGACACGCGCGAGGGTGAAGGCAAAAAACGCGCAGCCAAAACATTTCTTCTTCCACAAGCAGCCAAGAAAAGCGTCAACGTTGCTGCCAACCTGCTTTGGGGTAACTCTGAATATGTTTTTGGAGTTGCCAATCCGGAGAAGCAGGCTGAGAAGCTTGCCCATGCAACAAATGAAAAGAAAAAAGAGAAAATCATCCAACGATTGCAAGACCAACATCATGCTTTCGTCGCGGCAATCAGTGAAAGTTTCGCCGAAGTTGAGGACGCGGGCATTAAAGCTGTTCTGGCATTTCTTAAGCAAGGCAATTTTGGGAACATATTCACGCATCCGATATGGCCAGAAATACTGGAAAGAGGTGCCAACCTTACCTTCAGGTTGGAAGGCGATAATTGCCCGGTCTGTGAGCGCGAAGCTGTGGTGAAAGCGCTCACGTACAGCAATCATGGCGATGAAGCCGAAACCGGTTTGTGCTTGGTATCCGGCGAAACGGACGTTATCGAACGGCTACACCCATCTATACAGGGTGTATGGGGTGCGCAGCCATCGGGAGCCAAGCTAGTTTCATTTCAAAAGGATTCTGGTTATGACTCCTATGGAAAATCTCAAGGTGCCAATGCGCCAGTGGGTAAACGCGCAGCCTTTGCTTACACCACTGCGCTCAACCACCTACTTGCAAAAGGCTCGCGGCAACGCATTCAGGTTGGCGATGCCTCTACGGTTTTTTGGGCGGAGAAACCGGGGCATCCGATGGAAGAACTATTTCCCGGTTTCTTCAGCGAACCTGCCAAAGATGATCCCGATCAAGGAACACAAAAAATTGCCGCATGGTTGTCCGCCCCCAAAACCGGAGCGAACAACTTCGAGGACGACGGCACACGCTTTTATGTGCTTGGGCTTGCACCGAATGCGGCGCGCATCGCAATACGCTTCTGGCATGTGAAAACGGTGGGCGAACTGGCTATCAACATCCGCAATCATTTTGATGGGCTCGAAATTGACCGTTCGGAGTTTGATGCACGGAGTCTTTCGCTGTCTGCCATTTTGAAGTCAATCAGCAGAAGGAAAAGCGATGGTAGTTATGACACGCCACCTAATATGGCGGGAGACACCATGCGAGCGATTCTTACTGGACGACCATATCCGGCTACGTTGTTACAGGCTGCCATCCGCCGTATTCGAGCCGAACAGGAAGTTAATTATCCGCGCGCTGCGATCATCAAAGCGTGCATCAACCGTTACTCTGGAAAGGAGGAACTCAAGGTGTCATTAGACGAAAGCAATACGAATACCGCCTATCGACTGGGTAGACTATTTGCGGTACTGGAACGCATACAGGAAGAAGCTAATCCGGGTATACGGGCAACCATACGCAATACGTTCTGGGGAGCAGCATCGGGTACGCCGGGCAAGATTTTCCCATTGCTGATTAATCTTGCTACCAAACATCTGGCGAAAATCCGTAGAGAAAAACCGGGGCGCGCAGTCAATCTGGAGAAACTGATTAGCAGCATTATGGATGCTCTCAACCCGGACAAACCCTTTATGCCAATCTTTTCATTGAACGATCAAGGTTGTTTTGCTGTTGGCTATTACCACCAAAAACAACACCCTTCCACCTATAAAACTGAAGGAGATGAACATGAGCCTGAATAATCGTTACGATTTTGTCCTGCTATTTGATGTAAAGGACGGCAATCCCAATGGCGACCCGGATGCTGGCAATTTGCCAAGATCAGATGATGAAAATGGGAGAGGGTTGGTGACAGACGTTTGTCTCAAACGCAAAGTGCGCAACTATATCGGCCTAGTAAAGGGCGAGCAGCCACCTTATGAAATTTATGTCAAGGAAAAAGCTGTGCTGAACCGTACACACGAGCGAGCATATCAAGCTTATGACCTGAAGCATGAAGCCAAGAAACTGCCAAAGAATATTGAGGATGCAAAAAAGGTCACAGGCTTCATGTGCAAAAACTTCTACGACATTCGTACCTTCGGTGCAGTCATGACGACAGAAGTAAATTGCGGCCAAGTCCGAGGGCCTGTTCAACTGACCTTTGCGCGATCAATTGACCCCGTTATTCCCGCTGAACACGCGATTACCAGGATGGCCGTAACAAACGAAAAAGACTTGGAAAAGGAACGTACTATTGGCCGCAAGTTCACCGTGCCCTACGGCCTCTATGTCGCTCACGGCTTCGTCTCTGCGCACCTTGCCAACCAGACTGGTTTTTCGGAAAAAGACCTAGAGCTTCTATGGGAAGCGCTGAAACAAATGTTCGAGCATGACCGCTCCGCCGCCAGAGGCGAGATGACTACGCGCGGGCTGTATGTGTTCAAGCACGACAGCGAATTGGGTAATGCCCCAGCACACAATCTGTTCGATCTGATTCAGGTGAAGAAAAATTCCGAGGAACCTGCGCGCGACTTTGCCGATTACACCGTTTCAGTGAAAGAGGCGGCTATTCCTGCGGGAGTCACGTTGCAGCGGAAAGTCGGTTGATTGCGATTGTCGTTAGGTTGTGCACGATCATGATCGGAGACAATGCCGGAATTCAGCGTCGCCCAACCCAATACCCTGGGCGGCGGCTTTGATGGGCAATCGCGATCACTCTAACGGATGCGCCCTGAATTCGAAAAACTAATGTGTATGGGAAACGCTTGAAATACAGACGAACTGTTCCATGCAGTCCAGCATTGCCGACACCGGGTTGCTCGGCGGCCAGACGGACGACGCGCTGCAATTCCTGGGTGAAAGCGCGGCTGGGCGATGATCCGCCATTATCTCGATACCAATGGGTCGCTTCTTCTGCTTCAGCAAGCGCCTCGGAATTGAATGAAACGCGCATCAATCAGCGTGCGCTATCAATAATGGCATCAAGCCGCGCGAAAACTTCTTCTGCCGGAATCCAGACTGTTTTGCCCGCTTCCATGTCCGCCACGCGGCGGGCGATTTCTTCGTCCCATGCTTTGGCGATGGCTTCGGGTGAGTCTTCTGCTTCGCCTTCCAGGCTGACGATCAGGCGGTGGATCAATTCGCCTCGCTCCCTGGGCGTCAGACTTAATGCTTGGTCTTCAATTTCTTTCAATATCGCTGCCATGATGCCCTCCTTAAATTCAAATGTTACAAGTAATTATGATAGCACCACTGCCATGAACGAAGCAGCCGATCCCATCATGCTTTCCGCCCTCCAGCACTGGAGCTATTGCCCGCGCCAGTGCGCACTGATACATGTCGAGCAGGCATTCGATGAGAATGTTTTTACCATGCGCGGCAATGCGGCCCATGAGCGGGTGGACGATCCGGGGTTTGAAACTTTCGAGGGCGTGCGCAGCGAGCGCGCGTTGCCTGTGTGGTCGGATCGGCTGGGGCTGATCGGTAAATGCGATGTGGTGGAGTTTCATCCAGACGGGCGCATCTATCCGGTGGAATACAAACATGGCCGCAAGCGCGAAAAAATTCATGACGACCTCCAGCTTGCTGCGCAGGCGATGTGCCTGGAAGAGATGACCGGCAAGGCCATCACGCACGGCGCGATTTATCACCATACGTCACGGCGGCGGCGCGAGGTAGCGATTACGCAGGAGTTGCGCAACAAGGTGAAAGAAACCGTGAACGCCATTCGCGCCATGATGGATTCAGGAAGACTGCCGCCCCCGGTCAATGACGCGCGCTGCAAGGAGTGTTCGCTGAAAGAAATTTGCCAGCCGGATGCGCTGGCGGAACGGCACAGGTTGAAGTCTTTGCGCGAGGAATTGTTCAATGCTGCTGAGTAAGATACTGTGCCATGCCGCAGACACCCAGAAAGGCGCACTCGACGTTGCTCATTTCTTCTTCGCTCAATGTAGTCAGCGGGCCTTCCCCAAAGCGGTCGCGATCCAGCGCACGGGGTTGTTCAACAACCACTTGGCAATCCACCAGCAAACGTCCTCTGGCACGAATCGGTACTCGCCAAGTTTTATAGTCGGGATACACCTGCGTAGTGACAGGCAAAATGACAATCATGGGCGTGCCGATTGCGCTCAGCTCATCTGCCTGCAAAACAAGCACCGGTCGAATCTTGCCGATCTCCCTCCCGCGACCGGGATTCAGGTTTGCTACCCATATCTCGCCGCGTCGCATTATTTCCACCACTGTTTAGGTTCGGGATCACCGGGCTTGCGGCCTTCTGCTAAATCCAGCGCTTCGTTGTCCAGCGGTAGGAAATCCTCAGCGATCTCGCGAGCCTCGCGGCGAACAGACTCATCCGCGTATGCCGCTTTGGCTTCAGAAACCAGCGCATCCATAAATTGTTTCTGTTTCTGGTCGCGCAAGAATATCTCCAATGCTGTGCGTACCAATTCGGAACGGTTCTGGTGGGTTTGTGCCGCCAGTGCGTTTAATTGTCGATCCAGCTTTTCCGACAATCGCAAAGTTAGTGTTCCCATAGCAGCCACCCCTAAAATCGTTTTGAGGTACAAATTGTAATACAACTATGCGCACAATTCAAAATACACTTTATGTGATGACCCAGAACGCCTACCTCCATCTGGAGAATGACACGCTGCGAGTGGATGTGGAGCGCGAGAAGAAATTACAGGTGCCGCTGCATCATCTGGGCAGCGTGGTGTGCCTCGGCAATATCATGCTTTCACCTGCGCTGATGCACCGCTGTGCGGATGACGGCATCAGCCTGGTGTTGCTGAATAACCAAGGGCGATTCAAGGCGCGCCTCGAAGGCCCGGTTTCCGGCAATATTCTGCTGCGGCAGGCGCAGCATCGCCTGGCGCTGGATGAAAAATTTGCGCTGGGCATTGCTCATAGCGCGATTGCCGGGAAGTTGCGTAATGGACGCCAAGTCTTGCTGCGTGGCGCGCGTGAAGCAGGCGATGCTGAGGATAGCAGCGCACTTACTGCGGCAGCCGAAACCCTTTCGATCTCATTGCGCAATCTGCCGCATGCACCCGATCTGGATGTGGTGCGCGGCATCGAAGGCGATGCAGCAAAAAATTATTTCGCCGCGTTGCCGCTGTTGGTCAAGCGTGAGGCACGCGATAAATTCGCGATGGATGGCCGCACCCGGCGACCGCCTCGCGACCGCTTCAACGCGTTGCTTTCATTTCTGTATTCCATGCTGATGAACGACTGCCGTTCCGCGCTGGAGACGGTTGGCCTCGATCCCCAGCTTGGCTTCCTGCATACCGTGCGCCCCGGTCGCGCCGCACTCGCGCTGGATTTGATGGAAGAGTTTCGCGCCATTCTTGCTGACCGCTTGGCGCTGACACTGATTAACCGGGGGCAGATCGGTCCCAACGATTTCGCCGAACATGAAGGCGGCGCGGTGCTGCTCGAAGGCGATGCACGCCGCACCGTGGTTACTGCATATCAGGAACGCAAACAGGAAGAAGTAATGCACCCGTTGCTGGAAACCAAAGTGCCGATTGGCCTGCTGCCGTTATTGCAAGCGCGCTTCATGGCACGCACCCTGCGCGGCGAGATGGATGGCTATCTTCCGTTCCTTTACCGTTAACGGGCACGACAATAATGCTATCTTTGATAATGAAACCCGTCATGCCCGTTCCCTCTCTCCTAGCTCTCCCCCGCAAGCGGGGGAGAGGGACGCGGTCTCGCTGTGCGAGTTTAGCTCGACGCTCATGCTGATTATTATCACTTACGACGTATCCACTGTAACCGCCGCCGGGCGCAAACGGCTGCGCCGTGTCGCGAAAGTTTGCGAAAGCACTGGGCAACGTGTGCAAAATTCAGTCTTTGAGTGCAAGGTCGATCAGATGCAGCTTGAAGAACTAGAGCGGCGACTGCTTGAAGAGATAGACGAAAAGGAAGACTGCTTGCGTCTCTATCGTTTGACTGAACCAGTGGAGTTACACATTAAAGAATATGGAAATTTTCGTGCTGTGGATTTTGATGGGGCGCTGGTAATATGATGCGCGAACCAGTAGCAACGACACAAACGCGGCAAGTTCGCGTTGTGGCTAATATATTGACGAAGGATGATTTTCTGCCACCGTCGTTTGGTTGTGTGGACTCTCGGAGGCTGGAAAACCGAGGGTTCGCGCAAAGTGCGCTTTTCAACGTTGATAGTCATAACGTTGTGAGCGGACTGTAGCGCCCGCGCCTCGGCGCGGGCGAGGATTGAAACATGAGTCGGTGCCGGATGAGTGGATCGACCGGGTGTAGCGCCCGCGCCTCGGCGCGGGCGAGGATTGAAACGTCCGTAGCGCGTGCCCTCTACACTGCGCGCGCACAGGTAGCGCCCGCGCCTCGGCGCGGGCGAGGATTGAAACGTCATCACCCG
>MGWZ01000008.1 GCA_001801175.1 Gallionellales bacterium RIFCSPLOWO2_02_FULL_57_47 | reverse complement strand
TGCGCACGGTGATATTTCTCATCGCTGGCAAGCTCAATTTTCAAAGATTCAACCCTCATGCCGCTTAATCCATTCGTTTTTCAAAAGAGCCGCCAAAAGTAACGCATTTTTTCACTGCGTTCGTGAATAGTTTTACCAGTGCTCTTGGCACGTGGGCAATGCGTTTTGCGGTCTTGCCTTGAATTGTGGCCCGCCGTTTTTGGATCGTTTCGCTGCAATGTCCTGCGGACTTGCTGCGGGGACAGGTGCAGGACGCGCGGGGCAATTATTCATCTGGTATGCATGAATTTGGACATAACTTAGATAATCAGGGGGTTTGCATCATGAGCGTTTCAAGGAAATTTGCTGTTACACGAACAGCTATGGGGCTTGCTGCGGCAGGTCTGGCGTCTGCACTGATACTGGCGGGGTGTAGCGGAAGTTCGTCAACCTCTACCGCAGGGGGCGGAACCCCCGCCGGCGTAACGCCGCTAGCCGTTCAGACGGGCGAGCAAAGCTTCCTGTTCTATGGCGAGGTCGATCGTACCAAGCTTGGTTCTATCCGCAGTGCAAAGGTGTTTGACCCGAAGGTGAATGGCTCAGCAAGCAATCCGCCGATTAACGTTGAGGGAACCCCTGGAGCCGGAGTGGCTGGAACCTTTCCGGCCGCCTCGGGCGCGATGCCGAAACCTTCCACCCTCGTGAGTGGATATAATCCCGCCGACAACAGCTATACCGACCTCTATGTCAATGCGTTGCATTACGTGCAAGGCGGCAAGCCTTACAAGGTTTCCATGTGGAAACAATCGAGTACTACCGTACCGGCCGAGCTGGCTCACAGCACTGCAGTCGGCCTCAGCAATCCGGTTTACCAGGAAATCGATTATCTCGGTACGAATGTATTCCTGACCGGTACCGTTACCGCCGGTATGACCACCAGCAAAGTCCTGATCTTCCCGAAGGCAACCGACATCAGCACCCCGATGCCGTTCACCAACAAGACCTTGCTCACGATTGCCTATGACTCGTACGGCGCACCTGGCAATGGCATCATCGCTTACGACAGTGCCTTGAACGAATTCGATCACTGCGTACCGTCAATCGACGAATGCCCGGCATGCGGGGTTGGCGCGGCAGCGAGCTGCACCAAAATTGCAAATGGTCCCACGACAACTACTGGAACTGCACCGGCTGTCGCCAACTACAAGTTCCTCGGCAATGTTGGCGGCACGAGCAAGAGCATGCTGCTGATCGATAACCAACTCCACATCCTGGACAAGAACACAGCCGGAGGCACACAGGCTATGACGATGACGATGGTGCCGTTCAACCCTTCCACCGCAACGATCAGTGTGGGCGGTGCCAAGAACTTTGCCTTCAATAATGACAGCGCCTACTTCGCCGACTGGAACTCCACCACGAGCACCGGCACCAAGAACATCACCCGCCTCAAATCCGACGGCACCGTGATTCAAGTGAACAGCGACGGCAAAGCCACCGGGGTAAAGGCCTTCACGGATCAATGGGTGATCTATGGCGATGGCGACTTTATGTTGTACGCAGCCAAGAAGGACGGCACGACCACAATGCCAGTCGAGTTGGCCGTGGCTACCAAGACCACGGGCTATCGAGCATATGGCAGCAACATGGCGTTCGGAAACAAGCATCTGTACACCACCTACACACTGGATACCGGCTCAGGCAAAATGACCTATCAGGCGTGTGTATTCGACGGTAGCGGCAGCCACACCGTGCACGACATGACCACGCATACTGATACTGTCTACCCTGGCGGCTTCACATGCAGAGCTAACGGATTCTGGGCGGCACTGACTGCAGCCAAGAAAGGTACGTTGAACTTCAATGCCAGCTTTCCGTACTCGCCTTACGCGCTCCTCCGGGTGGATGTAACGGACGAAGATGGCGGCGGTACGCTGGTGGCAGTCGATCCGGCCACTCCCCTCGACGAGGGTACAGTGATGGGCGCGGTGCCTAACTACAGCTTTGACACCCTCAATCAGTCGTATTACTACCGCACCAAGATGGTCGACAGCGATGGCTATGTCGTTATCTATGGCAAAGATGACCTGAACGTTAAAGGCGATGCCTTCCTGGTCAACCTTAACCAGGCCAACAGCCTCGTGAATCTGACCAATGACACGCCTGCAGGTGCAGAGATCAGCGCCCTCACCAATGCCCTGCATTGCCATGGACGCACTTGCCAGACCTGCCACAGTTTTGCCGCCGGCAAGATATTTGCCAACAAAACGGGCGCTGAGCACTTGGCTTACGACCACAACATCCGCTTCCTGTTCAAGAATGGCACGTCCAAGATGGCACGGTTGGGCAAAGGCAAGGGCGAGAACTTCAACCTCCCGCTCAAGGACATAGTTGACAGCTTCACGGCGGAGGTGGTGCAGGTGAATGCGAGTGGCAATGTAGTGAGTATAAGCAACTCATCCCTGCCGTTTTCACACGGGGGCAAGGAGTTTGCCAACTGTGATCTCTGCCACCATAAGGCTCCCCCGGCCAGCATAACCAGCATGTACACACCGGCTCAATTGCCCGGCAGGATATCAGTGACCCCTTAGTGCCGCACAGGCTCGCCGGGCTTCCCGGCGAGCTTTCTCTGTACAGATTGAGTCAAGGGGTATTCGATTTGAAAGGATTAGTGAAATGAAAAAGCTACTGTGTGTGATGACTGCAGTGATTGCATTGGGAATTGCTTCATCCGTTTTGGCCGACGAGGCGCGCGAGGCGCCTGCGTTTTCGATCGCTGCGGATTCTGGAAAACTCAATCTCTCGGACTTTCGCGGCAAAGTGGTTTACCTGGATTTCTGGGCATCCTGGTGCGGCCCGTGCCGCGCCTCGTTCAAGTGGCTGAATGAGGCACAGGAGCGGTATGGTGCAGATGGTCTGGTGGTCATCGCGGTGAATGTCGACAAGGATATGGAGGCAGCCCGCCAGTTCCTGAAGGAAAACCCTGCGAACTTCAGGATCGGGTTCGATCCGGAAGGCGGTGTCGCCAAGTCCTATCAGGTGAAGGGTATGCCCAGTACCTACCTGATTGACCGCGATGGACGATCACGCATCGCGCACGTCGGTTATCGCCAGAAGGACAAGCAGGCACTGGAGGAAGAAATAAAGAAGCTGGTTGGCGAGGCCAAGTTGGCGGCGGTTACCCCCTGATTTCCCGTTAACACATAATGAGATTGCTTAATAGGATCGAAACGCCTTTGCAGGAGCGCAGCTTACTGCGCGATGAACAACATCGCCCGGTAAACCAGGCTCCTACGCCGCGGTTTTCAGGATGATCGAATTGTCAGCCGAAAGGAAATGGATATGGTTTTACGTAAATTGCTCGCCAGCCTGATCGCGGCGGGTGCATTGAATGGCTGTGCGATGATGCAGTCGGTGCAGCCGTGGGAAAAAGATTTGCTGGCGAAAGAAGAAATGCAACTGGTGCCTGACCGCATCGAGGAATTTTTCGATAGCCGCGTTTACTTCAGCCGCGAAGCAGCTTTTGGCGGCAAGGGCGTTGGCGGGGGAGGCTGCGGATGCAACTGACCAAACAAGCTAAAAAAGGCCAAGCTAAAAAAGGCCAAACCAGACAAGGCGGGGCTGTACGATCCTTGCTCTCTGCCGCCAGCGCCGGTTTATTGCTGGCAGTACCGTTGGCTCATGCCGAAGGCTCATCAGACGAGCCATGGCGCGTCGATGTCGGGACGATGCGCTACTCGGAGAAGAACCGCATCAATGTTTCGGAGCTGAATTTTCGCGCCAAGCGTCAACTGGGCGAAGAAGATTCACTGTCGGTGCGCGCAGATTACGACAGTGTCTCCGGTGCCTCTCCGACCGGCGCGGCTAAGATCCAGACTACCAGTTCCGCTTCGGGAGGAGCCCCTATGGCATCCTTCAAGGCCGCACGGACGGCGATGGGCGTGGACTGGGATACAAGTTTGACACCCGAAACGCGCCTGACGCTGGCGGCAGACCATTCATCCCAGAAAACGTATAGCTCGGCAGGGTTAGGCGGCTCTGTTGCGCGTGACTTTAACCAGCGCAACACTACGCTTGTTTTTGGCGCCAGTTATTCTGTCGACACCATCAAGCCAGCCAACGGTATCCACACTGAACTCATGACAACCAACGCTGCGACCATTCGAGCGGCATCTGAAGAGAAGAGCCAGGTCGATTTGCAGCTAGGCATCACGCAAGTTCTGACGCGAGAAGCCCTGTTGCAGCTGAATTATGTTCGTGGCAACGCCTCTGGCTATATGACCAATCCGTACAAGATCATCAGTGAAGTTGACCCTGTGACCGGCGTAAATGCGAACGGCGTCGCACGCACTGAAAAGCGGCCCGACAAGCGGGGCAGTAACGTAATCTATGCCCAGCTCAATTATGCACTTGAATCAGCGGTTCTTTACAGCAGCTACAGATATTTCCAGGATGACTGGGGTATCAAGGCTCATACCGTCGATTTCAAGTACCGCAAGCCCATCACTGAGAGGCTGTATATTCAGCCGAACATCAGGCTTTACACCCAGAGTGCGGCGGATTTCTACCGCTCCATGCTTTACACGACCGAAATCACCCCGGCCTACGCCAGCGCTGATTACCGCATGGCGAAGATGCACACGAATTCGGTTGGAGTCAAGCTCGGCTACAAGCCCCTTTCCGGGGGCGAGTTTACAACGCGGGTCGAGGTGATGCGCCAGGATGGTGAGCAACAGCCGGATGATGCGGTGGGCGTGCAGAAGGATGCCGGTGTTTTTCCGACACTGGATGCCGTCCTGTTTCATATAGGCTACACCCTGGCGTTCTGATGCAGGCACATGTGAAGCAACGAGTCTCGTACACGCCTGAGCCGCAGAATATTACCCTGCGGATTGCACGCGAGGGGCATGTGGTGGGCGAATTTCAGGCGCTGGGTGGCCCATGCGAAGTGTTGCTGGACTTGCCCGGCCTGGATGATGCTCGCCATTTCGTAGCGCTGGCAGCAGACGAGGCGCGGCGCATCGAAGCCAAGTTCAGCCGGTACAGCGCCAGCGGTGTCGTGCATCGGATCAACAACGCAAAGGGGCGGCCGGTGACGCTGGATGAAGAAGCCGCTGCGTTGCTGGATTTCGCACAGACCTGCCATCGGCTCAGCGATGGCGCATTTGACATCACTTCGGGGGTGCTCAGGCGCGCCTGGACTTTCGACGGCAGTGACCGCTTGCCTGATCCCGCAGCAGTGACCGCGCTGTTGCCGCACGTGGGCTGGCATCGGGTGAACTGGAACAGGCCAGAACTACGATTGCCTCTCGGCATGCAGATCGACTTGGGGGGGGTAGGCAAGGAGTACGCGGTGGATCAGGCCGCACGGCAACTGTCAGCCGCCGGTATCAGTGCGGCCCTGATAAATTTCGGGGGCGATGTGTTTGCCCTGGGCCCGCGAGCCAACGGGGAGCCGTGGATGGTCGGCATCGATGACCCCCGCGCGACCGGACAAGCTTGTGTGCGAGCCGTTCCTCTCTATCGCAGCGGCCTGGCGACCAGCGGTGACGCGCGGCGTTTTTTGCAAAAGGACGGGGAGCGCTACGGCCACATTCTGAATCCGAAAACCGGCTGGCCGGTGCGGGGCGCGCCCCGTTCCGTCAGCGTCAAGGCCGATAGCTGTGTCGACGCTGGAATGCTGGCTACATTTGCGATGCTGAAAGGGCCGGATGCGGAGAATTTCCTGAAAACCGAAGGTGCGGAGCATTTCATAATATGGTGAATATCATGTCATACACACGGTTTTTCTTTTTTATTTTTAGCCTGCTCGCCGCATCAATATCGGCTGCGGCAGATGAAGAAGTACTTGATCCGGAACAGGCCTATCGCCTGGAGGTGCGTGCCATCGACAAGTCGGTGCTTGAGGCACGCTGGCGCATTGCAGACGGCTATTACCTGTACCGCAAAAAGTTCGGATTTGCACCCAAACCGGATGCGCTAAAGACCGGCGAGCCGGTTTTCCCACCCGGGAAGATCAAGGATGACGAATTTTTTGGCAAGGTAGAAATCTACCGGAGCGAGGTTGCGATCCGCGTTCCCGTGCCGGCCGGCATGCCGGAGAAATTTGCGCTTGCGGTGACGTCGCAGGGTTGCAGCGATTTGGGGGTCTGTTTCCCGCCCCAGACGCAGCAGGTTGATGTTGACCTGGCGGCTGCGCCGGCAGCTCCGGCCGGAGACAATCAGGCGCCAGCGGGAATCGCTCTGGTCAAGAATGCCGAAGCCGCGCCAACAGCGGCTGTAGCAGCCGGCAGCGACGGCGACATCGAAGGGCTTCTAAGCAACGGGAGCCTGTTGCTGATTCTGACCAGCTTCTTCGGTTTTGGGCTGGCACTCTCGCTGACCCCATGCGTTTTCCCGATGATTCCGATTCTGTCCGGGATTATCGTCAAGCATGGCGAGGATATCTCCCGATCCCGTGCCGCGATGCTCTCGTCGGTCTATGTTCTTGGCATGGCGTTGACCTATTCACTGGCGGGTGTTGGGGCGGGACTCTCCGGTTCGATGATTTCGAGTTCCTTGCAGAATCCGTGGGTGCTGGGCGCGTTTGCGTCGATGTTTGTCGTGTTGTCGCTGTCAATGTTCGGCCTGTTTGAATTGACGATGCCGCACTGGCTGCAAAACCGCTTTTCTTCGGCTGCGGGATCAACGCGCAGCGGATCGATGGGAGGCATTGCCCTGATGGGCGCTCTGTCGGCACTCATTGTGGGACCCTGCATCGCTCCGCCGCTCGCTGGTGCGTTGCTCTACATCGCAAAAACCGGCGATGCGACCCTCGGCGGTGCCGCGCTGTTTGTGATGGCATTGGGAATGGGCGTCCCGCTGATGCTGGTCGGCGTTTTTTCCCGCGAGATTCTGCCGAAAGCAGGTGGCTGGATGAATGTGGTGACCAAGGGATTCGGGGTTGCCCTGCTTGCCACCGCGCTATGGATAGTATCGCCCGTTTTGCCAGGGTGGGCACTGATGTTGAGCGCGGCAACGCTCCTGATTACCACCTCGATATATCTGCATGCACTGGACCCACTGCCGCACACCGCCAGGGAGTGGACGCGATTGTGGAAAGGGGTTGGAGTGGCCATGCTGGTGGCGGGTTGCAGCCTGCTGATAGGCCTGCTGGGCGGAGGGCGCGAAATTCTTCAGCCACTCGCCGGGCTCCGGATTGCTTCCGCTGCGGAAGAAAAGAGCTCCGTGAAATTTGAGCGGGTCAATTCCATTCAGGAACTCCGGGCGCGAGTCGAAACATCCACGCGCCCGGTCGTGCTCGACTTTTACGCGGATTGGTGTGTGAGCTGCAAGGAAATGGAGAAGCTGACTTTTACTGACCCCGCCGTGCAGAAACAGTTGTCAAAATTCACGCTGTTGCAGGTCGATGTCACCGAAAACCTCCCGGCTCACAAGGATATTCTGAAACACTACGGGCTGTTTGGCCCGCCTGCTGTAATCATGCTCGGGCGGGACAGCCGCCCAATCGAGGGTAAACGAGTGATCGGCTATATGCCTGCGCAGGAGTTTCAGAAGGTGCTCGAACGCACCTAGCTCGAATGCCACAAATTTGAAATGCAAGGATAGGCTGGCCTTCACGACGCGGAGCAGTTGAGGGATGGCTGCAAGCCAGAAATTTTGGGTATTGCTGGTAATTATCGGGAATTCCGCAATAGCGGAATTCCGGGGAAAACTAAGGGATGGGTGTCCAATGATTATGTATCGAATGCTACTCGCCATCATCGGTTTGGCGCTTTTTTCCGCTGCTTATGCCGTTGACAACAGGCCTCGCAATTTGTCGGCACCCTGTTTTGCCTGCCACGGCACCGATGGCAACAGCGAGGGCGGTATGCCAGTGCTGGCAGGTATGGACAAGGCATTGTTCGTGTCCCAGATGAGCGACTTTAAATCCGGTGCTCGCCCCGCTACCGTGATGCATCAGCATGCCAGGGGTTACACCGACGAAGAGATCAAATTGATGGCTGGTTTCTTTGAGGCGCAGAAGCGTAAATAGAAGATCAGCTTAATGCCGTCAAGGCAGGCAAAATAGAAAGTACATTATGTCATTCAAACGTCGCGATTTTTTGAAAGTGGGTGCAGCAGGAATTGCCGTTATGTCGTTTCCGGGGCTGGTGTTCGCTTCCAGCGAACTCATCAAGAAAACGGGACAGCGCGTGGTTATCGTAGGGGGCGGCTTCGGCGGCGCTACTGCAGCGAAGTACATTCGCAAATGGAGCAATAACAGAATCGAGGTTGTGTTGATCGAACGCAATCCGGTGTTCATCTCCTGTCCGATGAGCAATACGGTGTTGGGCGGCACTCGCACCATTGATGACCTGACAGTTGGCTATGACACCCTGCAAAAGAAATACGGCATCAAGCTGATCAAAGGCGATGTAACCGCCATTGATCCTGAAAAACAGGCCGTGATGCTGGATAATGGACATGTCAGCTACGATCGCTTAATCGTCTCGCCCGGCGTTGACTTCATGTATGACAAGATTGATGGGCTGGACGCCCAGGTGGCAAACGAGAGCATCCTGCATGCGTGGAAAGCAGGCGCGCAAACGGTCATGTTGCGCAAGCAACTGGAGGCAATGCCGGACGGCGGCGTGTTCGCCATCAGCATTCCGAAGAAACCATATCGTTGCCCACCGGGACCTTATGAGCGTGCCTGCCAGGTGGCCTACTACTTCAAGAACAACAAGCCCAGGTCCAAGGTGCTGATACTCGATGCCAACCCGGAAGTTATTTCCAAGAAGGGGTTGTTCACCGCTGCATGGAACGATCTGTATGCGGGCATCGTGGAATATCGCCCGAACTCCGCAGTGATGAAAGTTGATGTCGCGACCAGAACCGCCACGACCGAATCCGGGGATGTGAAGGCGGATGTGCTCAATGTGTTACCGCCGATGCGATCTGGCTTGGTGGCTGATATGGCCGGGTTGTCCAATGTGGATGCGCGTTGGTGCGGCGTGGACTTCCTGAGCTATGAGTCCAGGGTACACAAGAACATCCATGTCATCGGGGATGCCATTGATTATGCGCTGCCGAGATCGGCGCATATGGCCACTTCCCAGGCGAAAGTCTGCGCGGCGGCGATCATCGAACTGTTGCAGGGCAATCAGCCAGACCAGAATCCGGTGATGGCCAATACTTGTTACAGCATGGTCAGCGGAAATGAGGCCATGCATGTTGCCGACGTGTATCGTTACGATTCCGAAAAAAAGGTGATGATTGCAGCGGCCGGAGGCGGCGTGTCGGCCAATCGTTCAGAACTCGAAGGAAGGCTGGCCGGTTATTGGCTCAAGAATATCTTGAGCGATGCATTGCTCTAACGGGCATGGCAAGTAGCCACTCCCGATAATGAAACTCGCCATGCCCGTCTCCCTCACCTCAATCCTCTCCCGCTTGCGGGCGAGGAGGCAAACGAATCGCTGCGCGAAATCCACGTTAACGGGCATGGCAAGTAGCCACTCCCGATAATGAAACTCGCCATGCCCGTTTCCCACTATCCAACTTTCCTCCGCAGGCGGGAGAAAGGGCAAGCGAATCGCTGCGCGAGTTTCACGTTAATGCGCGCCCTCCATTTCTCACGCGCTTTGTCTCGTGGTGAATCGCACCTTTTAGTTGCACGCTAGTGTCTAATTGCAATAATAAAAGATATTAACTAAAATACCACCTTCAGCGATTATTGCCGGAGGTGTGCCATGTCCCGAGTT
>MGWZ01000007.1 GCA_001801175.1 Gallionellales bacterium RIFCSPLOWO2_02_FULL_57_47 | reverse complement strand
AGATGGACTCCTGTAAATGTCAAACTTCTACTGCCACCCCGGCATAGCCGGGGGATTTCCTATGTTGGGTTAATCCCAAAAAAGCCCGGTATGCCGGGCTTTTCTCATTAACGCTTCAAAATTATTAGGGCCAGCGTCAATGTATTTTAGATGCAGTAGAACAATGCGAGCTTGGGATATTGTTCTGAACGAGTTAGATATACGCTTCGACTAGACCATAAGGCGTTACAAGAATCTGGAGGGTAGATTGGGCTCCTTTAATTGATATATCAGCAGGCCACTTGGTACATTGACCATATGTAGGGTAGGGAGTAGCATAAAAAATTAGGGTGATTTCATCGCCCCTGTGCTAGTTGAAAGGAGAGCTATCATGAAATCTCTCAGCACATTCAGCAAAATTGCCAGGATTGGTATCGGTTTGATTGCTATCACCGCCCTGCTACTTGCCGGATGTGGCGGCGGTTCGTCTTCTTATTCACCGCCATCAACGCCTCCGCCACCCTCATCTCCGCAGCTGATCTCTATTGCGGTCTCACCAAACAGCCCATTGATACACCTTGGAACTGTACAGCAATTTGCAGCCACCGGAACCTATAGCGACGGTTCCTCGCAAGACGTTACGGCCCTCGCTTCATGGTCATCCTCGGATGCAGCAGTAGCGGCAGTAAGCAACAATCAGGCAAACAAGGGACTGGCAAGCGGCATTGCCATCGGCACGGCAACGATAACCGTCAGCCTGAATGGAATTGACGGAACAGCCCAGCTGACGGTAGATCCCGCTGCACTCACCACTATTGTAGTACTTCCCGAACCGAACATAACTCCCCCTCCGACCGGACAAATCGCCATTGCCGCCACGTTGCAGTATGTGGCTGCCGGACTTTATACCGACAACAGTGTTCAGGATATTTCTACCTCGGTAACTTGGAGTTCATCAGATTCCGGAATTGCTGTTATTAGCAACATATCTGGTGGGGAAGGCATTGCCAGTGGAATTGCACAGGGGGTCGTTACCATCCAAGCGACGCTCAATTCCATCAGTGGTAACGCAAGCCTGACCGTACTGCCCATCAAGGCACTGGATTATTGGGTTCCCAACACAAAGGCATCCGGACTTGGTGGACTCGGAGTAGACGGAAATGGCAACGCGCTGGCTGCATGGAACTTCCAGTTTACGGGTGGCAATTTTGGGACACCTCCGGAGTTGTATGCTGCTGCATACGCGCCGTTAGGCGGTTGGTCGCCGAAAACATCAATCGACTTCGGCACGATCAGTGATTTCCCCGCGCCCCCTGTACTTGCGATGAATGACAGTGGAGACGCCTTACTCGCGTGGATGGGGCATGACGGTGTGTATGCTTCTAAATACACCCAGGGGAGCGGCTGGCAACAGGCGAAAGTCATTGCCTCGGGATCATCCGTTTTCCTCACTTTTGCAGAAAGCTTGCAAATCGCAATCGACGCGAGCGGCAACGGGCTGCTTGTTTGGGCAAACGACAATGGTGACATTCTGCTCAGTAGTCAATACCAGCAGCTCACAGACACATGGACCACGCCTCAGACTCTCCCTAACGTGAACAGAGGTTTCGCTCGTGGCGCATTTTCTCTTGCGATGAATGCAAGTGGATATAGTGTAGTTATCTGGGAAAACTGGACTTTCGGTGCATCCCCCGCATGGACTGTCTATGCCTCATTGTTTGTGCCCGGCTCAGGGCCGGGAGCGGGCTGGCAAACACAGCAATCGTTATATCAATCTGAAACTTGGAGCGCGCCGACAGCAGCAATCAATGACAATGGTGAGATTGTCATCGCATGGGTTGACTATATTACTGACTTTCCCAACACGTCACTGTATGCGAAACAATTTATACCCAATCAAGGCTGGCAATCACAGCAGACAATTGCATTGAGTGATATCAACAGGCCCGCGGATCCTGCGGTAGCCATGAATAATGCGGGTGATTCCATTGTGGTATGGCGGAATGCTTATGACAAAGCAGTTCGTGCGAGTCGCTTTGTTGCGGGCAATGGTTGGCAGGCTTCGGAGACGTTGTGGCCGACAGGTGTCGGCGATCCAACAGTGTTGCGACCGAATATTGCACCTGACGGGCGGATTCTTGTCGCGTGGGTGGTAGAAGACCTTAACGCTCCATTCAAAGTTGGATTGCGCCGTTACGTTCCCGGCAGTGGTTGGGAGAATGCGTATGGTTTGCCGTATATCAGACACAAAGGGAGCCTCTCAGGAATCAACCTCTCGTTTAATTCATCCGGGATGGGTACCGCCTTATGGGTTGAAAGTTACGATGTATTTGATGGGCAGTTCTACAACACGTTTTCCGATTTCTTTGCCAACACGCAGATAGCCTATTAAATTAAATCATCGCACTATTCCTGACGACCATACCAGTCAGTTCACGGATAAATAATGGCCATATTCTCAGGCACTAGACCTTCACAGTTAAAAAGGTTAGCTCAGCTTCGCCCATTTGATTTTGATTTGATTACGAGGCGGTCTTCCTGAACAGGTCGACGCGTATCGGCATGTGAAAAGTCGCTCCATCCCGAGTCATATACCCGCTGAATTTTGAGCGTACTTTTTCCAGGGTCTCGGCAGATAATTTGTGCTCGGTATGGGTCACTTTAAGCACCTGTTCTTCGAACTGTCCGAAGTCTGCAAAGTGCATCGGTTGCAGGAAAAATTTCTGGGTCACCAGCACCAATCCCCCCGCTGAAACCGCTCGCTGCTCGGCAGCGAAAGCCGCTTCGCGTACCGCTTTTTCGTCGTGAAAAAGTTTCAGGACTTCATTGAAGTCTCCTGCATAAACCGGTTCCGAGATATAGGCAACGCCACCCGGTTTCAGTACCCGCCGTATCTCGGAGAAAACACTGTCCATCAGCTCAGCCGGCACGTGATGCAGGGATTTGAACATCAGGACGATGTCGAAATTCGCATCGGCCGCCGGAATCTGCTCTGCTCCGCCATGCGCGAAGCGTACATTGGGCAGGTCGGTGATGGTGATGTTCTTCGCGAGCTGAGTTTCGTCGACTTCCAGGGCCAGCACCGAGGCTGCCTTTTGGGCAACGATGCGGGTCTTCTCCGCTCTGCCACACCCCAGCTCCAGTACCGTTGCGCCTTCCAGGTGCAGGAGTTCGTCAAGAATAAGCCCCTCGTTCGCCACGAGGTTGGCTTCCGGATCAGATATGCGCATCTCGGTGATATTCATTTTGTTTGTAGTTCCAGGCGTATACGACTTGCATATTCTACTGGTCAGCGAATTAAAAAGATCGCCTTCGCAGTACATATATTGACTGGGGGAATTTGACCAAGGATACTGCCAGTGCAGTGCAGGCCAACGCCGGGTTGTGTGATGTTGAGTCATGCAGGAAGGGGCTGAACAGCAAACCGGCAATTCTTCAGGATCGCGGCATTTTGCTCAGGGAGGCTCCAATGGACCGCTCGACCGCATACCCACTTTGTCAGTTATTCCTCTCCCTGCCCGGGAGCCTCGGCGGCCTGCCGCGTCCCGTATCCGGCGCGTCCACTTTCATGATGACTCCCGCCAACCACCGCGTTTCGATTGTGACGCGATTCGACAAAGGCTGGCGGCTTGTCACCATCTTCGCCGTCCTGTTCCTGGCTGGCTGCGTCGCCGCGCCGACGGCACCGCTCTCCACACTCAGTTACCGGAGCAACGATACCGTGAGGCAACGCAACCTGCTGGTGCTGCTGCGCGGCATCGGCGCCGACAACGCCATTTTTTCCGAGGAGGGGATCATCGATGAGATACGCAACCGCCGCCTCCCTTTCGATGTCGTAGCCCCGGACATCCATTTCGGCTACTACAAGGCACAGACTGTTGAAACCCGTCTCAAAGAAGACATCATCGACCCCGCCCGCCGCGAGGGGTACGAGCATATCTGGCTTGCCGGTTTCTCCATGGGAGGTTTGGGCTGCCTACTGTACCAGCGCAGCCATCCCGGCGATATCGACGGGATGCTGCTCACCAGCCCATTTCTCGGCAGTTCGACTATCCACCGCGAAATCCGTCGCGCCGGCGGGGTCGCCGCCTGGCAGCCTACATCCGACGACCCTCAGGACTGGGAGCGGCTGATCTGGACCTGGATCAAGAACCACGACCCCGCCGCCACCCCGCCCATCTGGCTCGGCTACGGCGACAGCGATGAACTGACCGCTGACGGCCCGCCGCTCCTCGCCACCGTCCTCCCCGCCGAGCGTGTTTTCACTGTCCCCGGCAAACACACCGTCGCCACCTTCAAGGCGATCTTCCTGCGCCACCTCGACACCCTCGGCCGCCAGTGATAGTGCCGCCGTCCGCTGCCCAAAAAAAAGCCCGGCATGCCGGGCTTTCTCCTTGGAACTTATCATTTATCGAATTTCGTCACCCCGCCCGTGCCATGCGCCGTATTCCGGCGCATCCAGGCTTAGTGCTAGTCCTTCTTTTTCATCCACGCGAAACCGATTGCTGCAACAACCAGGACGCCCACCAGCCATAGCCAGTATTGTTCCAGAAAGCCCGGTGCGGGTTCTTCGTGAACGGGCTCGGCGATCTCGGGGAGCGGAGCAGGCTCTGGCGGAACAGCAGCCGGTGCTTCCTGTTGCACAACCGGAGCCGGTGCGGCTACGGGTTCCGGTTCCGGTGCCGGTTCCGCAACCGGGGGGGCGATCTTGGCTATGGCCGCTTTTTTTCTGGCCTTTTTGACTACCGGCTTGGGCGCGGGCTGTTCGGCCATCACAACCGGAACGGGAGCCTCCTGCTCTGCAACTTCAGGCTCAGCAGGGGCGGACTCTGGAACAGGGGCAGGCTCAGGTGCGGCTACCGGTTCGGCAACCATCACTGACGGCGCAGCTTCAGCGACAGGCGCCTCTTTCGGTTTGGATGCGCAAGCCGATAAAGTAAGCACTGAAAAAAACAGGATTAAAGATAAAACAAATTTGTTCGTTCTTGTCATGGTGTTATCCTTAAAAACGGTTGAAAAAATGTGCTGCGGGATGCATCCTCACATAGTTATCTATGCCAAGCAAACTTTAGGCGTCGCAGAACCAAGGAAGCGCAGATTAAATCGTCATTGCGAGAAGCGTAGCGACGTGGCAATCCAGAAGTTCGTTTGAAATCAGAAAACTGGATTGCCACGCTTCGCTCGCAATGACGATTTAATCTGCGTTTCCTTAGTCTTACTGTCACAAAGCGATCAAGGGATGCAGCGCAAGGCAAAATCAGGCACTACATGGCGAGGCGTCGAGCGACAACGAAGTTGCGGTGCAGTCTCATATTGGCGCAGCCAATGTGGAACTGCGAAGCAGTGGCCGGAACCAATACGCAGCAACGCAGAACGACCGCGCAGTACCTGTTAACCTTTCTCGAACTTCATCACCCCGCCCACGCATCCCACCTTGATCGTGTCCTTCGCGGCGAAGCGGCCTTCCAGGATCAGCTTGGCAAGCGGGTTTTCCAGTTGCGCCTGGATCGCACGTTTCAGCGGTCTTGCGCCGTACACCGGGTCGAAACCGGCGGTGGCGATCTCGGCCAGAGCGGCATCGCTGACGCTCAGCTTCATTTCCATCCCGGCGAGGCGTTTTTCCAGGTGCTGCAACTGGATGCGCGCGATGGACTTGATGTTCTTTTCGTCCAGTGCGTGGAACACCACGACCTCGTCGATGCGGTTGATAAACTCGGGGCGGAAGTAACTCTTCACCTCGCCCAGCACCGCCAGCTTGATCACCTGGTAATCGTCGCCGGTCATCTGCTGGATCATCTGGCTGCCGAGGTTGGAAGTCATCACGACCACGGTGTTCTTGAAGTCCACGGTGCGGCCCTGCCCGTCGGTCATGCGACCGTCGTCCAGCACTTGCAGCAGCACATTGAACACGTCCGGGTGCGCCTTCTCCACCTCGTCGAGGAGGATGACTGAATACGGTTTGCGGCGCACCGCCTCGGTCAACCCGCCGCCTTCCTCGTAGCCGACATAGCCGGGCGGCGCGCCGATCAGGCGCGCCACGGAATGTTTCTCCATGTACTCGCTCATGTCGATGCGGATCAGGTGATCCTCGGAATCGAACATGAAACCGGCCAGCGCCTTGCACAGCTCGGTTTTGCCGACACCGGTCGGGCCGAGGAACAGGAACGAACCGTACGGACGGTTAGGATCGGACAGGCCCGAGCGCGAACGGCGGATCGCATCGCTGACAAGGCGTACCGCCTCGTCCTGGCCGACGACGCGTTCGTGCAACTTGTCTTCCATGTGCAGCAGTTTGTCGCGCTCGCCCTGCATCATCTTGGATACCGGGATGCCGGTCGCACGGCTCACCACTTCGGCGATTTCTTCCGCGCCGACCTGGGTGCGCAGCAGGCGATTCTTGGGCTTGTTTTCCTCGACATGCACCGCTTCTTTCAGCCTGGCTTCGAGCTGCGGCAGCTTGCCGTATTGCAGCTCCGCCACTTCCTGCAACTTGCCCAGGCGCTGCAAACGCACGATTTCGGCGCGCACCTGCTCCATCTCTTCCTTGAGATGCGCCGTGCCTTGCGCCGCGCCTTTTTCCGCCTTCCAGATTTCTTCCAGATCGGCGTACTCGCGCTGCAACTTGGCGATTTCCTCTTTGATCAGGGCGTAGCGTTTTTGCGAGGCTTCATCCTTTTCCTTCTTCACCGCTTCGCGCTCGATCTTGAGCTGGATCAGGCGGCGATCCAGTTTGTCCATCACTTCCGGCTTGGAGTCGATCTCCATCTTGACGCGCGCTGCCGCTTCGTCGATCAGGTCGATCGCCTTGTCCGGCAGGAAGCGATCGGTGATGTAGCGGTTGGACAGTTCCGCCGCCGCGACGATGGCCGGGTCGGTGATGTCCACGCCGTGATGCAGCTCGTACCTTTCCTGCAAGCCGCGCAGGATCGCGATCGTGGATTCCACGCTCGGCTCGTCCACCAACACTTTCTGGAAGCGCCGTTCCAGCGCGGCATCCTTTTCGATGTACTTGCGGTATTCATCCAGCGTGGTCGCGCCGACGCAATGCAGCTCGCCGCGGGCCAGCGCCGGCTTGAGCATGTTGCCCGCGTCCATCGAGCCTTCCGTCTTGCCCGCGCCGACCATGGTGTGCAGCTCGTCGATGAACACGATGATGCGGCCTTCTTCCTGGGCGATTTCCTTGAGCACGTTTTTCAGGCGTTCCTCGAATTCGCCGCGATACTTGGTACCGGCCAGCAGCGCCGCCATATCGAGGCTCAGCACCTTTTTGCCCTTCAATGTTTCCGGAACCTCTTCATTTACGATGCGCTGCGCCAAGCCTTCGACAATCGCGGTTTTGCCCACGCCCGGCTCGCCGATCAGCACCGGATTGTTCTTGGTGCGGCGTTGCAGCACCTGGATGGCGCGGCGTATCTCGTCGTCGCGACCGATCACCGGATCGAGCTTGCCCTGGCGGGCGCGTTCGGTCAGGTCTATCGTGTATTTTTTCAGGGATTCGCGCTGGCCTTCGGATTCGGCGCTGCCGACCGTCTCTCCGCCGCGCACGGCATTGACGGCCTGCTCCAATGGAGCGCGTGCCACGCCATGCTGTTTGAGCAAGCGCCCCACTTCACCCTTGTCATCGCAAGCGGCAAGCAGGAACATTTCCGAGGCGATAAACTCATCGCCGCGCTTTTGCGCAGCTCTGTCGGTGAGATTCAACAGATTGGAAAGATCCCGCCCGACCTGCACTTCGCCGCCGTGCCCTTCCACCTTGGGCAAGCGCTCCAGCGCCTCCTTCAGCGCGACCTTCAATGGCACGATATTGCCGCCGGCACGCCCCAGCAGCGAACCCGCGCCGCTTTCGGTATCGTTGAGCAAGGCCAGCAGCAAGTGCTGCGGCTCGATGAACTGGTTATCCGCGCCGACCGCCAGGCTCTGGGCATCGGACAGCGCTTGCTGAAACTTGGTGGTGAATTTGTCAAAACGCATGATGTACCCCTTCAAATATACAAATATATCCAAGCATGAAATGGAGAGAGTCAGTACCAATTTCAAGTAGCCGACAAAAATTCATTTGTTGTATGCAAGTATCGGACGATACACCCTTTTTTGTCGTATAATTCGAACCGTCATGAAAAACAAAATATTGATATTTCTGGTTGCGGCTAATCTTGGAACAGCGACTGTGTGCGCTGCTCCGGGCGCATGGACCGACGATAATCAATTCAGCCTGTCCACCGGATTCGACTACCGTTCCGGCAAGTACGGCACAACCCGCACCACCGACATGCTCTCCATCCCGGTGGCCGAAGAATACGAAACCGGTCCCTGGATGTTCAAAGTGACTGTTCCTTATACCCGGATTTCCGGCACAGGCGGTACAGCCCCGGGGATTGGGCTTATCGGCGCAGACGGCGCGGCCAGAGACACGCAACCCGGCCTGGGCGGCACCGTGGCGGCGGCTTCCTACAATATTTATTCTGGCAGGGCATCCACATTGGGTATCGATTTAACCGGCAAGGTTAAACTCAACACGGCAAATCTGGGGCTGGGCACCGGCCAAAACGACTATGCGGCCCAGGCGGATGCTTACCAGAGTTTCAACAACTTTACCGCGCTCGGCTCGTTGGGCTACAAGGTTCTGGGCAACCCCTCCGGGATCAGCATGAACAAAGCGCTCTACGGTTCATTCGGCGGCTCCTATCAACTGGATGACACAATTCAAGGCGGGGTTGATTTGAGTTTATCCCAGAGCCCCACAACAGCGGGTGAAGGGTACGGGGAACTTTCCGCTTATGTAAGCCGCAAGATCAATAAAAATTTCAGGGCAAAAGGCTACGTTCTCAAGGGTTTGTCCAATGGCAGCCCGGACAGCAGTCTCGGTGCGCAAATTTACTACGGGTTTTGATCGGGTAACACCAGCCTTACAGCCGGGTTGCTTTATGCCCGGCTTTTTCTTGCAAAGTTTTTCCCAAATCTGCCGGAGTAGCACCCATGCTTGATCCCGAGCTCGCCCCGCACATCCGCCTCAATGTCGCCAACTCGCTCAATGAAGATGTTTTCACCGGCGACTTGACCGCGCAACTGTTGCCCCCCGCGCTTATCTCAAACGCTCAAGTCATCACGCGGCAGCACGGCGTACTGTGCGGGACGCAATGGTTCGATGAATGTTTTCGCATGCAAAGTCCGGACTGCGCGATCGACTGGCTGGCAAAAGACGGGGACTGGATTACCCCGGGACAATTGCTCTGCGAAATTCGCGGCAAGGCGCAAGCCCTGCTCACCGCCGAACGCAGCGCATTGAACCTGTTACAGACCCTGTCCGCCACCGCCACACGCACCAAACGCTATGTGGATGCGGTGGCCGGACTCGACGTAAAAATCATGGATACGCGCAAGACCCTCCCCGGATTGCGCCACGCGCAGAAATACGCGGTGCGGATGGGCGGCGGACACAACCAGCGCGCCGGTTTGTTCGACGGCATCCTGATCAAGGAAAACCATATCGTTGCGGCCGGCGGCATCCGGCCCGTGCTGGAACATGCATTCCGCCTGGCAACACCGGGCATCAGCGTCCAGATCGAGGTAGAGAGCCTGGCGCAACTGGATGAGGCGCTGCTCGCCGGCGCAAAACTTGTTCTGCTCGACAACTTTGGTCTGGCTGAACTGCGGGCTGCCGTGCGGCATACCGCCGGGCGCGCCGAACTGGAAGCGTCGGGCGGCATCACGCTGGACAAGCTGCGCGAAGTCGCGCTGACCGGAGTGAATCGCATCTCGATCGGCGCGCTGACCAAGGATATCGAGGCGCTCGACCTGTCGATGCGTATCACCAGTTAGGCCTTGAAATTTTCAACCGCAGCTCAATCTTGAAACCAGTTCATATCATGGAGCTGCCATGACCGATACACTGAGCGCGCTCAAAAACCAAGTGCAACATTTAAGGAAGATAATGTTGCATGGGAAAAATCTACACGCAGTTAAGTATTGAAGAACGGACAATGATT
>MGWZ01000006.1 GCA_001801175.1 Gallionellales bacterium RIFCSPLOWO2_02_FULL_57_47 | reverse complement strand
ACTGCAACTTGGTGTGGTTTGATTCGTGGGGAAACCTCAGAGTCCGACCATCCTGATCGAAATGCGCAATTCCGGCACATCAATAGCGCAGTAAAGAAATGCATGAGGCAAGGCATTCCAGTGATTTCAGTGGACACCAAAAAGAAGGAACTCATCGGAAACTACGACAATGCAGGCCAGCAGTGGCTTCCGGCAAAGCAGCCGAAGAAGGTTCAAGGCCACGACTTTCCCGGCCCGGAGGTGCCGCGCGCCTATCCTTATGGTATTTATGACCTCGGGCGCAATGCCGGTTTCGTGAATGTAGGAACCGACCACGATACTGGCGCATTTGCGGTAGCGTCGATTCGCGGGTGGTGGCGATTTGAAGGACGGCGTCTTTATCCTGACGCGCCCATGATTCTGATTACAGCCGACGGCGGGGGAAGCAACGGGTCGCGTCTTAGACTGTGGAAACTGGAGTTGCAGAAGTTTGCGGATGATACTGGCTTGTGCGTTTCAGTTTGCCATTTTCCTCCCGGCACCAGCAAATGGAATAAGATCGAGCATCGGCTCTTTTCCTTTATCACGTCAAATTGGCGCGGTGAACCGTTGCGGGATTATGAAACGATCGTCAATCTCATTGCCAGAACGACCACGGCGAAGGGACTAAAAGTAACGTGTAGATTGGATCGCCGGGAATATCCAACGGGACGGAAAGTTAGTGACGAAGAGATGGAGAGTATCAAAGTGGAACGAAACAAGTTTCACGGCGACTGGAACTACGTCATAAAACCAAAGGCAACGTAGAATAGTTGATACCTTTATTTATCAAGTAATGGGAAAACCCCCGGCTATGCCGGGGTGGCAGTAGAAGTTTGACATTTACAGGAGTCCATCTGCGACACTCCAATCGTGAGCCGCCAAGCACACGATGAAAGGAGAATCGAGATGGACGACAGCGCAAGCCTAGTCATCGGCAATCATTCCCTCGAATGACTGTATCCGGTCGATCAGGCGGGTATGCGCGGCATGGTTTTCCGCCGCCGTCCAGTTGAGCCCTTCCTTGCGCAGAAGCTCCCAGCCTGCCCTGATGTGCCGGAAGCCTTCGCCCGAGGTCATGCCGGGAGGCAGCCTTTCTTCCATCGCCTTGAATGCCTCGACCACCTCGCTTTCCGCGCCGGCACGGCTGTCCCGAATGGTATCGTCGCCGCCGAGCAGCCCGGCCGAAAGCCCGCGATGCTGCTGGAGCGCCTGCACCGCCCGGGGGAACGGCTTGATCAGCTCGAGGCCTTGCAGTTCCCGCTGCGAGGAGCCGATGACCTGGTCAAGGCTGGCAAACAGGCTGTATATCACCACCGCAATCGCGACCAGCGACATCAACCCCAGCAGCATGAATTTTCCGGCGACATTCAGGCGGCCCATCATGGCCACGGCAGGGGCAAAGAATGCCCGCATCAATTCCTGGCTGCTGATTTTGTCTGCCGTCACCATGTCATTTGTCCTCGTTGGTATGACCTATGCGCGGGTACTGTAGCATGTGCCGGTCATAAACCCAGATAATTCATTAGACCGTAGGTCGGACTTCAGTCCGACATGTCGGGTTGAAACCCGACCTATAACTACAGTTGAAAAGGCTCGATGGAGGTGCGCTGCGGGCGCTCCCGCACCGGAGGCTACGCCTCACCGTGTCGCGCCCGCACAGCAAAACACAAATCCTGCCATGCCTTGGCTTTCTCCATCGGGCTGCGCAGCAGATACGCCGGATGATAGGTGACGATCAGCGGAATACCATTGTAGTCATGCAGCCTGCCGCGCAACGATCCGAGCGTCGCATCTTTGCCCAGCAGCGCAGTCGCGGCGGTTTTGCCCAGCGCGACGATCAGTTTGGGCTTTATCAACTCGACCTGCCGTTGCAGGTATGGGAAGCAGGTCGCGATCTCATCCGCCGCAGGCGCACGATTGTTGGGCGGACGGCATTTGACGATGTTGGCAATGTACACATTTTTCCCGCGCCTGAGCTTGATCGCCAGCAGCATGTTGTCGAGCAGCTTGCCCGCCTGCCCGACGAACGGCTCGCCCTGCGTGTCCTCATCCGCACCCGGCCCTTCGCCGACGAACAGCCACTCGGCCTGCTCGTCGCCCACGCCAAACACCGTCTGCGTGCAACCGGCGCGCAGCTTGCAGGCGGTGCAGTCGCGCACCTGTTGCTTGAGCTCGGGCCAGCCGAGGTTATCGATTTTGGATGCCGATATCACAGCAGATAAATCGGCATGATCATTATTTATCCATGATTGCTCATTAGGCCGTTCGTGGTGAGCTTGTCGAACCACACCCGCCACAAAAACGCGCCCTTCGACTGGCTCAGGGCGAACGGCCAGAAGTTCCTCAGGCGCGTGCAGTTCCGCAGCAACCGGCGCAGACTGATTCCGCCGCTTCCATAGCGGATACAGATTCAATTCGCGCAGCACCGCTTCCTGCCTATCCATTCACCCATCTCCTCCAGCCCCTCTCCCGCAATGGGAGAGGGGAGATAACTCGCACGCCATTGTAACGGCATCCTCGCTGCCATCCTCATTCCGGTAATAATCGCGCCGCACGCCGGTCTCGCCGAAACCTGCGCTGCGGTACAGGGCAATCGCGGCGGCATTGGATGGGCGCACTTCGAGAAACACGCGCCGCAATTGCCTTGCGCGCGCCTCATCCAGCATCTCCGCCAGTATCGCGCGCCCTAACCCCTTGCGCTGCTGCGCCGCCCCCACGCCGATATTGAGCAGCTCCGCCTCGTCCGCCGCCGGCATCAATATCGCGTAACCGCGAATCCCGCCGTTTTCCGCTTCATCCACGCGGCACAGATAGCCGCTGTCCAGCGCATCGGCAAAATTGCCGCGCGTCCACGGAAAGCGCTGCACCGTCTGCTCGATGGCGAGCACCGCATCCACATCGGCCCGCGTCATCGCGCGCATCAATGTCCTTCACGTTCAGAGGTCTTCAGCGCTACCTTGTCGCGCAAATACAGCGGCAACGCCTCCGCCGCATCCTTGCCGCAACCCTGCGCAAATTGCGCCGCGCCGAGCGCGGCAATTGCGGCGGCCTGCGGCACGGCGGTTTCATCTGCGCCGTGCAACTGCCCAACATAGCGCTCGCCCAAGATTTTGCCATGCACGGCGAAACCGCTGCCGCAACCAAACCAGCCGTCACCAGCGATTGCAGGTGCGCTGTCCGGCTTGCACAGGCATGGTTCGATCACACACTTCCATTCATCATGTTTCTCATACGCGGCAAGATACAATTCGCCCATGCGCGCATCCAGCGCCGCGATCACGCGCGGTTTGCCGGAAGCCTCCGCCAGCGCCTGCAACGTGCACACGCCAGCCACCGGCAGACTCGCGCCGAACGCCAGTCCCTGCGCCGCGCCGCAGGCGATGCGTACCCCGGTGAACGACCCCGGCCCCATGCCGAACGCGATGCCGTCCATATCCTGAATCCTGAATCCCGAATCTTGAAGCACGCCATCCAGCATGGCTATGGCCATTTCGGAATGCTTCTGCACCGCCAGCTCACAGCGGCTGATGACCGCACCGTCCAGCCACAGTGCGATCGAGCAGTATTCGGTAGAAGTTTCGAGGGCGAGAATCTTCATTTTAAAAACTGCGATGCATCCACGAAAGGCACGAAAATCACGAACAAGAACAAACCAGTTCAGTGCGTTCAGCAAAGATGCAGCTTGAGCAATTCAAGCTGATGTCATTTTTTGTGTCTTTCGTGCTTTTCGTGGACATTTGCTTTTCTGTTCTCATTCGGCCAGCAGCAAGACCACCGCCTGCGCTGCGATCCCTTCGCCGCGTCCGCTGAACCCGAGTTGCTCGGTGGTGGTCGCCTTCACATTGACGGCGTCTTTTCCCACGCGCAGGTCGGCGGCGATATGCGCCACCATCTGCGGGATATGCGGTGCCATCTTCGGTGCCTGCGCGATGATGGTCGCGTCCACGTTGCCGACGCGATAGCCCTGTTCGCGCACCAGATGCAGCGCCTCGCGCAACAGGATGCGGCTGTCGATATTCTTGAACCTCGCGTCGCTATCGGCGAAATGCCGGCCGATGTCGCCCAGCGCCGCCGCACCGAGCAGCGCATCGCTGATCGCGTGCAGCAGCACGTCCGCATCGGAATGACCGAGCAGCCCCTTGTCGTAAGGGATTTCCACGCCGCCGATAATCAGCTTGCGGCCTTCTACCAGTTGATGAACGTCAAAGCCTTGTCCGATACGCATGATTACCCCTCTCCTGCCGTCATTCCCGCGCAGGCGGGAATCCAGTTGATTTATAAAGCCCGCAAAGCGGGACAGGTAAATTGGTTCGTCCGCTTTGCGGAAATATTGGATTGCTGGATTCCCGCCTGCGCGGGAATGACAATTAGTTACGTTCTTGTTGAAGCAACAACTCCGCCAGTAATAAATCCTGCGGATAGGTCACCTTGAAATTGCCCGATTCGCTCAATACCAGTTTGGGCCGCAAACCTAATGCCTCAACCGCCGAGGCCTCGTCGGTGACCTGGCTACACTGCTGCAACGCCTGCGCCAGCAACCCGGCGCGGAACATCTGCGGCGTCTGCGCCTGCCATAATCCTTCACGCTCTTCGGTGCGGGCGATGCGCCCTTCGTTATCCGCGCGCTTCAGCGTATCCGCCACCGGTATGGCGAGGATGCCGCCCACTTCGTCGTCGCGCAATTCGGCGATCAGTTTGGACAAATGCGCCTGCGTCAGACAGGGGCGCGCCGCATCGTGCGCCAGCACCCAGTCGTCCGGCTCCAGTTCGGAAGCCAGCAGGCCATTCAGCACGCTCTCGGCGCGCGTCGCTCCTCCGCAATACAGCGTCTGCAGCTTGCCGCCGAAGCGCGACCAGTCGTAGGTGTGGAACAGCGTATCATTGGGCGCCAGCACCACGAACACCATGGCGATTTCCGGACTGGCGCACAGCGTATTCAGCGCGTGAAAAATCAGCGGCTGCCCGGCCAGCGGCAGGTATTGCTTGGGCAAATCATTGCCCATGCGGGAACCGGAACCGGCGGCGGGGACCAAG
>MGWZ01000005.1 GCA_001801175.1 Gallionellales bacterium RIFCSPLOWO2_02_FULL_57_47 | reverse complement strand
ATATTTTCAAAGCTTAAAGTAAAAGAGGTGCATCACATGACGTCCCAAGCTACTCTGGCCGTTGCCGGAGAGTCCCAACCATCCCTTGGTACCCGTTTGTATCGACGAATCCTGGTTGCGCTGGATTCCTCCGATCATGCCAATGCCGCGATGCGCAGTGCCGCGGAATTGGCCGGATTAGCCGGTGATGCCGTGATCACCGGCGCCCATGTTTATGCCGCCAAACTGCACGACCTGCGCTTCCGCCAGATGGAAGGCGGCCTGCCCGAACAGTTCAAACAGGAGCAGGAACTGGAACGCCAGCGCGACGTGCACGACGACCTGATTACCCGCGGTTTGTCGATCATTACCGATTCCTATCTCGACCAGGCAGCAAACGAATGCGAGCAACTCGGCATCGACTTCAAGCGCTGCTCCCTGGAAGGAAAAAATTACCGTGAGCTGACACGGGAAACCAATTCAGGCGCCTACGACCTGCTGGTGATGGGCGCACTGGGCCTCGGCGCCATCAAAGGCAGCCGGCTGGGCACCGTCTGCGACCGGGTGGCACGGCGCTCTGCCATCGATACGCTGATCATCAAGGAACCCGGACGCTCCATCGAGGAAGGCCCGATAGTCGTCGCAATCGATGGCTCATCCAGGGCCTACGGGGGCTTGCTCACCGCCCTGGCCTTGGCCAGACACTGGCAGGTGCCCGTCAAGGTGATCGCCGCGTTTGACCCCTATTATCATTATGTCGCGTTTAACCGCATTGCCGGCGTGCTCTCCGAAGAAGCCGGCAAGGTATTCAAATTCAAGGATCAGGAAAAACTGCACGAAGAAATCATCGACTCGGGGCTGGCCAGGATCTATGACGGCCATTTGACTGTCGCCCGGTCGATCGCCGAAGATTTTGGTGTCGGGATAGAAACCGAACTGCTGGACGGCAAGCCCCACGACGCCATCGAAAAATATGTCAGGAAAGTCAAACCGTCGCTGCTGATCGTCGGCAAACTGGGCATCCATGCCGATGATGAGCTCGATATCGGCGGCAATAGCGAGCATTTGCTGCAAAATGTCGACTGTTCCATCTTGCTCAGCATGCGCGAATACCAGCCGGAAGTCGATGTGGTGTCCGAAGTCACCACCTCCTGGACCCATGAAGCCGAAACCAGGATGGAGCGGGTGCCCTCCTTTGTCCGCAACATGGCGCGCATGGCGATCCTGCGTTATGCCCAGCAACACGGCCATACCGTCATCACCCAGAGGATAGTGGAAGAGGCGACTGCCCAGCTGATGCCGAGCCATGCGGAGCAGGCCATGGGAGAAATCGTCGCGGCCTACGATGCCGGCGAGCTGAAACGTAAACCCGGGGCAGAAGAGGTGATGCGCTGGTCTGACGAGGCCGTCGCGCTGTTGCGCAGCGTCGAAGACCTGTCGGTGCGCGGCAATCTCAGCATGCGTGCCGAGAAAAAAGCCCGCCAGGAAAAATGCGCCGTGGTGGAAGCAACCCACATTCAACCGTTTCTGGACACGGCCACGCCAGCTGCTCAGCCCGCGGCAGCTGCACAACTGCACTGGCAGGTCGCCGCGCTGGCGCGCCTGATGCGGGTACCCGAAGGCTTCATGCGCGACAGCTGCAAGCAGCGCATCGAGAATTTTGCCCGACAGAATGGTCACGAAGAAATCACGCTGGAAGTGGCCGAAAACGGCCTCAAGCTGGCGCGCGGTGAAATGGAAAAAACCATGAAGGAACAAAGCGCGCCGGCTCCCCAGGCGGCGCGGGGTGGTTGCCCGTTTGGTTTCGGCAACAAAACGAGTGCTGCCAGCAACAGCGCCTTGCCCTGGAGCGGCGAAGCAGAGCAACTCATGCAAGGCTTGCCGGAAGGCATGAGCCGCGACATGACACGCAACGCCATCGTCGCGATCGCCGCCAAAAACGGCCTGCCTGAAATCACCGCAGATACCGTAAGGCAGGTGCTGGATACCTTCAAATCCGGATCAGGCAACGCCGGTGAAACCATGCCCTGGGATGAGGACGCCCGCGACAGTCTCAGCCGTGCACCGGACATGGTGCGCGGCATGCTGGTCAAGGAAGTGGAGAACTGGGCGCGACACCACAATCGCACCCGTATCGACCTTGCCACCGTGAGCACCGTCAAGCAGGAATGGCAGTCCAGGGGTTATTTCCACATGAATCCAGAAGACCCGCGCAGCAACCCGGGCCTTTAAGAGAACGACTATGAATGCACCCTACACAGCCAACGCCGGCAGCAACGATTTATTCCTGCTCGCGATCAACCTGACCAACCGCTGCAACCTCGCCTGCGCCCATTGCTACATGGACGCAAAGACCCTGAAGGATGGCGGTGAAAACGAGCTCACCACGGAAGAGGTGCGCGGCCTGCTGGATGAGATCGCGGGTCGCAGCACCGAAACCATGGTGGTGCTCACCGGCGGCGAGCCGCTGATGCGCGCCGACCTGGAAGAACTGGTGGCCCATGGCACCGGGCGGGGCCTGGCGATGGTGGTGGGCACCAATGGCGTGGCGCTCACCGACAAGCGCGTGCAATCGCTCAAGGCCGCCGGCGCCATGGGCGCCGGCATCAGCGTCGATTCCCTCGACCCGGAAAAGCACGACGCCTTCCGCGGCCTGCCCGGCGCGTGGGAGAAAACCCTGAATGGCATCGAGGCCTGCAAGCGCCATGACCTGTCTTTCCAGATCCATTTCTCCGTCACCGAAGCCAATGCCGGCGAAGTGCCCGCGATGATAGCCTTTGCCCGCGCCTCCGGGGCGCGGGTGTTAAACGTGTTCTTCCTGGTGTGCACCGGCCGCGGCGAATCCATGTCGGACATCAGCCCGATCACCTACGAACGGGTGCTCAACCAGCTGGTGGCAGCCCAGGAACAAAGCCAGGACCTGCTGATCCGCGCCCGCTGTGCGCCCCATTACAAGCGCATCGCCTATCAGCGCAACCCCCAGTCGACGCTCACCCGGGCCGCCGGCTACGAAGGCGGCGGCTGCCTGGCGGGCATCCATTACTGCCGCATCACGCCGGAAGGCGGGGTGACAGCCTGCCCTTATATTCCCGACGAAGAAGGCAACATCCGCGACACCAAATTCTGGGACATCTGGAACCAATCGCCCACCTTTCAATCCCTGCGCCATCCCAAACTGCAGGGCAAGTGCGGCAGCTGCGAATTCCAGCAACTGTGCGGCGGCTGCCGGGCGCGGCCGCTCGCGATGGGCGGCAGCCTGATGGATACCGATCCCTGGTGCGTCCATATCCCCGACGGGTCTGCCGTCATCGAACCCCTGGTCGAGCAGCCCAGGCAACTGGCCTGGAGCGAGGAGGCGGAGAAGCGCCTGTCGCGCGTCCCCTCCTTTTTGCGCAAGATGGTCAAGAACCGTGCCGAAAGTTACGTGGCTGAACTGGGATTGTACGTGGTGACCGAAGAACACCTGGCCACCCTGTCGGCAAAACGTTTCGGCAACGGCGGGCCGCCCCGGCCAAACACACCCGGAGCAAAAGAAGCAAGCCAACCAGTCGCGGCAGAGCAAGTTCCCGCGCTGCCCTGGAGCGAACAGGCAAGGGTGCGCCTGGCAGCCATGCCCGCCTTCCTGCAGGAAGGGGTGCGCGCGGTTGCCGAGGATGTCGCCCGTTCCGAGGGCCGGTTGGAAGTCAACATCAAGCTTCTGGACAGGCTGGAAGCGGAATCCCAGCCCGGCCGCAGCTTGCCGTGGATGGATGAACCGGACCAGATGCTGCAGGCGTTTCTTGCCGACAAGGCGCCGCAGGTGCGCATGTTCGTCGCCCCCGCACTGGAAAGCGCCGCCGAACACTTCGCCAAAAAACGGCGCGCCACCACCGTGGAACGGGCCGATGCCGAGGCCGCCATCGCCCAGCTGACCGGCGGGGTGGAATGGGATGAAGATGCCCTGGCGCGCGTGCTGGCGGCACCCGACTTCAACCGGGCGGGGATCAAGAAGGCCGCCGAATTCAATGCCCGCAAGGAAGGCCTGACGCGCATCACTTCCGGCGACCTGACGCGCTTCCGCAACAATGCCATGATGCGTGCGGTGCAACGCATGAAGGGCTTCGGGATGCAGGAATTGAGCTTCGATGCCTACGAGATCGCGCGCGATCGCGTGCCGCGCCTCAAGGACAACCCCGAAGCCGACAAACGCTTTGACACCATCCGCAGCTTCGTTGCCGCGCGGGAAAATCCCGGCGATTTGCTGGGCCGGGACTTGCTCGAGAAAATGAAGGCGCAACTCAAGAACAACAAGTAGCATTTGACTGATCGCACCAAACAGAAACCAACGGCGATGGATAAAGTGGATGTACTGATAATCGGCGGCGGCATCTCGGGACTGGCCTCTGCCTGGTGGCTGGCGCGCAGCGGCCTGTCCGTCGAAGTATGGGAGGCCAACCAGCAACCGGGCGGCAAGATCATCAGCACCCGGCAGGACGGCTACCTCACCGAACGCGCCGCCGCCATGGTATTGAACTTCCGCCCCGAGGTGGCAGAGCTGGTGCGCGAGGCGGGGCTGGAATCGGCCAAGACCGCCCGCCTGCCTGCCGCCGAGGCACGCCGTTACCTGTTGCACCGGGGCCGCCTGAAGGCGCTGCCGATGCGCATGGGCGCGATGGTAGCCTCGCCGCTGTGGAGCCTGCGCGGCAAATTGCGCCTGCTGGCCGAACCGTTCATCTTCTCCAGCGGACGGGCCGACGAGACGGTCAGCGAATTCATCACCCGCCGGCTGGGCCAGGAAATCCTGGAAAAGGCCATGGAACCGTTCATTGCCGGGACGCTGGCGGGGGACGCGGACCAGGCCAGCGCCGCTGCCGTCCTGCCGCGCCTCACCGCACTGGAGCGGCGCTATGGCAGCATCGCTGCCGGGGTCCTGGTCAACCGCGTATTGCGCCGGCGCACCGCCTGCACCACCGACACCTTCTCCTTCCGCGGCGGCATGGGCACGCTGGTGGAAACCCTGGCCAAGACGCCCGGGATCAATCTGCGCACCGGCCATAGTGCAGAAGAACTGGTGCGCGAGCGGGACGGCTGGCAGGCCACGGCGGCAACAGCACAGGGACAGCGCACCGTGTCGGCACATCACGTGATCGTGGCGACCCCCGCCCCTGCGGCGGCGGCACTGGTCAACTCACTGGACAGCGAACTGGCGGAACTGCTGCGCGGCATAAGTTACGCCGGCGTGACCATCGTGCATACCGGGATCGCCCGCGACGCGGTGGGGCATCCGCTGGACGGCACCGGATTCCTGGCGCCGAAGGGGGAAAGCGCCGCCCTGACGGGCAACCTGTGGATGAGCACCCTGTTCCCCGACCGGGCGCCGCCGGGAAAAGTCCTGCTGAGCTCCTATCTGGGCGGTGCGCGCGCCCCCCAGGTGGCGGACTGGGACGACGCGCGCCTCGTCGACGAGACGCTCAGAACGTTGCGCCCGCTGCTCGGTTTGAAAGCCGACCCGGAGATGGTGCGTATCGACCGGAACCGGCAGGCGCTGCCCGCGTATCACGGCGCCTACCAGGCGCGCATGCAGGCAATCACGGCCCGTTTGCAACAGATTCCCGGCCTGCACCTGGAGGCCAACTACCGGGGCGGGGTGTCGGTGCGCGACCGCCTTGCCTGCGGCCACGCGGTGGCGAACCGGATCCTGGGGACACGGCAATGGCCCTCCGTCGAACGGAAGCGGCGTGAAGAAACAGTGAAGTCGGTGTATCCACTGGATGCAATGGATGCTGCGATTGAGTGAGAATTTCGCTTAACCCAACATAGGAAATCCCCCGGCTATGCCGGGGGATTTCCTATGTTGGGTTAAGCGAAATTCAGCCCGAATGTTTTTAACCTGAAAAAGGAGCACAAAATGATCAGTTACCGAATCAGAGTGATCTCTACAGTCATATGCTTGAGCATGATGGCATTTTCCAATGCGGGATTTGCTAAAGAACCGCTTAAGAAAGAAAGAAGCCGCTCTCATATAGAGCTTGATCCTACTAATACTGGAACGTACACAGGGGAAGCAGGCAAGGATAACTACATTGCGAATTGTTCTCCTTGCCACGGAGAAACCGGCAAAGGGGATGGCCCTCTGGCAGATACTCTCGGGGAGGGGGTAAGGCCCCGTAATTTGAGCGATGCCAATCTGCTATCAGCTCGAACAGACGAGTTTCTTTTTAAGGTTACTAAGTCTGGCGGAGTTTCGGTGGGGTTTTCCGAGTCAATGCCGAGTTGGAAGGAAACTTTTACCGATGCAGAGATCAAGCAAATTATTCAATATGTCAGGAACAGTATTTGCAAGTGTAAATACAAAGATAAATAATGAAGTGGGTTGTAGGATTTGCCTTCTTTATTGCGCGGGCAGGCAGGGGATATAATTGTCAAACTGGGCAAATCTGATAAGACCGATTATTTGATAAACTTGCTGTTGCTTACATTAAATCCAAATAAACCATTTGAACCAAACTGTCCCTTCCGCCTGCCAAGGGGAAGGGGTATTGGATCTGGCGGATTATCCAGATTGAACCGATTGAGTACATACACATGAGCATGACTGATTCCGAACTCCGTTTTGCCAAGCGGGCCATAAGGCGCAAAAAAATTTTTCTGACACTCTCAATTACCAGTGTAATCGTGGGGCTGAGTTTGGCATTGTATTACTCTTGGCAGTTAGCCACCCAACCCGGTTTTGCTCCTGGCATCCATTTTGTGCTGGTGATTTTGGTTCTCCTCACGGCCAGACAGAATCTGCGTCAGTACTATTATGCAAAAATTCTCGAAAAATTGATTGCCTGAAAATGATGCGCCACAGGGGCGGTGCTCGCGCAACGCCGTATGCATCTCCATTCGCTGTGAGTAACGTTTCCTTGATCGAATAAAGAGCGGCGCTCGTGTGATCAGGGAGTGATCATCCTATCCTCTTTATGGGAACCTGGTGCTTGCTTATTCTTCAGCGCCATCTCTATTGGTCTTTTCTCTATGGGCGTTTCAGCCAAACGAATCAGCGCCTGATCGCCCTGCAGGAGCTTATTGATGTCCTTCGTGCCCCAATCTGGCTCCCAATTGCCGACCAAGCCGTTCCAAACCTGAGTAATCGCAATCACTTCCGCATCAGAGAACGGCTTAAATGCCCCACCTTTCTGGATCATCAATTCCGTATACTTTTTCATGGAATGGGAAACGACAATAAAAGGGGGCCCGCACCGAGAGCAGTATTTGAGCATCTTATCAGCAGGATGACAGGTAGTGCATCGTTTATAGGCAAGGGTAACAGCCTCGTCAGGGGTATAGGAAAGATAGCCCCGGTACTTGGCTTCTGCCAGTATCTGCGCACCTAACGGGTTAGGAATAGCCACAGCGCCAATCGCCGCAACAATCACAAAAAGAACTAAACCAACGATCCATCCGTATATTTTCATATTCTGCCCACCTTTGATAAAAAGGTACTGATCAATTCCCGGGATACTGCCGGCATTATTTTATCCACAGTTTTGTCACCATACCCGCATCCATTTTGATCAAGGTATCCTTATCCATATCAACAAACCAGACATCCCCTCTTGAATCAGCGTCAATGCCCTTGGGTTTGCTCTTGCCAACACCTGCATCCAATTCCAAAAACGCACGGGTTACTGGGTCGAACACGGCTATCTTGCTGCTCGTCAGGAGGGTGCAAAATATTTTTCCGTCAATTCCCACGGTCAGGCCTTCAATTGCGCCGTTACTTGGCAACAGAAAGGACTTGAACTTTTTCGTCACGGGGTTAAAGGTCATCAAATTGCGCCCTATGTGGCCACCAAACCAGAGCGCCCCCGACCCGTCTATCGCAAGATCCCTTGGGGTCTCGTGGGGATTTGGCAATTCAAACTCATGAATCGCGCCATCCTTGGGGTTTAACTGGGCAAGTTTATTACTCTCGGATTCCAAAAACCATACCATACCCTTTTTATCCACGATAATTCCCTCAGGCCGACTGGCGGGTGTGGGAATCGGATATTCCCTGAATACCTCTTTCCGGGGGTCGAACATGCCAATTTTATTACCATAAAATTCAGTAAACCAGATATTTCCCTTGAGATCAGACGCAATCCTGGAAGGCTCGCTTGCTACCGTTGGAACGTCGTATTCCTTGAATGTAAGCGAGACAGGATCGAGAACCCCGATCTGGTTTGAATTTGACTCGGTAAACCACACCTTGCCGGTATTGCTGGTCGTTATATCCGAGGGTGCGCTTGAGGGGGTGGGGATGTGGTGCTCGGAAAAAACACCCTTGGCAGGCTGAAACCTGCCAATTTTATTAAGGTTCGACTCAATAAACCAAACGGTGTCTGCTTTGTCGATAACTATCCTTGTCGGCAAAGTAAATGCCGTGGGCATTTTGAAGGTCTTGAAGACATCAGCCCCCCATGACGAGGAACATAGAAAGCTACCAAAAATTATCCAAAAAACAGCTGCTATTTTCACTACAGTATCCTTATCCAAAATCAGGGTGAAGGGCGCGACTACACTGGGTTGCAGGGCAGGTAAAGCCGGGAGCTCTCAGTGTTGCCAAAAACACAACCAGGGCAAGACAAATAGTCAGTAGAGCACTGACTTATCGATACGTCAAAGCCAGAAAAGTTTCATAAAGTTGAGAGGGTGTTTTTTACTGAACAAAACTTGGGTAGAAAAACCAGCAAGGATTTGCTTTATGAATGCCCGCCTTTGCGGGACCTTCTCGCTATCCACCCACCTAGCGTTGCGATGCCTATAATTACTATGAAAGAAGCAAGCCATTTGGACAGGCTTACATCGGATGATTTTTCCTCAGAAGGAGTTTGCGAAGCAGTATTTTGCATATTGCTTTCCGCCAATACTTCGTTAATGGAAATCATCCCCAACCGTTTTGCTTCTGTAGCGCTTTGAGTGAACCATAGCAGAGATCGCTTGCGGTCTATCGCCATGTTTGCAGGTAAACTGCCGAAGCTGGGAATGTCGTATTCATGAAATATCGCCGTCTCCGGATTAAACACACCAACCTTGTTGCCCTTGTATTCCAGGAACCAGACATTCCCGTTATCATCATTTACAAGCGCAACGGGTGAACTGCTGGGGGTGGGGATAATGACCTCGTCAAATCGCTTCTGTTCGGGAGAAAACACCCCGATCCGGTTTGCCGTCACTTCCACAAACCATATCTTGCCATGCTTATCAATGGAGAGTTTTCCCAGATTCGCAAATTGAGTAAGCACTTCATGTTCATGAAATACTTCCAGTTCTGGATCAAATTCTCCAATTTTATTGGCGTTGGATTCGACAAACCAGATATGGCCTTTTTGATCGGCAGCCAAACTCTTGGGGTTTCCGTTGGCGGTAGGAATGGGGTACCCTTTTAGTGCAAAAGTCTTGGGATCGACGCGATAGAGGTAGTTTTTATTCGATGCAAAAAACCATACCGCGCCTTTGGCATCCACGGTCAATTCTTCAGGAATTGAATTATGTGGAATGGCGTACTTCGTAAAATACCCGTCCGCAGGCGAAAATCGCCCCAGTATATGAGGCTCTTCCGCACCCTCAATCCATCGAGTCACGGTAAACCAGATATCCCCGTCGGGCCCCAGAGTAATATTTGAAAATCCCATCTTCCCCCATGAGGAAGGAAGGGGGTGGATTGCGAACGCTTTCTTCTCCGGGTCATATACGGCCAGATTTTTACCGATCTTCTCGGTAAACCAGACACGTCCAGCCGAGTCTATGGCCATCGACTGTGCCGAACTGAGCCCTTCGGGCAGCGCCAATTCCTTGATTGGGGTTGCCGATATAACCTGGCCTTTGGTATCCCCGTGGCTGTGGACATTAGCCAAGTCTACGGCACTGGCCGGGGCATTGCCATGGTCATGCCCATCCATTGCGAAAACTGACCCTCCGCATAATAATGACCCATACAAAAATAATATCGGGCCATAACTAATTTTGTGCAGAGAATAATTAGATGTTGCGCTCATTGAAAATACCTTCTTAAACTGTTGGCATTACCAGGGATTTGATCACCATGTCATTGTGGGTTCATAGACATGGCGCAGTTGCCAGTTGGCATCCTTGTAGGAGCCGCCTGCGTGAGTTTCGGTATCCTCACTGCCGATGTTGTAACCGCCAAGGTTGACTTGCCGCTGGCGTTCATTCTGATAGAACTCCCCCATTTTGGCTGGAGGTAAAGCTTGCCTTTGACCCATCATGGGATTGTGGCAGGACGGACAACCCAGGGTCTTGACGGGATGTCCACTGACTACCACGGCTCCCATGGGAACAAACCATACAAGCCCGGCGTAGATGACAATTGCCACTATTGATGTGGCCTTGAATCCAAAACGAGAGTCGCTACGTTTTCGAAAAATAACGGGTACCAGAAACAGAAAAACGACTGCCAGAAGCGGGAGCCAGAACGTGCCAACCGGCAACCATT
>MGWZ01000004.1:14103-19980 GCA_001801175.1 Gallionellales bacterium RIFCSPLOWO2_02_FULL_57_47 | reverse complement strand
TGATTCTTGGATCGTTATCGAGCATGTTGCAACCATTTGTTTTTATGAATATTAAAAAGCTGTTTCTTGAGAGCTTGTCGAAGGGTGAATTATGGGATGCGGAGCAAGCTTCGACAGGCTCAGCCCGAAAGGATTTTTCATACCCCAGGACACGATAGCGCGTGAGCGAGGGTTTGCCGATCGCGAAATCCACTTTCTGGCGCGGGCGATTCGGCCAGTCCGGACCCAGCGGCAGATCGATTTCGCCGGCCTCAGCGTTGATCCGCCCCGCCACGATCGCGACATAACGTTTTTCCACACGGCGCTCGCGGAACATCTGCGACAGGCGACGCTGCATTTCAGCGCCGCGCGCGAACACCATCAGACCCGAGGTCGCCATATCGAGGCGGTGCACCACCAGTGCATCGGAAAATTCGTATTGGATACGGGCTGAAAGGCAATCCTGTTTGTCCTCGCCGCGCCCCGGCACGGAAAGCATGCCGGCGGGCTTGTGCGCCACCAGCAGCGCATCGTCGAGATGCATCAATCCGGGAAAGAGGTTACTGCTTGTCGTCATTGTTGTGTTGCGGTGCGGTGCCGACATGCTCTTTCTTCGGTCGGTTCTTGTTCGGGTCGGCAAAGCGGAAACGGCCGAAAAGCACGCATCCTTTCATGCCCGGATCGCAGGGCAGGTTGTTGACGCGCGCGCATTTGCCGTTGCACTCGTGCGGGCACCCCCAGGAGCTCATGTTCTTTCCTCTTTCACGCTGGCTTCGACGCCGGCATCTTCGATGTCGCGCGACGGGATTCGGTACAGCCTGATCGCCATGATGAGACCGAAAACGGCCATCGCAAGTTGCATCCTGCCATCCTTGATGAAGAACAGGATAGAACTGCCGAAGGTCAGGACCATCGTGGTCACCGCGATCATTTTGACCCGCCACGGGAGGCTCCGGTAGGTGCGCCATTCGACGATCAGCGGCCCGAAGCTCGGATGATTCATCAGCCAGTTATAGAAGCGACGCGATGACCGGGCGTAGCAGGCGGTTGCCAGCAGCAGAAAAGGGGTGGTCGGCAGAACGGGCAGAAACACACCGGCGATACCAAGCAGCAGAAACAGGGTGCCCAATGCGACGAAGGCAACCTGTACCCACACGAACTTGTGCTTCCGGACTTCGTGGCTGTAGTCCTTGCGCTCGACTGGTTTTTTCCGGCTCAATCCGCACCTCTCAACATTGCCATGAATCGATCGATTTCCTCGCCCGACATCCGCCGCGAGGTCTCGAACTGTGCATGCGCTTCCGGCTGCCGCATGTCCAGGCGAATCCCCCACAAAGGCCGGGTGCTGGTCGGCAGCATCGCGTAGCGCACGTCGCCGAGCAGGCCAGTGTCTTCCGGGTGCAAGGCCAGATAGCCGTCCGAGAAGAACTCGAAGCGCAGTATGTCACGGTGCAGCGTCGAAGCAATGGAAAGCGCGGGCAGGTCGCGGGATAGATTGAATGCGGGCGCAATGGTTCCCGGATAGACGCGCCCTGCACCCAGGCCGACCCGCACCGCATCGACATGGTAAGTGTCTCCGGAGCGGTAGATCGAACGCCACAGCAGCAGGTTGCCCATCGTCGGCTTGACCGTCAGCTTCCCGGCTTCATCTCCGCGCTGTGCGATGGTTGCACGTATCGCGTCCTCGGCGCGCTGGTGCTGAAGCCATCCGAGTGAGAGGTACATCGCCGCCAGCAACAGGCCAATGCGCGCCGGCAGCGTCCTGCGCCAGCGCAGCCCAGCCACCATTGCCGCGCCAAGGATCAATGAAAACAGCGGATCGAAAATCGGAACGATGCTCCAGGCGACGCGATCCCCGGTAAACGGCCACAGCAGGTGAGTGCCGTAGCTGGTGCAGGCATCGAGCAAGCCGCTCGTGGCGCAGCCCAGAAAGGCATACAGGTAGATGCGCCGGAAGCCGGGCGGATGGCCGAATTTTTTCAATACAGGCCACAGAATCAGCGCAACCAGCAGCGCCCCGAAGGGAATGAATATCAGTGCATGGGTGAACTGGCGGTGATACTCCAGCGTCAGCAGCGGGTCGGCTGAGGACTGGATCAGCGCATCGGCATCCGCCAGCAATGCCGAAACAAAACCCACCGTCGTGGCGGCGCGCGTTTCATCCTTGCGGCTGAACGATAGTGCGAGTGTTCCACCCAGCAGGCCGTGGGTCAGGATGTCCATCTGCTCGCCCTTTCACCAGATCGCCCGGAGGCAGAATCCGAACGTTGCCTGTCATTTAGCGCACCAGACATAAGAAAGCATAGATGAAGCATGTCATCGCGAGCCCCGCAGGGGCGTGGCGATCCAGAATGCCCTGATTTTACTGATAATCTGGATTGCTTCGCTACGCTCGCAATGACAAAGGAGGACTTGTTAAGTGTTTCCATAACTGAAAATTATAATTCATGGAGCACTGCAACCACCCCGCCTCATGCCTTCTTCACGAATTCCGATTTCAGCGACATCGCGCCGATGCCGTCGATCTTGCAGTCGATGTCGTGGTCGCCCTCGACCAGGCGGATGTTCTTCACCTTGGTGCCCACCTTCACGACCGACGAGGTACCCTTGATCTTCAGGTCCTTGATCACCGTCACGCTGTCGCCGTCGTTCAGCACCGTGCCGAACGCGTCTTTCACTATGCGCTTTTCGCCGGTATTTTCTGCGGCGCTTACCGGCGCGGCATCCTTGCTCCACTCATGCGCGCACTCGGGGCAGACGTAGTTGCTGCCGTCTTCGTAGGTGAATTCAGAATTGCATTTGGGACACTTGGGTAGACTGCTCATCGTGATTTCTGTGATTAATTGGGTAATGTTCAAATTTTGCCGCCTTTGTAGCCCGGAAGCAGCGCAGCGAATTCCGGGGCGATCGTCCCGGATTTCATTGCATTGCATCCGGGCTACGCTCTTTATGTAGAGATGAACTGATGGAGGCTAGAACTTGTACCCCCGATGCACCGCCACCACACCGCCGGTCAGGTTGAAGTATTCGACTCTTTCCAGCCCGGCCTCTTCCATCATTTTCTTCAACTCTTCCTGCCCCGGATGCATGCGTATGGATTCGGCGAGGTAGCGGTAACTATCGGCGTCGTTGGCGACTAATTCACCGATCTTGGGCAGCAGGTTGAACGAATAGGCATCGTAAATTTTTTCCAGCGGCTTGGCGACTTTGGAAAACTCGAGCACGATCACCCTGCCTCCCGGCCTGATGACGCGATACATTTCGCGCAGCGCGGCGTCCTTGTGGGTGACGTTGCGCAGGCCGAAGGCGATGCTGACGCAGTCGAAATAATTATCGGGGAACGGCAGGTGTTCGGCGTCGCATTGCGCGACCGGTGTGGCATGGCCTTCGTCCAGCAGGCGGTCACGCCCGACGCGCAGCATGGCGTTGTTGATGTCGGTGAGCACGACCTGTCCGCTGCTGCCGACTTTCTTCAGGAACAGCCGCGACAGATCCGCCGAGCCGCCCGCCACGTCCAGCACGCGCTGCCCTGCACGCACGCCGCTGACGCCGACCGCAAAGCGTTTCCACAGACGGTGCAGCCCGACCGACATCAGGTCGTTCATCACGTCGTATTTGCCGGCGACCGAGGTGAATACGCCCGCGACACGCCTGGCTTTTTCTTCCTCGGCGACGGTCTCGAAACCGAAGTGGGTGGTTTTGGTCATTGCAGATACCTCTGTCTCTATAGCAGGGGGTTCAATGCCCGCATGATCGCGGTTTGTGGCTGCCTGCCGTTTGCGGTCCGGGCTCGCGGCTTGCGCCTGCTGCTTCCAGTCTTTTCAGGTATTCCTGCCACATTACATCCTGGTAATGTCCCAGTTCGCGCAGGTATTCCCATGTGTAGAGGCCGCTGTCGTGGCCATCGTCGAAGACCAATTTGAGCGCATAGGTGCCCACCGGCTCCACATTGAGCAGCTTCACGTTCTGCTTGCCGGTCTGCAGCACTTCCTGTCCCGGTCCGTGGCCGCGCACTTCGGCGGAAGGCGAATGCACGCGCAGGAATTCATAAGGCAGGCGATAACGCGCGCCGTCATCAAATGCGATTTCGAGGGTGCAGGATTGCTGGTGCAGCGTGATTTCTGTCGGGAGTCCAGTGGTCATGATTTTGCCTATAGGGAACGGATTTTTTTCAAAAGAGCGGTGGTCGAGCGCTCGTGCAGGAACGGGATGCTGTGTATCGCGCCGCCCCAGCCTTGCACTTCACGCACACCGACAATGTTTTCAACGCTCCAGTCGCCGCCCTTGACCAAGACATCGGGGCGGCTTGCGTTGATTAAATTCAGCGGTGTGTCTTCTTCAAACAGGACGACCAGGCTGACCGATTCCAGCGCGGCGAGCACCATCATGCGGTCCAGTTCGGAGTTGATCGGCCGGTCATCGCCCTTGCCTTGCCTTTTCACCGAGGCATCGCTGTTCACGCCCACGATGAGGGAACCGCCCAGCGCGCGCGCCTGCGCAAGGTAGGTTACATGACCGCGATGCAGCACGTCGAAACAGCCGTTGGTGAACACCAGCGGGTGCGGCAGCACGGCAACCCTCGCGGCGAGTTCTCCAGCCGTACAAAGCTTGCGTTCGAAAGCAGGTGTGGAATACATGTTCAGTCGGTGTACTCGAACAGTTTGACCACGAGTTTCGACCCACCGGTGGTGCTGGCAATGTCGGCTGCGGCATCGGCTTCGGCACGTTTGACGTTGCCCATCAGGAAGACCGTACCGTTTTCGGTGACGACCTTGATATCACCGGAGTTGGCGCGTTTGTCGCGCGCAAGCCGGAACCTGACGCTCGAGGTGATTCTGCTGTCGTTGCTGCGCGTAATCAGCGAACTGCTGGGAGAAATGACCAGTTCATTGTACACATGGCGTACGCCCTCGATGCCGGAAACGATCTTTTCAATCGCGTTCATGGTGGTTTCGTCCGGCACCTCGCCGCTGATCAATACATTGCGGTTAAAGCTGGCCACGTTGACGTGCATGAAGATTCTGAATTGCCCGTAGATACTGTCAATCGCCCGTGCCTCGATCTTCTGGTCGTCCCTGTAAGCCTCGTTGACACCGCGCTCCGGCATAGGCTTGGCGCCCTCGCGCGCACCGGGCGCACTGGCGCAGCCCTGCAGCAGACCTGCAATCAATATCAAAACAACAGGAAAGCCTGGCCGCATTGTCATTCGCCCAGCAAGAGGTAGTCGATGATGTCGCACAGGCAATGCAGCGTGAGCAGGTGCACTTCCTGGATGCGCGCGGTGCTTTGTCCGTCCACGCAAATCAAAATATCCTTGTCGTTTAACGCGCGGGCCATTTCTCCGCCATCGCGCCCGGTCAGTACGACTACGCGCATGCTGCGCTCGTGCGCCGCATGTATCGCCGCCAGCACATTCGGGGAATTCCCGCTGGTGGAAATGGCCAGCAGGCTGTCGCCGGGCAAGCCCAAGGCGCGAACCTGCTTGGAAAATATCTGGTTGTAATCGTAATCATTGGCGATCGAAGTCAGCACCGAGCTGTCGGTAGTCAGCGCAACGCATGCCAGGCCGGGGCGCTCTTTTTCAAAGCGGTTCAGCAGTTCGGCGGCAAAATGCTGGGCATCTGCCGCCGAGCCGCCATTGCCGCAGCAAAGTATCTTGCCGTCGTTGGTGACACAGTCGAAAAAGATCTGTGCGCCCTCGGCGATTGGTTTTGCCAGCGCGTCCTTGACTTTCAGCTTGAGCTCCGCGCTGTCCTTGAAATGCTTGATGATGCGTTTATTGATGTCCATATTGATTGTTGCCTGTCTGATGAATGATGATATTAGCCTAAAAAAAGTATTCGGGACTGCGGGTAACCAAAATTGCCGTGCAAACTCCCTCTCAGGCAGGCGGGAAGG
>MGWZ01000004.1:0-14095 GCA_001801175.1 Gallionellales bacterium RIFCSPLOWO2_02_FULL_57_47 | reverse complement strand
GCCGTTATCGAGCAAAAATTTTCGGCGGATGTGACCCGCCCTACGCTTGTTTCTTCAGATTCATGCATCGAATGCATTTTTCAGCCATAGCGCATCATTGCCCTGTACGTCACCCAGCAATACTGCGTCAAAGCGGCATGCAGGGGTGCGCGCCAAGCCGGAGAGATATTGTTGCGAAGTGCGGATGATACGCTGCTGCTTGCGAACATCTATGCTTGCCGCAGCGCCGCCGAAATCCGCATTGCGCCGCAGGCGCACTTCAACGAACACCAGCGTGGCGCCATCCTGCATTATCAGGTCGATTTCGCCGAAGCGGCTCCGGTAATTCTGCTCGATCAGCTTCAGGCCCTGTTTCTGCAAATAGTGCGCAGCCCATTGCTCGGCCTGCGCGCCCCGGTTAATCATGGCGTTACGATAACCTGGTCGGGAAACATTTGAATGGAAGGGTTATGACTTGCTCCGGCTAGCTGCGAACGGCCCTCCTGAAAGATGGCTGGCGTAGCCATGCGCTGGAATACATGGTCGCGAAGATAAATGTCTCCTGTCACCCCGTCCAGCGGCAAAGCAATCCTTTTGGAGAGCAGAAATTGCGCCAGCCTGAAAGCGTCTATTCCCAGCGCATAAAGCCGTTCGCGGTCTATCGAAAGTGGCGGGTCTGCGCGCGCGTAAGCCATCACTGCCGGATGGTCGGGCTGCAACAGCCACGGCATATCGACGAACCGGATGCCATTCAGATCGTAATTAGTCAGCGTGTTTTCGTTGCCGGAAAATATCTGAGAAGTGGCGTAAATCGGCAATTTGTTCGGCAGGTATGGCCGGATCAGGCGCGCAGTTTTAGTGTCTGCCGCAAGGAATATCACGGTACCCGGCATTTCGGTAATGTCCGCGAACTCGCCGGAAATCTTGTTATATTCGATTTCGCGGAGTATTCCGCCGCCCAGTGCAATCCACTCTTCTTCAAAAGCGGACTGCAGGCGCTTGGTAAATTGCGCGCGGGTGGTGACGATAATGGCCTCACGCAAACCTTGTCGCTTGGCCAGCTGCGCAACCTGCCGCGCCTCTGTTTCCGCCGCCATGCCAAAAAAATACAAGAGCGGCGCTGGTTTTTCTTCAACTGTATTCAAGGTCAGGGTAGGCACCGGAATAAATTGTTCTGCCGCCAGCGTGCTCACCCCGTTGCGCGTCAGCGGCCCCACCACCACCTTCGCGCCGCTGGCGGTTGCCTGCCGGTAAACGTTTACAACGCTGTTGTTTTCGTCAAAATCGCTATAGACGCGTATCGGCAGCACCGGGCTTTGGCGTCTGGCCGCCGCCAGGAAGCCCTGCTGCACCGCATCGGCTGCAGAACCGTAATCCCTTGATTGCAATGGCAGCAATAGCGCAATATGCGGCACTGCATCTATATTCAGCGTCAGGACAGGTGCAGGCGTTTCGATGACAACCGTTTCGGGTGCCGGCGTTTCGATGATCCCCGTAGCGGACGCCGGTTCTTCAACGGGGACAACCAGGGTTGCAGGCTTTTCCTCGACGGGCGCATGCGGTACGGTTGTCGTACAGGCGTATAGTGCGAACAAAGTCGAGAGTAAGAGGAACACACGTTGCATATCGAACATCCGCAAAAGTTGGAACCCGTATTATATGTAGTTGCCACCCCGATTGGGAACTTACGCGACATCACCCTGCGCGCGCTGGATGTGCTCGCCGCAGCTGACGTGGTCGCGGCGGAAGACACGCGCAATACCGCGCATTTGCTGACTCATCACGGCATCAGCGCAAAAAGGCTGATGGCGGTGCACCAGCACAACGAGCGCAGTGCGGCGGAAAAAATCATCGCGCTGTTGCAGGCAGGACAAAGCGTGGCCTTCGTCAGCGATGCGGGCACCCCGGCGGTGAGCGACCCCGGCGCGCTGCTGGTGCAGGCGGTGCTGGCGGCAGGGTTGCGTGTCATCCCGATACCCGGCGCGAATGCGGCGGTCACTGCATTATCTGCGTCAGGATTGGCAGGGCCGCATTTTTTGTTCTACGGTTTTTTGCCGAACAAATCCGCTGCGCGCCGCACCGCGCTGCAAGCGTTGAGCACCCATCCCTATACGCTGGTATTTTATGAGGCGCCGCATCGCATCCTCGAATGTGTCGCCGACCTGTGCGCGGTGCTGGGCGGCAATCGGCAAATCGTACTGGCGCGCGAAATCACCAAGCTGTTCGAGACCATCCACGCTTGCCGTTTGTCGGAAACGGAAGCCTGGCTGCTGTCGGACAGCAACCAGCAGCGCGGCGAGTTCGTCGTGCTGGTTTCCGGCGCGGAGCCGCAGCCGGGATTGCCAGCCGAAACATTAAACACATTATCTTTGTTGCTCGAAGAGCTGCCGCTCAAGCAGGCGGTACAACTCGCCGCCAAAATCAGCGGGGCCAATCGCAGCGAGCTGTACCAGAATGCGTTACGCATGAAAAACCCGGAGCAACATGACAATCCCGCCCACAGCGCTGACGGCGAGTGAAACAGCACACCTGCCGCCTCTGATCCGCGCGCTGCTGACCGATCCGGTCTGCTATGACCATGCGATTGCGCAGGTGCAATTGGTCGAAACGCATATTTCCTGGGTATTGCTCACCGGCGAGTTTGCCTACAAGATCAAGAAACCGGTTGATCTGGGGTTTCTGGATTTCAGCACGCTGGCGCTGCGACAACAGGCATGTAACGATGAGGTGCGCTTGAACCGGCGGCTGGCGCCGGAGATTTATCTCGGCGTGGTTGCCATCACCGGCAGTGCCGATGCGCCGCGTATCAACGGTCCGCACATCGACGAACAGGTCGGCACCATCGAATACGCCGTGAAGATGCGCCAGTTCCCGTTCGATGCCACGCTGGATCACATCGATAAACGCGGCGAACTGGGTGTCGCGCAGATAGACCGGATCGCTGCGCGGCTGGCGCAATTTCATCTCGGCGGCTGTCCTTCCGCGCCCGTTGACAGCCCGTGGGGCGAGCCGGATACGATAGCCCGGCCAATCGCGGAAAATTTTCAGTTGTTATTTGAGCGGCTGGACGACCCGGCGGAAATACGGCGCCTTGCAAGCCTGCAAAGCTGGAGCAATGCCGAACACGAGCGCCTCACCCCGCTGATGCGCGAACGCAAACGCAATGGCATGGTGCGCGAATGTCACGGCGATTTGCATCTGGGCAATCTGGCCTGGGTGAAAGGGCAACTGGTTATTTTCGACTGCATCGAATTCAGCCCCGCGTTGCGCTGGATCGATGTCATCTCGGAGGTGGCTTTCTGTTACATGGACCTGCTGCATCGTCAGCACCGCGACCTGGCATTCCGCTTTCTCAATGCCTGGCTGGAGGCCAGCGGCGACTACGCCGGCATGGCGCTGCTGCGTTATTACGCGATGTACCGCGCGATGGTGCGCGCCAAGGTGGCCGCCTTGCGCGCCGGGCAGGCGGATGGCAGCGAAGCGAGTGCAAGCCGCGCCGAAGTCAGCGCCTGCCTGCAACTGGCCGAACAGTTGACGCAGGCTGCTCCATCACAACTCTGGATCACACACGGCCTGTCCGGTTCCGGCAAAACCACGCTGTCCCAATCGGTGCTTCAGCAGCAAGGCATGGTGCGCCTGCGTTCCGATGTCGAGCGCAAACGGCTGGCCGGGATGGACGCTTCCGCCTCCAGCGGGAGCGGGATAGAAACAGGCCTGTACACGCAGGATGCCAGCCGCCGCACTTACGCCCATCTGGCGAAAATGGCTGAGGGTTTGCTGGAGGCGGGCTGGCCGGTGATCGTCGACGCCGCCTTTCTCGCGCGCTGGCAACGCGACCTGTTCAGCGAGATCGCCCGGCGGCGGTCGCTGCGTTTCCGGATTCTCGATATTCAGGCCGACCCCGCCACGCTGCGCGAACGCATCATCCAGCGCGCCGCGCAAGGGCAAGACGCTTCGGAGGCCGACCTGCGCGTGCTGCAACACCAGATCGAAACCGAAGAACCTCTGGAGGCAGATGAGTTGGGCATAATTGCGCCTGCATCAAAGTATCAGGAGTAGGGCGGGTCACACCCGCCGTTTTAGCATCAATTACGAAATTCAATGGCGCGTGTAACCCGCCCTGCGGAGCCATGGAACTTCCCGGTGCAGATAAAATGAGCGCGGTGACACAGGTGTCCGGTACGGCCGTAGTGATCTGGCTGCCTCACGAGTAGGGCGGGTCACACCCGCCGTTTTAGCATCATCACGAAATTCAATGGCGGGTGAGACCCGCCCTACGGAGCAGGCCTGTCACGCTGTGGTTTCACCAGAGTCTTCACCGCATGACTCATGATCGCGGCCAGCGCATAGATCGACACGAACGGATCGAGCAGATAATCCCACAGGTTACCGGACTCATACCAGCCGGTTGCCCAGGCGAGCGTGGCGAGCGCGATGCATAGCACGATCAAATAATTCTTCCAGAACCATGCCGCCAGCGCGGCCAGCATCAGCATCGCAACAAACAGCCAATTGCCGTAGCCCAGGCGATACGGATCGAATGCGCCGAAACCCAGCGCCAGCGGATATAGCGTTACCGCTGCCAACGCGATCAACGCCAACAGCGCAAGACGATGTTTAAACCCTGGCAATCCATTAGGCTCAATGTCCCCTCCACCTTGCAGGGTGAGGACTAGGGAGGGGGTAGAAACGCAGTTTTCCCTCCGAGCCAACCCCCATCCTAACCTTCCCCCTGGAAGGGGGAAGGAACAGTAGAGGGTCCATGGCCTTAACAAGGCGCACCACAACAGCACCAGCGTGGTGATGCTCAAATCTCCGGTTGCGCCGCGCACATAGGCGGCGAGCGGCAAGCCGTTAAACGGAATCAGCGCAGCCACAAATACTGCCCCTGTCGCCCATGCCCGACGGCGGTTGGCGAGCCGCTTCGTCCACGGAAGCCACAGCAGGGATACCGCCAGCGCGCTGGCCACGCTTGCCAGCCCGGTAAGGTCAGTGAAGTTTGGCATCGGCGGTTTTTTCGAGTTGTTGGTCCAGCCAGGCGCGGGTAAACATGACATGCTTGATGTAGCTTCTGTTCCAGGTGTAGACGAGATGGAAATCGCCGCTGCGCGTCTGGATCAGGTAGGGGTAGGAGAACTCGAAACCGCAGCCTTGCGCCTCGCATTTGATACGTTTGGCAGATTCTGCATGCTGCGTCCCGTCGGTGATGTTGCCGTCAGTCGCCAGAGCTGACTGCGCCGCGAGTTGCGCATAGCGCGCCGGATCGGCGTTCTGCCCGCGCTGGTCTTCCAGCTGATAAACGGTTTTCCAGGTACTGCCGCCATCGCCCGAGATCACCAGCGACAGCGCATCCCTGCCCTCTTCGATGTCGTTGAGCACCAGCAGGATGCGTCCGTCCGGCAGCACCGCACCGGACAGCGCCGCATCGGGGTTGGCCAGCGCCGCCTTTACGGGCGCACTCCAATGCTGCCCCGCGTCGTCGGTCGCGGTTGTGATCACCCGTCTGGTGCCTGCGCCTGAATAGCGCATCATCACCGTCGCCTGCTGCGGATTTTTTATCAGCATCACCGGTTGAAGCGTGGTATTTCCGGAACTGAGCCGCTGCTTGTCGATGATCTCGCCGCTGCCGGATATGCGCAACAGCTCGCCGAACTTGCCGATGAACTCATGATAGACCGGCAGGCCGATGCTTCCGTCCCCGTAAAAATACGGCGTGCCTCTGACCAGCGTGCTGATGTTGATGAACGGCGAAGTAATCAGCCGCCGCGCCGGACCCCAGGTTGCGCCTTCATCTTTCGAGGCGATCGCCGTGATCGAACTGCCCGCCCATCCGCCCAGCGAGACGGTGACGTAATACAGACTGAGCGTGCCGTCCGCCGCGCGTTGCGCCACGGGATTGCCGAGTTTTTTCACATAGCGCAACAGCGCGCGCTGTGTGTCCTCGCGGTTGGCGACGCTGCTTTCCATCACCCACAGATTTTTTGCCGGGTCGAACACCGCGCTGCGTATCTCGACATCCGGCGCGCCCTCGCGGCTGCCTTCGAACCAGAAGGCGCGGATGCGGCCGTCGCCCAGCTCGACCAATGAGGCGGCATGGGTATGGATGTTATGTCTGGTGGAGACGAAATGGGTGCGGAAATCGGGTGCTGCACTGCCGGGTTGTGCAGCAACCTCGGGCACCTGAAAAGCTGCAGGCGATGGATGCCTGGCGACCTTGCAGAACGCCGCCGCAAACGCAATCAACACCACGCAAAGTATCAGCGTGTGGAGCGAGGCTAACTGGCGAGTAAAGAAATTAAACACGGATTATTTGTTGGGCCGTTCGTGGTGAGCCTGTCGAACCACACTCACTGTAAAGACATGCCCTTCGACAAGCTCAGGGCGAACGGATACTGGTAATTCACCTCGCATCGAGCCTGATGAACAATATGAATTACTCATCAGCGGCATATCTCTGCGAGCGCCTGCTGTGGCACCACTTTCTCGCCTGCGGGAGCTTCCAGCAACACTTCCCTGATGAAGAGATTCTGGAACACCTTGCCCTCCAGGATCATCTGCTTGATCTCGTTGTCGCTGAGGCGGCCGCGAATGTCCAGCCGCTGGCCGATTACCTTGCACGCTGCGCAGTCCCCGTTTTGCTCTTTCGCACTCATAGTCTGCCGCAGCGCAAACAGCGGGTAGCGTCCGGCCAGCTCGTTCGCGGTGAGGTTCTGGTATTCGTTGTAACCGTGCACTTCCGCGCCCGGCAGAATAAACCGGTGGCCCTCATCCTTGGCCCTGAAGTTGCACGGCACCCACACGTCCTTGCCGCTGGCATAGCGCTGCGCGTCTGCGCTGAAATTTCCCAATGCCCCGTCGAAAGGGCGCACGAAAGCGGCGAGGCACACCATCGCCAGCAGGATGACCACGTTGACCGCATGCCGGGTAAAGCGTGGCACAAAGACGGCGAGCAACAACAGTGCTACAGTGGCCGCCGGCAGCACCCAGATCACCGGCGAATACATCTGCGACTCGGCCTGCAATCGCACGGCCAAATAGGCGATCCCGGTAATGAATGCGCCCGCCACAACAAGCGTCGCGATGAACGCCTTGCGGCTGATCTGCTGCCAGTTGAGCGCGCACAACACCGCCACCGCGGGCATCGCCGCCAGCACATAGCGGCCCGAGCGCTGGCTGGGCAGGCAGAAACTGATGAACATCGCCGCGATCCAGATCAGCAGCAGCTTCTCGTCGTCGCTCAACTGCACGCGCCGCCGGTAAACAACGAAAAACATCGCGATTACCGGAAAAGTCAGCAAGCCCGCGTTGGTCAGGAAAGCAAACGCATAGCTCCAGATGCTGGAGCCGCCCCAGAGCAGCTTCTCCAGATAGCTCGGGCCGTGCGGGTCGAACTTGCCGACGTTCTCGCCGACGACAAATTCCTTCCAGATTGCATGCGGGTCTGGGTCCAGCAAGAACCACAGCGCGAACGCCGCGACCGCCACCGCGATCGCAATCGCGACTTTCAGCGCGTCCTGCCTGAGAAAATCCAGCAAGCGATACTGGCGCCGATGCAGATACCACCCGGCCAGACCCAGCGTCACCGGCAGGCCCAGCGCAAACGACTTGTACAGAAAACCGATGCCGATAGCGATGCCGAGCAACAGCGGAATGGCGAAACGCGATACGAAAGCCTGCCGCCAGTACAGCAGCACGAAGAACGGCAGGAAGATCCAGAACACTTCGGGCGGATTGGTCAGGAACGGTCGGCCGAAACGGTAGGTGGTGAAGAACGCCAGGAAGGTCAGCGCGGCGACAAAGCCTGTTTCGGCTCGATTGGAAATCTCCGGGGACTTCGACAATTTCCAGCCCAGCGCGAACAGCATCGCCGCCGTCAGCAACGTGTAGATGACGCTCGGGTAGCGCAGATTCCACAACGTCCAACTGCTCCCCCAGCCTGTGGACGCGATACCCTGCCAGAACAGCAGCGGCGGCTTGGTGTTGCGCATGTTCTCCATCTGCGACTGCAGCGGCAGCAGCTTGCCGCTTTCGGCGGTCAGCCGGGTGATGTGCTCGTAAGGATATTCGTCGCTGTTCTTCGGGATATGCTGGCTGTCGAGGCCGTAGAAATAGGTGAACACCGCCAGCATGCAGGCCAGCACATACCACGCCATACGTACGCCGGATTCAGATAATTTCATGTGCCGCCAGTATCATTTTCAGTATCCGTCTCGGGTTCCGGAATAATCGGCAGCGCGATCTCATCGACCGGCTTGTGGCTGCGAAACGTCCAGAAGTTATTCACGAGGAAATTGAACACGCTGGCCAGCGCGATAGCGAGTGCATTGGCGATCAGGTAATGCATGAAGATCACGAACAACTTGGTCAGGACCACCTGCACCACGATGCCCACCCAGCACGCCAGCGCGTACTGGCCGAAATGCAGGATCAGGTGTTTGTCGGGATGACGGGTGCGGTCGCTCCAGGTCCAGCGGCGGTTCCAGTAGAAGTTGTTTACGGTCGCAAAGAAGATCGCCATCGCCAGCGATACGTTGAGGCGCATGTCCGGCGAGCTGATCGCCACGAACAGGAATTCCTGGCAAAGGTACAGCACGCCCAGGTTGACCACGATGCCTGAAGCGCCAACCGTCCCGAACTTGATGAAGCGCTTTTTGAAGAACCAGGCCGGCAGCGGATGCCCGGCAAGTTTTGCCAGCAGCTTCATGCGGATTTCCGATCCGGCGCAACAGCCGTTGCGCCCAGCATCTCGCGGGCCTTTGCCAACACCTGCTCGGTCGTGATCTGCTTCAGGCACTGGTTGTCGCCGTCACACGGGGAGCTGCGGTGGTTGTAGGCGGTGAGGCACGGCGAACAGGGCAGCGGCTGGTGAAAGCAGTAGCCGTTCGTGCCCAGCGGCTGGTAGAGCAGCGGCGTTTCGGGGCCGAAGAAGGTGATCGTGGGCAGCGGCGTGAGCGCGGCGAATTGTCCGGGGCCGCCGTCGTTGGTGACGAGCAACGAGGCGCGGTGGAACAGCGCCAGCAGTTGGCGTACCGATTTGGTATAGCCTGCCAGGTTGATGCAACTGGCGCTCTGGCAATGATCCACGATAGTTTGCGCCAGCGGCTGGTCGCCTTTCATGCCGGTGATCGCAACCGCATAACCTTCGTCCAGCAAAGTCTTGCAGAGCCGGTGGTAGTTCTCAAGCGGCCAGGCGCGTATCGGCAGAATGCCGCCGCTCGGATAGACCAGCACCAGCTTCTTGTCGCTGATCGCCGGAAAGTCGCGGTGCAGTTGCGCGGCGACCTCCTCACGCTCCTGCGGTGCAAAAACCAGTTGCGGCGGCTTGCAGGGATCGGGTTCGGGCAGGAACTTGACGGGCGGCATCGTGGTGGACTCGAGCGCCTCGACCATCGTCAGGAACTGGTGCGACAGATGCCGGTACGGGTTGTACATCACCGGGCGGTTAATGAACGAGCCGCGGTACAGGCCTTCCTGGGTATGGCGATGAAACCCCACACGCAGCGGCGCGCCGGAGAGCCAGGAAAAGATGCTGCTGATACGGGCGAATAATTCGCAGTCGATCACCGCGTCGATCCTGAGCGCGCGCAGCGTGCGGATGGCACTGAGGCTGTCCCTCACCAGACCGCCCAGCGAGCCGTCGTCCAGCGTCAGCACGTTTTCCTCGGGGATCACCCCGAGCAGATCCAGCACTTCGCGGTTCTTGGCAAACTGCAAAACGTATATCGATGCCTCCGGATAGCGCTGCTTCAGCCGGGCGAACATCGGGTGCGCGAGCACCAGGCTGCCCATCTCGGAAAGCAGGATGACCAGGATTTTTTTCGGCGGCGCGGCAAGCGGCGCTTTGCCACGGAAACGCTCCAGCAGCGAGAGCAACGCGCAAATCGGTACGCCTGCATATCGATCAACCGCGCGCTGGAATTTGAGGTTCATGTGGATATGGAATCGGCTCTAAGGTTGGAAAACGGCGGCTAAGAGCAGCAAAACCGCTGAAGGCAGCGAAACCAGGCTACATCTGGTTTCATATCTAAGATTCTGATTTTTATCTGTTAGAGTCCGAATAAGCGGCATCACTACGCTGGACATTCCAACCAATTCAACATCGGTGAATTATCTAGGATTTCAACCACCGAGGCAACCGCCAGCCCGGAGCATAATTGGAAACGCCACATGTGGTGTGGTGGCGCATCGTGCTGTTCGGCGCAGTCTGTTCGCGGCTGTGGCAACAGAAAAGGCGGTACTGCGTCGATGGAGCGGAAAATAGGGTGCATCCGGAATCTGCTGCTGATTCCAGCCATGGTCACAATGACCGCCTGGTGCCAACAGCAACCGCAGGGCTGACTGGTTGGTGCAGCTTCAGGTCCTGTCTTACCGGCAAACAAAAAGCCCGGCACTTTCGTGCCGGGCTTTTTTTCCAACTCTGGAACCGATTAACCGGCCTGTATGTTGGAAGCTTGCTTGCCCTTTGGGCCTTGTGTCACTTCAAAGCTGACTTTTTGGCCTTCTTGAAGCGACTTGAAGCCGTTCATGTTGATTGCCGAAAAGTGTGCGAACAAATCTTCGCTGCCGTCATCGGGAGTAACAAAACCAAAACCCTTTGCGTCGTTGAACCATTTAACTGTACCAGTTGCCATGTGTTTACTTCCTTATTAAAAAACGGGAAAACCTCCCGCAGAACTATTTGAATCGAAGATTGCACATGGAAATACCAGTACTGCAGAGACTTTGAATCAAACACCTGGGAGCCTTGTACGCCTGATACACCGATATCGCAAGGGAATTTTTAAATGCTTGCCATAATAGTTGCTGCGGAGGGTGGGGTTAAGCCCGTAATCCGCTGTTATGGAGTCGGCCAGATTGTCTTTGCAGCCCGTTTGTTTTGGGCATGTCACAAGGTGAATGGGCCATTTCGACAGGCTCAGACCGATCGGAGCAGATACTCTGTGCGCGCCTGAATAAAAGCGCGCGTACAAAAGCAGCGCCGGGGCGAACTGCTATAATTTGCGCTTCTTTTTTATTCACACCAGCGACTTTATGAACACGCTCATCTGCGGCTCCATGGCCTACGACACCATCATGGTGTTTCAGGATCAATTCAAGAAACACATCCTGCCGGAAAAGATCCATATCCTGAACGTGGCGTTCCTGGTGCCGGAGATGCGCCGCGAGTTCGGCGGTTGCGCGGGCAATATCGCTTACAACCTGAAATTGCTCGGCGGCAACCCGCTGATCATGGCGACGGTGGGCGACGACTTTTCCAGCTACGCAGTGCGCCTGGAAAAACTCGGATTGACGCAGGCGCATATCCGCCCCATACCCGACAGCTACACCGGCCAGGCGTTCATCACCACCGATCTGGACGATAACCAGATCACCGCATTTCACCCCGGCGCGATGAGTTTCTCCGAACAGAATCACGTCGGCGATGCAAAAAAGGTCAGCCTCGGCATCGTCTCCCCGGACGGTCGCGAAGGAATGCTGCAACATGCTCGGGAATTTCACGAAGCGGGTATCCCCTGGGTATTCGATCCGGGCCAGGGCATGCCGATGTTCAGCGGCGACGATTTGTTGCGCTTCGTCGAACAGGCCGATTACGTGACCGTGAACGATTACGAGGCGCAACTGTTGCAGGACAAGACCGGCAAAAAGGTTGATGAACTCGCCAAGGGCAAACGCGCCTTCATCATCACGCGCGGCGGCGAAGGCTCGACCATCTACGCCGACGGCAAGGAAATCGTCATTCCCTGCGCCAAACCCACCGCGCTGCTCGACCCCACCGGCTGCGGCGACGCCTATCGCGCCGGCCTGCTGCACGGCATCCAGCAGGGCTGGGACTGGGAAACCACCGGACGCCTGGCCTCGCTGCTCGGCACGCTGAAGATCGCCAGCCGCGGCGGGCAGAACCATGCGCCGACGCGCGATGAGATCGCCGGGCTATTCCAGCGGCACTTTGGTTATGCGGTCAAGCTGTAACTCCTGAGACGCCTCTGCCAAGACCGTTCGCCCCGAGCCTGTCGAAGGGTGAGCGGTCCGCTCCGACAGGGCCATCTTGGGCTTAAAAGAAGGCCTCGTGACAGGCTCAGCCCGAACGGCTTTATTCCAAATTCCAGATTAAGCGTGCATTTTTGTAGGGCGGGTTTCACCCGCCGGATCAAGCTGTTGTACTTTTAAAGTAAAAATGGAATTATTCTGGACGTGAGTGATTCACACCATGAACCCCGAGCTCCTCTCCCACATCTCAACCGCCATCCGTGATGCAACGCATCGCCCCTTCACGCTACGCGCCGCGACCCCCGTCGGCGGCGGCAGCATTAACGAGGCTTATCGCCTGGAGGGAACGGACGGCTCGTGCTATTTCCTCAAGCTGAACGAAGCCCGGCATCACCCGATGTTCGCAGCCGAAGCGGAAGGGCTGAACACAATCGCCGCAACGAACACCCTCCGCGTGCCGCGCCCCATCGCTCACGGCACTGCAACTTCGCACAGCTTTCTCGTACTGGAACATCTTGAGCTGAATTCGCGCGGCGACGCAAAACTGCTCGGCGAACAGCTCGCGGCATTGCACCGTTGCAGCGCTCCCCGATTTGGTTTTGCGCAGGACAACTACCTCGGCACGACGCCGCAACCGAATGCATGGGCGGATGACTGGGTGGCATTCTGGCGCGAGCAGCGCCTGGGCTTCCAGTTGCGCCTCGCGGCGCAGAACGGCTACGTGGGCAGGCTGCAAACGCTCGGCGAAAAGCTGCTGGGCGCATTACCCGCCTTCTTCGCCGGCTATACGCCGCGCCCCGCGCTGCTGCACGGCGACCTATGGAGCGGCAACCATGCTTTCCTCGCGGACGGCACGCCGGTCATCTTCGATCCCGCGCCGTACTACGGCGACCGCGAATGCGACCTCGCGATGACCGAGCTGTTCGGCGGCTACCCCGCCGACTTTTACACCGCCTATCGCGCCGCGTATCCGCTGGATGCAGGCTATGCGGCACGCAAAGACCTGTACAACCTGTACCACATTCTCAATCATGCCAACCTATTCGGCGGAGGATACGCAAGACAGGCGGAGCAGATGATGCAGAAGTTGCTGGCTTGTTAGCGCTGCCCGTTAAAATAGCTGCTCAGGTTTTATTGGTTGAATCGCAGGCAGAACCGGCTTTCTGTTCTGCCGCTTCTTTCAGAATCTGGATGCCGCCGCGCAGCACGACTACTGCTATGACAAGACCGATGACCAAGTCGGGATAGCGGCTACCGAGAGCCCAAACCAGGGTGCCGGACAAGATAACGCCAGCATTGGCAATGACATCGTTCTTGGAGAATATCCATGACGCACGCATATGCACCCCGCTATCCCGATGTTTTGCGATGAGCGAGAGGCAGGCGGCATTGGCAAGCAAGGCGGTAAAACCAACGCCTATCATGAGGGCGCCGATTGGGTCGCTGCCAAGGATAAACCTTCTGAGAACGTCAACGAGTACCAGCAAGGCCAGGAATATTTGGGCCAGGCCACTGAGCTTGGCAGATTTGATTTTCAGATGGCTGCTTTTCCCGACGGCGTACAGGCTGATGGCGTAAATTGAAGCATCGGCAAACATATCCAGCGAATCGGCGATGAGGCCGGTGGATTGCGCCAACAGACCGAGCGTCATTTCGAAGATGAACATGAATGCGTTAATTCCGAGAACCAGCCGGAGCGTTTTACGCTCCTGCTCATTTCGCGCTTCCATTTCACATCCACAGCCTGACACGACGACCTCCTGATTTCAACCCAAGCAATCCACTAGCAACCGATTACCAGATTCTTTCCCCTGCATGGAGAAAAAGCCTCGGCGGTTTTGTGCTAACGGGATGCTCTGGTTCGATCAGTATCTATCACGACTCAAGATTCACGCCTGGGATTTTGCTCAAATCCACCACGTCGATCTGCTCGGGCGCAAGGAATTGTTTGGCGTAATCGAGATAAACTTTTTCGTGGATGAAAACATCGAACAGGTCGGGGTCGATATGCCCGGCCAGTTTGAGTTTTCCGAGTATGGTCAGCGATTCAGTCAGGGTCTTGCCTAACTTGTAGGGGCGGTCTTTGGCGGTAAGCGCCTCGAAAATATCGGCAATCCCCATCATGCGC
>MGWZ01000003.1:13185-23719 GCA_001801175.1 Gallionellales bacterium RIFCSPLOWO2_02_FULL_57_47 | reverse complement strand
ACCTGCCTTGCATGTGCTGTTTTGGGTTGAACAATACGCCCTAGTTTATTGAAATTCAATGGGGTTTTGTGGGGAGACCTCAGACTCCGGTACCTTTGGTTCTCGCTTCCCGCATGTTCCGTCGCGGGCTAAAACTGCTCGGCATCCGCCACCAACTGACCGACCCCGGTTGCCCCTGGCAAAACGGCAGAATCGAACGCCTGTTTGGCACGCTCAAAGAAAAGCTCGACCAGTGGCAAGTGCCAAACATCGCGCAACTCAACTGCGACCTCAGCACATTCCGCTATTGGTACAACCATGTCAGACCGCACCAGAACCATGATGGGCGCACTCCAGCAGAAGCATGGAGCGGAGTTGACCCTTACGCAAAGTTACCGAAGCAAGAACACTAGTTTGAGGTATGGGATGGACTGCTGATGGGATATGAATTGAAGGCCTAATGAAAACCGTGCGCACTGATAACCAGCGACTTGGTTGTCGTTGTTTGACAACCTAGTCGAATGGCTAGTGGTTTCATCAGTAGCCCGCACAGCGGGCGTATCGAAGTGAACAGGCAGCCGAAAGGTGTCCGCAACAAAACGCCCCCGAGGAGTGAAATAAGCGGATGAAAGATGAAAAACGGGTAACGCAGACGAGAAATACGGGCAAACGAAGCGAACGGCAGCAGTAAATCTGACAGGAGGCGCGAAAAAAATGAAGAAATCGATAAAAGAAATGGTACGGCGGACACGCGGACGGGACAGCGGCGTTGTAATACTAGCGACTTTTATTGTGTTGCCGCTCATTGGGGGTTGTAGCGAACCGGACTTTCCTCGAGGGAAGTATCCGATCATCGACTCTGGTGCCTGGGTCTCTCACTGGGGGCCATTCATCTGGCTAGATAATAATCGTTTGGTATTTGTTTCCAGCGAATCTACGCGACCTGATACGAAACATTTGGCAAGAGCCATTTGGAAGACAGGGAGTCAACCGGTAATCGATTGGAAAAATATGGACACCTTGTGGTGCTTCGATGGTCACAACTTGGGGTTCAAACAGAAAGCTGGCTTACCCCCTTGGTTCAAGGGTCCCATAGGAAATGAACAGCCGTGGGATAGACGAGTTTGCAGATCTTCAAACTCGGGATACGTCCGGCCATTAATCGATGGTGGGACTTGCGACTGCTTTGATGATAGAGATGGGCCATGGAAAGATCGATATGCAAAATTACTTAAGGAAGGACATGGTTGGCTCGATATGGGGTCTGAACTCAGTGTATCGCTAAGCCTGGACAACTTGCCGGTCACTTTCCATCCTGCGGAAGGTGCCCCTGTTCCAATGCCATTCCGCTCAAGAGAAGTCGGGATCATATCTTTCCACCCATGGAGGAATGCGTATTTCATTGAGGGGGAATATTTCAATCCACAAACCAAAGCAGGGGTAAGCCCGTGGCCGATGAATTTGCCTCGATACGCTTGGTGGCTAGAGCTTGATGGCAAGATCACCGAAATTGTTATCCCGCCAGCAATGAAAAACAAACGAGGTACTTGGGATGAGTTGGTGCCGACCAAACTTGGTATAGCCACAGTCAGCCACAGTGGATGGAAATCGGATCACGATCCGGGTGATCAGGGTGTCTATCTGATCGACGGCGAACATGTAGAAAAGGTTCTGGATGGGGTGGTCGAACAGATGGGGGTATCGCCTGATGGCTGTCGTCTTGCAGTTGCGAATGCTCCGAACAACGCCACCAACCACCAGGGCGAATACGACAAGCAGTTCCGAACCATGAAAGTGATTGAACTTTGCAGACCACAGGGGGGTAAATAAATGCTAACCAATGCAACACAAATGCAAACGATGATCGATTCCGCAGCCAAGGCGTATACCTATGGTGCCTCGAATCCTGCGCCGACCGGGACTATTTATGTCAAGTCACTAGATGACCCGAAAACAGGTGCGCACGCCCAGATATTTCGGGTCAATGGAACGGGCGAGTACATCGTGGCCTTTACCGGTACGCAACCTGATGTTGGTGGGCAGGACTTGTACTCGGATTTTGGCTACTATGGGATGGACCAATGGCTGGCACTACAACCAAAGCTCCAAGACTTTCTGACTGGTCAAGGTTCAACCGCAGCAGCCATTCACTTCACCGGTGAGAGCCTCGGCGGCGCGCTTGCGCAATACGCAACTTACGACATGGCGCAGGGACTCCAAGCCGAAGGCAAACAGGTCACGATGACCACCCTCAACGCACTGGGTGGGCAGGCTGGGATTGTTGAGCGTGATGGGAGCGTTGATGCCACGAAACTGGCGGGAGTGGATGCAGCACATCTTTTCGCGGTATCAGAAGGTGGCAACCCTGACGGGGTGTCTCGGCTGGGAGAAGGCCATCTCGGCGGGCAAACATATCGGGTCGATCTCACTCAGGAACTGGGATTTGTGGATCGCCATACCGCGCTTCGCGACATCGCATCAACTTTCGATTGGAGCATGGCCGTTGTTGACACCCCGAATTACCTTAATATTTCGATGGGTACCCAAATAACCGAGTTTGTGGCCAATCTCGCCTACGCTCAAAGTGTTAATGATGCTTCTGGATACCTGCGTGCGGCGGGTGGGCTGTTGACGGCTTTGTCGCTCATTCCCAAGGCAGAGAGAGATCAGTTTATTGATATGCTTTCGCCAAACAATGCAGATGCAAAGCGCGTTGGAGACTATGTCTTCGATCATCCCCTAACCAAGGGTGGATTTATTCTTACCGGAGTTGCACTTTCACTTCTTGGTGTTGTGACGGAGAATATTCCGCAAATTCTCGAAAGGCTCAACGGATACACCTACTTCGGATGGTCAGCGCAACTATTAGCCACAAGTACCTTGTTTACCGCCGCTCAAAGATGGCTGCCGGTTCGGCGCGATCCGCTGAAATTTGACCTGAACGGTAATGGCATCGAAACTATTGCCTTCAATGCGGCGAATCCCGTCCTGTTCGATCACACGGGTTCAGGTATTAAGAGCGGCACGGGTTGGGTCGCGCCCGGCGATGGCTTCCTCGTGTTGGATAGGAACGGCAACGGGTCGATAGATAATGGCACCGAACTCTTCGGGGACAGCACACCGTTGGCATCGGGTGGCAACGCGGCAGATGGGTTCGCCGCCCTGACAGAAGAAGACACCAATGGCGATGGCGTAGTGGATGTGCTAGATGTTGGTTTTGGCAATTTGCGTATCTGGCAAGACTTGAACCAAGACGGCATCAGCTTTGTAGATGCCAATAGCAACGGCAGTATGGATGCAGGTGAGGTGAGTGAACTCAAGCCCCTTGATGAGCTCGGTATCGCCAGCTTAAATGTTGCCAAGACCGAAAATCAGCAGATTTTACCCAACGGGAACGAGATTGCCGATCTTGGCACATTCACTCGCTCAGACGGCAGCGTAGGTGACGTAGGAATTACCTCAGGTCTCGCGGATGTCAATTTAGCGACGGATACATTCCATAGCAGTTTTGCGGATACCATTCCACTTGATCCTTTGGCTATGGCATTGCCGGATATGCAAGGCTCAGGCGTGGTGCGTGATTTGAGAGAAGCAGCCAGCCTATCTTCTACCCTGCTCGCGACACTGACTCAATACGCGCAATCTACTACTCGTGCAGGGCAGATGCAGTTGCTGGATACACTTATTTCCCAATGGGGAGCCAGTAGCGGCATGGCTGATATACGCACTCGTGTCGAAGCAAATGGTTACCAGCTTGTGACGTATCTGGATGAGGTGCATATGGCGCGCCTGACTGCGCTGGAGCAGTTCAACGGTAGAGGGTATTATCGTTTGCCGTTTGAGGTTGGATATTCAACGACAACGGGCGTGCACGTGTTGGGGACCCAGATCACGATTTCGTATTCACCGCCGACATCGGGTGTGCAAGCTGTAGGACAAATGGACCTGATGGATCAAGCGTACACTGCATTGAGAAATTCGGTCTACGATGCACTGTTGCTGCAAACACGCCTCAAACCTTACATTGATCAACTCGGATTTACCCTCGTCGACGGCAGCCTCACTCTGGATATCAGCGGGTTGTTGTCTGCATTCCAAGACAAAATGACGGTGGATCCAGAGACTGGGTTAATAGATCTGGCAGATTTCAATATTCATGCAGCCAAGATGTTGAACAGTACTGATTGGCCTTCGCAAAGTTGGGACTTATTCATGAATGTACTTGGCACTACGCCAATGACTCCAACACTACAGTCAACTTTTTCTGAACTCGGTATGCAAATTGAGGGTCAAGCGGGATATAACCCTTCTGGAACAGCTGGTGCCGACATCATTATCGGTACGAATCAAGACAGTATTTTGAATGGGAATAATGGGGATGACACACTGTATGGCAGGGCTGGTAACGACATCATTTCTGATTCACACGGTAGCGACACGATAGATGGTGGAGCGGGCGATGACATCATAAATGATGCGGGGAATGGCACCAATGTGTTGCGTGGTGGCGATGGCAACGATACGATCACCTACAGTTACGTTGCAGATAATACGATTGAGGGCGGAGCGGGTAATGATCTCATTAAGGTGGGTTCTATTGCCTACAATAGCAGTAACGCTAACACGCTTGCTGGTGGCGCTGGTGACGACCGTATCGAAGGTACGCTCAATGCCGATACCTATTTGTTCAACCGTGGTGATGGTCAGGACACAATTAATGACTACGACTTACAAGCCCGTGGCCCGTTCTACGACCGCTATTTTTTCACCAGTAACAACGCGGACAAGATCGTATTCGGTGCGGGGATCACGGCGAGCGACATTACGGTGAGCCGCTCCGGCAATCACCTGGTGTTCAAGATCAACGATCCGTTGAATCCTGCGGCGACTGACCAGATCACGATTGAAAACTGGAACAGCACTTATCAGCGCATCGAACAAATACAGTTTGCGGATGGGACATCGCTAACGGCAGCGGAGTTAAGCAGCATGGCGCTAGCTGGCACTGAAGGAGCGGACACCATTACTGTATGGCCCGACTTCACCGGGGTTGTGGATGGCAAAGGTGGAGACGACACCATCAATGTTGAAAGTGGAAATACCGGCATGACGGTACATGGTGGTGCCGGGAATGACGCCATTATTAACCAGCGTAATTACAGCAATAGTGTGATCCAAGGTGGGTCTGGCAACGATACGATCACCAGTGCGGGCAGCAACGACACCATAGATGGTGGAGTGGGTGACGACATTATTACCGACAATGGCGGTAGCAACACCCTGCGGGGTGGTGATGGCAATGACTCCATCACCTACTACACCTCTGGTGGAAATAACATCATAGAAGGTGGCGCGGGTGACGACCTGATTCAATTTGCTTCGAATACAAGCGGTGTAAGCACAATCGCGGGTGGTACGGGCAATGACCGTATACGAGGTGGCGGGGATGCTAACACCTACATATTCAATCGAGGAGACGGACAGGACAGCATTAACGATAGAGGGGGTAGTCTTAACTATTGGGGTTCTTTTTTTCCTGCCAGTACAACAGACCAACTCGTATTCGGTGCGGGGATCACGGCGAGCGATATTACGGTGAGCCGCTCCGGCAATCACCTGTTGCTCAAGATCAACGATCCGTTGAATCCTGCGGCGACTGACCAGATTACCATTGAAGACTGGAACAATTCATATCAGCGCATCGAACAAATACAGTTTGCGGATGGGACATCGCTAACGGCAGCGGAGTTAAGCAGCATGGCGCTAGCGCCAGCTAGCACTGAAGGTGCGGACACCATTACTGTATGGTCCGACTTCACCGGGGTTGTGGATGGCAAAGGTGGAGACGATACGATCAATGTTGGAGGTGCACAGGTCGCTATTACGTTATATGGAGGTGCCGGGAATGACACCATTATTAACCAGCGTAATTACACCAATAGTGTGATCGAAGGTGGGTCTGGCAACGATACGATCACCAGTGCGGGCAGCAACGACACCATAGATGGTGGAGTGGGTGACGACATTATTACCGACAATGGCGGCAGCAACACCCTGCGGGGTGGCGATGGGAATGACACCATCACTTACTACACCTCTGGGGGTAATAACACCATAGAAGGCGGCGCGGGTGACGACCTGATTCAATTTGCTTCGAATACAAGCGGTGTAAGCACGATCGCGGGTGGTGCGGGCAATGACCGTATACGAGGTGGCGGGGATGCTAACACCTATGTATTCAATCGAGGAGACGGACAGGACAGCATTAACGATAGAGGAGGCAGTCTTAACTATTGGGGTACTTTTTTTCCTGCCAGCACAACAGACAAACTTGTATTCGGTGCGGGGATCACGGCGAGCGACATTACGGCGAGCCGCTCTGGCAATCACCTGGTACTCAAGATCAACGATCCGTTGAATCCTGCGTCGGCTGACCAGATTACCATTGAAGACTGGAACAATTCATATCAGCGCATCGAACAAATACAGCTTGCAGATGGAACGACATTCAACCTTGGAATCCTGTTAATGGGAAGCCTTGAAAGTGATTCACTTAATGCCACAGCAACAGGCTCAATAATCTTTGCGTTGGAGGGAGATGATGTTCTTACTGGTGGAGTTGGCAACGATTGGCTGAATGGCGGCATCGGCAATGACAGCTACGTGCTCAACTTAGGTGGTGGTGCAGATACGATTGTGGATAGTGCTGTTTCATCAGCGGGTGCAGAAATTAACACCTTGGTTCTGGGTGCAGGCATCACGGTTGCCATGATTACTCCTGTCATCGATGCCAACGGCATGGTCACGCTCGATTTTGGCAATGGCGACAGCGTAAGCATTAACCAGGTTGGCAATCTCTCCATCCAGAATATTCAACTTGCCGATGGCAGTGTGATTGCTGTCGAGTCTCTGCTGAACGCGCCTCCCGTCGCTGTAGCAGACAGTATGATTGTCAGCGAAGATGCTGGGCAAGCCGCTATTGCTTCCGCCGATTTGTTGGTGAACGATACCGATCCGGATGCCGGCGACACCCTGTCCCTTTCTGGATTCGATGCAGTTACGACACAAGGCAATACGGTCAGCATGGATGCGGCTGGTAATCTGGTATTCGACATCGGCAACAACTACCAGTCGCTGGGCGCAGGGCAGGCCACGCAAGACACCTTCAGCTATACCATCACGGATGCAGCAGGTGCGACCAGCACTGCAACGGTCACCATGACGATCAACGGTGTGAACGATGCGCCGGTAGCGGCGAATGCAATTGCCGGACAGGCTTCGCAGCAGGACGCGGCATTCAGCTTCAGTGTTCCAGTCAATTCCTTTACCGACATCGACAACGGCGATGTGCTGACCTACAACGCAACTCTGGCGGACGGCACTGCCTTGGCGCCCTGGCTTACCTTTGATGCCGCCATGCAATCCTTCAGCGGAACTCCGGGCAACGCCGATGCAGGCAACCTGAACCTGTTGGTGACAGCCACCGACAAGGGCGGCTTGAGCGTATCGAGTTCGTTTGCCTTGAACGTGGCTAACGTCAACGACACCCCGACCGCCAACGCCGATGCGGGTGCTGTAACCGAAGACGGAGGGGCCGTGACATTAAGCGCTGCCACACTTCTCGCCAATGACACCGACCCGGACTCCATCCACGGCGACATCCTCAACATCGTCGGCGTCACCCAAGCCGCCTCCGGTGCAACGGTCACGCTGGTTAACGGCGATGTGCAATACGACCCTTCGACAAGCTCAGGACAGGGCATCGGCAACCTGTATCAATCGCTGGGCGCAGGCCAAACCGCCACCGACACATTCACTTACACCGTGAGCGATGCGGCAGGCGCGACCAGCACCGCTCAAGTCACCATGGATATCACTGGCGTGAACGATGCCCCCGTCACCGCCACAGACGACGCGGCTGCCATTGAGGAAGACGGAACAATCTTTGCTACCGGCAACGTCCTTGCCAACGACAGCGATGTCGATCAAGGCGCTGTGCTCACCGTGGCAGACGCAGGCATCAGAGCAGGCAACTACGGCCAGCTCACCCTGAATGCAGACGGCAGCTACAGCTACGCCCTCGACAACGCCTCATCGGCCGTTCAATCGCTGGCTGAAGGTCAGACTGCCACCGAGACCTTCGCCTACCAGGCGACGGACGGCATGGTCGCCACATCTTCCATCCTGACCGTCGCGATCACCGGCACCAACGATGCACCCTTGACCTCAGTGGATGTGGCTGCGGTGGAGGAAGATGTCACATTGATGGCAACCGGTAACGCGTTGAGCAACGATACCGATGTCGATCAAGGGGCTGTGCTGAATGTAGCCGACGCAGGGCTACGTCAAGGCAACTACGGTCAACTCACACTTAATGCAGATGGCAGCTACTCGTACACTCTGGACAACGCATCGTTAGCTGTCCAATCCCTCGCCGCCGGACAAGTCGTCACCGAGACGTTTGCCTACCAGGCGACGGATGGCATGGTCGCCACATCTTCCATGCTGACCGTCACGATCACGGGTACGAATGATGCACCGGTGACAAGCATTGACGTTGCTGCGGTACAGGAAGACCTCAACATCGCAGCTACCGGCAACGTTCTCGCCAACGATAGCGATATCGATCAAGGCACGGTGCTCACCGTGGCAGACGCAGGCATCAGAGCAGGCAACTGCGGCCAGCTCACCCTGAATGCAGACGGCAGCTACAGCTACGCCCTCGACAACGCTTCATTGGCCGTTCAATCGCTGGCTGCCGGGCAGGTCGTGACTGAGACTTTCAACTATCAGGCCACCGACGGCCTGATTGCCACACCATCAACATTGACCGTCACCCTTACCGGCACCAACGACGCACCGGTCACCACAGTAGATGTAGCAGCGGTGGAGGAAGATGTCACATTGATGGCAACCGGCAACGTGTTGAGCAACGATACCGATGTCGATCAAGGGACGATCCTGAGCGTGGCAGACGCAGGCATCAGAACAGGCGACTACGGTCAACTCACCCTGAATGCAGACGGCAGCTACAGCTATGCTCTCGACAATGCCTCGCTGGCCGTTCAATCGTTGGCTGTTGGGCAAACCGCCACCGAGACCTTTGCCTACCAAGCCACCGACGGCCTGATTGCCACACCGTCAACATTGACCATCACGATCACCGGCACCAATGATGCCCCGGTCGCCGCCATCCCACTGACCGGCCAGACCGCGACGGAAACAGGTACATTCAATTACCAGCTCCCCGCAGGTGCCTTCACCGACATAGACCATGGCCCTTCGACAGGCTCAGGACAGGCTCTCACCTATAGCGCGACGTTAGCCGATGGCAGTGTCCTGCCCGGCTGGCTCGCCTTCGATGCCAACACCAAGGCCTTCAGCAGCACCATGCCGAGCGGCGCGGCAGGACTGTGGGACATCAGCGTCACCGCCACCGACACCTCTGGCGCCAGCGCCTCCAGCGCATTCAGGCTGGATGTCGCCAACCTCATCAAGGGTACCTCCAAAGAAGACAACCTGGCCGGCACCCCGCTAAGAGACGTAATGTACGGATTGGGCGATGACGACAAGCTGAGCGGAGGCAACGCAGACGATGTACTGGTGGGCGGCTCCGGGAATGACGTGCTGGAAGGCGGCGCCGGCAACGACACCCTCATCGGCGGCGTCCCGGTTGGCAGCAGTCTTGCAGGGGTCCCGGTTCCAGTCGAGGCAGGCCGCTACGACCGCCATGGCGAAGATTCGCGCCATGATGACGATCATGACCGCCCTGAAAACAACCTCCTCAACGGTGGCGCGGGTAATGACATTCTGATCGGCGCAAACGGCAATGACCTCCTGATCGGCGGAATTGGCAACGACACTCTCAACACCGGCACGGGTGCAGACATCATTGCCTTCAACCGGGGGGACGGACAAGATGTCGTGCTGGCGAGTATGGGTGCTGACAACACAGTGTCGCTGGGTGGCGGCATCAAACTCAGCGACCTGGCCTTCAGTCATGTGGGTAACGACCTGATACTCGAAACCGGAGGAACAGAGCAAATCACCCTCAGCGGCTGGTACGCGTCGTTGGGCAACCACAGCATTGCCAACCTGCAAATCATCGGCAATGCCACACCCGCATCTTCCTGCGACAATCCAGACAAAAAAACCATCCGGCAATTCGACTTCGGCAAGCTCGTGGCAAGTTACGACCGGGCCATCGCGACCAACGGCGCTACTGATCACTGGTCGCTGACCAATGCCCTGTTGGACAAACACCTGAAGCACTCAGGGAACGGGGTGCTGGGCGGTGATCTCGCCTGGCAGTACGGCATGAACGGCTCACTGGCGGCAGTTTCTCTGAATGCGGCACAAGATATACTGGACGACAAATCCTTCGGCAGCAAGCCGCAGCACTTGCACAAACAGTCCAGCCTAAGGGAGGGCGTGGCGATGTTGGGATGAGCGATGACAACTTCGGCGTGGCGCCGCAACTGCTCCAACCGCTGGCGGGATTGCAGACCGGCACGGCGAGGTTGGGGTAGATGATGACGGCGTTATGTAGGGCGGG
>MGWZ01000003.1:0-13152 GCA_001801175.1 Gallionellales bacterium RIFCSPLOWO2_02_FULL_57_47 | reverse complement strand
CGGGTGTGACCCGCAAACCGGCGGGTGTGACCCGCAAACCGGCGGGTGTGACCCGCAAACCGGCGGGTGTGACCCGCCCTACGACTGCCCGCCAAATACCTTTGAAACGGCGGGTGGAACCTGCCCTACGAAAATACACCTTTGATCTGGAATTGAAATAGTTGCTACTAAAAATCCGATGACCGCTAAACCCACCACCCTGTCCCCGGAGGCGCTGGACTTCGCCCCCGGCCTGCTGTCCATCCAGGAAAGCCCTCCGGCACGGCTGCCGCGAGCGGTGATGTATACCGTGGCCGTGCTGTTCGTCATCCTGCTGGTGTGGGCGATCTTCGGCAAGCTGGACATCATCGCCAGCGCCGAAGGGCGTCTGGTGCCCGAGACTTACATCAAGATCGTCCAGCCATCGGATGCCGGCATCGTGCAGGAAATTCTGGTCAAGGAAGGCGAGCTGGTGAAGCAAGGTCAGGTGCTGATGCGCATGGATGCCAGGCTTGCCGAGGCGGATGCCAGGACTATCGGCAACGATCTGGCTCTGCGGTCGTTGCAGTTGCGCCGCATTGATGCCGAGCTGACCGGAAAGTCCCTGGTCAAAGAGAGCGACGATCCAGACGAACTTTTCCGCCAAATTGAATCGCAGCACCGCGACCACCGGCAATCTTATGCGGATGTGCGGGAACAGGCGCAAGAAGCGCTGAAAAAGGCACAGCGCGAGTACGACTCCGCAAGGGAAGTATTGTCCAAGCTGCAGCAGATCACCCCCATCCTCAAGCAACAGGCCGATTCATACGCGGACATGGGCCGTGATGGCTATGTCTCGCAAATGACCGCGCAGGACAAGCAACGTGATTATCTGGAGAAGTCGCAGGATTTGCGCGCGCAGCAAGCGACCGTCGCAAGCCTGGAGGCCGCAGTCAACCAGGCCAAGAAGCAGATCGACCAGATCGCCTCGAAATACCGCAGCGACTTGCAGAACGAACGGGTGGAAGCGGGCGGCCAGCACCGCAAGCTGGAACAGGACTGGCTCAAGCAGGAACACAAAACCGGGCTGCTGGAGCTGAAAGCATCCCAGTCCGGAACCGTAAAAGATATTGCCACCCACACGATCGGCACCGTGGTCGCGCCCGGCACGGTGCTGCTGTCGATCGTCCCGGAGCATGAATCGCTGGTCGCGGAGATCATGATCAGGAACGAAGATGTCGGCTTCGTGTATCCGCACCAGCAGGTCAAGATCAAGCTGGCAGCCTATCCTTTCGATGAGTACGGCATGCTCGAGGGCGAGGTGACCCGCATCCAGGCGGACAGCGACAGCGATACGCAGGCCCAGGCCAGGGATTCAACCAGAGGAGACAAACCGGCTTCCCCGTCGTTGTCATACAAGGCGATCATCGCGCTGCACAGCCAGGTTCTCGAGGCTGAAGGCAAGAAGCTGAAGCTCGTGCCGGGCATGCAGGTCGTGGCCGAGATCAATCAGGGCAGCCGCACCGTGATGAAATACCTGCTTTCGCCGGTGCGCAAGACCCTTGATGAGAGCGGGCGCGAAAGGTGAGCGGGAATTTTTACGTAGGGCGGGTTCCACCCGCCATGTCGGGCAGAGCCCGACCTGCACCGATTGCGGCCCGGGTTGATTCCATGCGCCGCATAGCTATTGTGCTTCTGCTGACCGGCGTTTGCCTGCCGGCGCGCGGCGACGATTTGCTGGAAATCTATCGGCTGGCGCAACGCAATGACCCGACCTTCGAGGCGGCCCGCCATACCTACGAAGCCGCCCGGGAAAAAGTTCCCCAGGCCAGAGCCGGTCTCCTGCCGGTGTTGAACCTGAACGGCAACGACAACAGGACAAATGCTTCGTCCAGATTCACCAGCACCCCGCAGGTGGACCGCGATGTGCATGCATGGACCTGGTCGTTGCAGCTGACCCAGCCGCTGATCCGTGCACAGAACGTCTACGCATACAACGAATCGGAATGGCTGGTTGAGCAGGCGCGGGTGCAATACACCCAGGCTGAACAGAATTTGATCCTGCGGGTGACTCAAGCGTGTTTCGAGGTATTGATTGCCCAGGAGAGCATTGAAGTTGCGGATGCGCAGGTCAAGGCGGCAGGGGAGCAATTGGCGTTGGCCCAGCGCGGGTTTGAGAAGGGCGCGAATGCCATCACGGATATCCACGAAGCAAAATCCCGATCTGACCTTGCCCGTTCGCAGCACATAGCTGCGCTCAATGAACTGGAAATCAAGTATGCCGAGATGGAGAAGCTGGTGGGCCAGGCGCCCAATACATTGGCCGCTCTTCAGCTTGCGGCGGTTGTTCCCAGACCGCAGCCCGACGATGCCAGGACATGGATAGAACAGGCGCGCGAAAACAACCCCGCCGTGCTGGCGCCGAAAGCCGCTGTCAATGCGGCAGAAGCGGCAGTCAGCAAGAGCCGCGCGGAATACATGCCGACCCTGGATGCGGTGGCCTCATACGGGCGCAACTACTCATCGGGCAACACCAGCACCCCGTCCGATTTCGAGACACGCGCAAAATCCAGGCAGTATGGTGTGCAGCTGAACATACCGCTTTATGCGGGCGGCACAACCAGCTCGCGCGTGACCGAGGCGATCGCCAACAGGAACAGGGCGATGTCCGAACTGGAAGCGGCGCGCCGCCAGTCGGGCGCCGAAGCCAGGCAGGCATATTCGGCCATCGTCAACGGCCTGGCCCAGATCGAGGCGCTGGAGTCGGCCGTCGAATCCAGCAAGAGCGCGGTCAATGGCAACCAGATCGGCTACAAGCTGGGCATACATATGAACATCGACGTGTTGAATGCCGAACAGCAGCTCTACGCGGCGCGGCGCGACCTGGTTAAGGCGCGTTATGAAACCTTATTTCAGGGGCTCAAGCTCAAGGCGGCAGCGGGCGTGTTGACCGAGTCCGACTTGAAGGAGGTCAACGGGTTCTTAACGTATAAAAAATGAGCCGACCTGGAGCGGCGTTTGTCGTGCATGGCAAAACAGGCCGCACTAGCCGGTTTGGCGCAAAATCAGGCCGAATTGGCGCAGAATATTGGGGTTGAGCAACAACCCCATTAAAGGGTAGAATGCCGCACTTTTTTCAGGAGAGCAAAACAAATGGCAATTACCGCCGCGCAAAAAGCGCAAATCGTGACCGACTTTCAACGCGCCAAGAGCGATACCGGTTCCCCCGAAGTGCAGGTGGCATTGATCACTGCGCGCATCACTTATCTGACCGAGCATTTCAAGGACAATGTCAAGGATCACCATTCCCGCCGCGGCCTGCTGCGCCTGGTGAGCCGCCGCCGCAAGCTGCTCGATTACCTCAAGAGCAAGAATGACGCGGCTTATCGCGCGCTGATCCAGCGCCTGGAAATCCGCAAGTAGCAGATTGTACCCAGCGGGTCGCTTATGCGGCCCGTGTTGTTTTGTCTTGTCAACTCGCGCGGCGCGGTTGCGCGCCATGCTATCCACGGAGAGGTCTATCTTGAGCCATTATAAAAAAACATTAGCGTTCGGCAATCATCAACTCACTCTGGAGACTGGCGAAATTGCCCGCCAGGCCAGCGGTGCGGTGATGGTCAGTCTGGATGACACCGTGGTGCTGGTCACGGTGGTCGGCAGGAAAGATGCCAAGCCTGAACAGGATTTTTTCCCGCTCACCGTGGACTACCAGGAAAAAACTTATGCTGCGGGCAAGATCCCCGGCAGTTTTTTCAAGCGCGAAGGCCGTCCGAGCGAGAAGGAAATTCTGACTTGCCGTTTGATTGATCGTCCGCTACGCCCTCTATTCCCGGAAAGTTTTTACAACGAAGTACAGATCGTCGCCACGGTAATGTCTTCGGACAGCGAGATCGATTCCGATATTCCCGCGATGATCGGCGCGTCTGCCGCACTGGCGTTGTCCGGTATTCCGTTCGATGGCCCGATAGCCGCGGCGCGCGTGGGTTATGCCAACGGCCAATACCTGCTCAACCCGACCGCGACGGAATTGCTGACTTCACAAATGGATCTGGTGGTCGCCGGCACCGAACGTGCCGTGCAGATGGTGGAATCCGAGGCGCAACAGTTGTCTGAAGAAATCATGTTGGGCGCGGTGATGTTCGGCCACGAACAGATGCAGGTGGTGATCCAGGCGATCAATGAAATGGCCGATGCAGTCGGTGCTCCCGCCTGGGACTGGACTGCGCCTGCCAAGGATGAAGCGCTGATCGCCAGCATTTCCGAACTGGCCGACGCTCCGCTGCAACAGGCCTATGCGATCCGTTCCAAGCAGGCGCGCACCGATGCGGTGAATGCGATTCGCGACAAGGTGATGGCTGCTGTCATTACACCGGAATCCGCTCCCGGCCAGAAGAACCACGTCAACGATTTGTTCAGCGCGCTGGAAGCCAAAATTGTGCGCGGGCAAATTCTGAGCGGCGAACCGCGCATCGATGGCCGCGATACCCGTACCGTGCGCCCGATCACGATCCGCAACGGCATATTGCCGCGTACCCACGGTTCCTCGTTGTTCACCCGCGGTGAAACGCAGGCCATCGTGGTGGCGACCCTGGGCAGCATGCGCGATGCGCAAAAAGTGGACGCGCTGCAAGGCGAATATATCGACCGCTTCATGCTGCACTACAATTTTCCGCCTTATTCCACCGGTGAAACCGGCCGTGTGGGCACGCCCAAGCGCCGCGAAATAGGCCATGGCCGTTTGGCCAAGCGCGCACTGGTTGCGGTGCTGCCCAGCGAAGAGGATTTCGGTTATGCGATCCGCGTGGTGTCGGAAATAACCGAGTCGAACGGCTCCAGTTCGATGGCTTCGGTATGCGGCGGCTGTTTGTCGATGCTGGATGCCGGCGTGCCGCTCAAGGCGCATGTGGCGGGTATCGCCATGGGCCTGATCAAGGAAGGCAACCGCTTCGCGGTGCTGACCGATATCCTCGGCGATGAAGATCACCTGGGCGATATGGACTTCAAGGTGGCCGGCAGCGAAACCGGTATCACCGCGCTGCAAATGGACATCAAGATCAACGGCATCACCCGCGACATCATGCAGGCTGCTTTAATCCAGGCGCGAGAAGGTCGCATGCATATTCTGGGTTTGATGAAGCAGGCCGTGCCGCAGGCGCGCACCGAAGTGTCTGATTTTGCCCCGCGCATGATCAAGATGAAGATCAATCCGGAAAAAATCCGCGACGTGATCGGCAAGGGCGGGGCGGTGATACGTGCCCTGACCGAGGAAACCGGCACGACTATCGATATCGACGACAGCGGCAACATTACGATCGCCTGCGTCAGTGGCGAGGCGGGTGAAATAGCCAGGAAGCGCATCGAAGATATCGTGGCAGATGTGGAAGTCGGCAAGATCTACGAGGGACCGGTGGTCAAACTGCTCGATTTCGGTGCCTTGATCAACGTCCTGCCGGGCAAGGATGGCCTGTTGCATATCTCCCAGATTGCCCATGAGCGCGTCAACAGCGTGTCAGACCACCTCAAGGAAGGCCAGATCGTGCGCGTGAAGGTGCTGGAAGTCGATGACAAGGGACGCATGAAGCTGAGCATGAAGGTATTGCTGCCTGCGCCTGAGGCAGCCACAACTCACGATTAAGCACGTACGTTAAACAAAAAGCCCCGCAGTTTTTTGGCGGGGCTTTTTTGTTGGGCGATTACGGGTACTTGGCGGCCCGCTTTTGACCAGAAGCAGTTAGCGGGGGGTATTTTGCGACTTGGTTTGGCTACGGCATAACCTGAAGGTTCACCCCCCAGATACGAGAGCCTACGCCGAAAACAAGCAGCAAAATGGCTGCTTTTCGCTACGACATAACCTGAAGGTTCACCCTCCGGGTACGAGAGTCTGCGCCGAAAGCAGGTAGCGAAATGCTATTTTGCTACCTGCTTTTCGCGAATCTCGTCCAGGGTTTTGCAGTCGATACAAAGCGTGGCGGTTGGCCGTGCTTCAAGACGGCTTAAGCCGATCTCGACACCGCAATTATCGCAGTAGCCATATTCTCCAGCATCGATCTTGGCGAGCATTTCATTGATTTTCTTGATGAGCTTGCGCTCGCGGTCGCGGTTGCGCAGTTCCAGACCCATGTCCGACTCTTGCGTGGCGCGGTCATTCGGGTCGGCAAATACCGTTGCCTCATCCTGCATGGTGTGCACGGTGCGGTCGATATCCTTGCCCAGACCGGCCTTGATGTCGTTCATGATCTGGCGAAAATGGTCAAGTTGCTTGGGGTTCATGTATGCCTCGCCCTTCTTGGCTTTGTAAGGGACGACGGGCTTATGTGGTTGTTCCGGCATTGCACTTCTCCAACGGGATAAAATTAAAGTCCGCTTTAATACCAGAAAGCGGCTGCTTGAGCAACTAAATTATCTGGTGCCGAGTAGCAGGAACAGGCTCGGACGCTTGTTTAATTGCGGAACCTGCTGCAATTTCCATTGCGCAATGGAACGCGTCTGGATTTGTTCGCCAGGCAAAGTGATGTCCGTGGCCACGCATAGCAGTGTTTGCGGGCGGCAGTGGGCGAGCAAAGCGCCGAACATCTTTTGATTGCGGTATGGTGTCTCGATGAACATCTGCGTTTGTTTGCGCCGTATGGATTCGGCTTCCAGTGCCGTAATCGCTGCTTTTCTTTCCGCGTCTTCGATGGGCAGGTAGCCGTGAAAGGCAAAGCATTGGCCATTCAGCCCTGATGCCATCAATGCCAGCAGGATAGAGGAGGGGCCGACCAGCGGCACGACGCGGATGTCATGCCGGTGCGCCAGATTCACCAGATCGGCACCTGGGTCGGCGATGCCCGGGCAGCCTGCCTCGGAAATGATGCCGACATCATGCCCCGCCAGTAGCGGCGTGAGCAGACCGGCTAATTCGCCGGGTTCGGTGTGTTCATTGAGGCTGGAGAAGTGCAGCGTCTGGATCGGCTGTTCCGGCTTGAGCGCGGAAAGAAATTGCCGCGCGGTCTTGGGGTGCTCCACGACGAAATACCGCAGCTTGCGTGCCAGGTCGATGACGTGCCGCGGCAATACCTGTTCGGCGGGGGTGTCGCCCAGCGTACAGGGTATCAGGTAGAGCGTGCCCGGTCTGGTCGTCATGGCTAAAATAGAAAGACGTTTTCGCGGCGCAGCATTTCGACCAGCAGGATCAACGGCAGGCCGATCAGCGCATTCGGATCGTCGCCGGACATCCGGCTCATCAGCGCGATGCCCAGACCTTCCGATTTCGCGCTGCCGGCACAGTGATAAGGTTGCTCCTTGAGCAAGTAGCCTTCGATCTCGGCATCGCTGAGGTCGCGTAGCGTGACGAAATTTTCCGCTACTTCGGTTTGCATATTGCCAGTCTTGCTGTTTAACAGCGCCAGCGCGGTATAGAAGCAAGTGGTTTTGCCGCGCATCGCGCGCAATTGCCTGACCGCGTTGTCGTGGGTGAGCGGCTTGCCGAGTTGTTGCCCTTCCAGCAGTGCGACCTGGTCAGAGCCGATAATCAGCGCGTCAGGATAACGGCCAGCCACGGCACGGGCCTTTTCCTGCGCGAGGCGCAGCGAAGTGGCGCGCGCCGGCTCTTGCGGAAAGGGCGTTTCATCGACATTGGGTGCGGCTGTCTCAAAAGGGAGTTGCAGCCGTTTGAGCAGTTCACTGCGGTATATGGAGGTAGAGGCCAGGACAAGCAACTGAGAATTCAAAGATATTCCTTAGGTTTTTTGACAGAAAGCGGCGAAAAATATATCATGCGCGCCTCATGCATGCACGACCTTTCATCGATAGTCCGGATTTTGCCAGAAATGGACAGAAAATAAGTGGTGCAGTGCCGATTGCCGAGCTGCCGCGTTTGCTGGATGTGCTGGAAAATCAGCACGGGGTTTTGAGCTACTCGGTACAGGGGGTGGTGGATAAGCTGGGTAATCCATCGCTGGATATCAGCATAGCCGGAAGCTGTCAGTTGCGTTGTCAGCGCTGTCTGAAGGGGCTGGACTATGCGATACAGCTTGATACGCGCTTGTTGCTGCGCAACCAGGAAAGCCTGGATGCGCTGGATGACAACGTAGCAGGCGGGGATGAAGAGGAGTTCGACAGCATTTTGGCAGATGCGCACCTGGATGTGCTGGATATGCTGGAAGAAGAGATTTTGTTAAGCCTGCCAATCGCGCCCAAACATGAGTTGGGGGCTTGCCAGGCGGCAGATAGCGAGAACGCAGGGGAACAGGAGCAGCACCCTTTTGCGGTTTTGGCGAAATTGAAGCGTAATTAATCAGGAGTATTGACATGGCAGTTCAACAGAATAAAAAGTCCGCATCCAAGCGTGGTATGCACCGTGCCCACGATTTTTTGACAAACCCGGCGCTGGCGGTTGAGCCAACCACGGGCGAAAACCATTTGCGTCACCACATCAGCCCAAGCGGTTTTTACCGTGGCAAGAAGGTAGTCAAGATCAAGGGCGAATAAGCTTCCAATTAACGCAGCCGATCTTCATGGTCGGCTGCGTTTTCTTTTCGATCGCTGTTGCTATTCACCCTGAGGATCGTTTAGTGGATGTCACATTAGCTATAGATGCGATGGGAGGCGACCACGGCACGACGGTCATCATTCCCGCTGCAATTGAATATCTGAGATTGTTCCCCGGCGATACCATCGTTCTGGTGGGTATTCCCGATGCAATTGAAGCAGAATTGCACTCCCTGGGGGTGCAGACCGGAGTGCATTTGCGCGTTCATCCAGCCACTGAAGTGGTGGGCATGGACGAATCGCCGCAATCCGCGTTGCGCGGCAAGAAAGATTCCTCGATGCGGGTCAGCATCAATCTGGTCAAAAACGGCGAAGCGTTGGCCTGTGTCAGCGCCGGCAATACCGGTGCGCTGATGGCGACGGCGCGCTATGTGTTGAAAACCATCCCCGGCATTGATCGTCCCGCGATTGCCTCTTACTTGCCGACCAGGAAGGGCCAGGTTTGTATGCTCGACCTGGGCGCCAACACCGATTGCACCGCCGAGCACTTGCTGCAATTTGCCCTGATGGGTTCCACGCTGGTCACCGCGCTGGAACACAAACCCAACCCCAGCGTCGGCCTGCTGAATATCGGCAGCGAAGACATCAAGGGTAACGAGGTGGTCAAGCAGGCCGCGCAACTGCTCCGGGACAGCGACCTGAATTTTTTTGGCAACGTCGAGGGCAATGATATTTTCAAAGGAACCACTGACGTGGTGGTGTGTGATGGTTTCGTCGGCAACGTCGCGCTGAAAACCACCGAAGGACTGGCGCAAATGCTGGGCGGTTTCCTGCGCGAAGAATTCGACCGCAATGTATTGACCAAACTGGCCGCGCTGGTGGCGATGCCGGTGCTTAACGCATTCAAACGCAGGGTGGATCATCGCCGCTACAACGGCGCAAGCTTCCTCGGCTTGAAGGGTATCGTGGTGAAGAGCCACGGTTCGGCTGATGTGCTGGCTTTCCGCTGTGCGATTGAACGTGCCGCCGAAGAAGCGCGCGGCGGCATGTTGCAGCATATCAGCGCGCACATTGAAAAATGGCATCATGCAAATCTGCAAAAAGCAGCGGAGGTTTCGTGAAGTACTCAAAAATCATCGGCACCGGAAGTTATTTGCCCGCCAAAGTGCTGACCAATTACGATCTGGAAAAAATCGTTGACACTTCGCACGACTGGATCGTGTCGCGCAGCGGCATTGTTGAGCGGCATATTGCAGCAGACAATGAAATGGCCAGCGATCTTGCCTTGCAGGCCAGCCGCCGCGCCATCGAAGCGGCGGGCATCGGCGCGGATGAGATTGACCTGGTAATTGTCGCCACCACTTCACCGGACAAGATGTTTCCCAGTACCGCCTGTATCCTGCAGGACAAACTCGGCATCAGGAATCGCGGCGCGGCTTTCGATATTCAGGCGGTATGCGGTGGTTTCGTGTATGCGCTGAATACCGCTGATTTGTATATACGCGGCGGGCAGGCCAGGACCGCGCTGGTGGTCGGCGCGGAAGTGCTGTCGCGCATGCTGGACTGGACCGACCGCACGACTTGCGTGCTGTTCGGCGACGGCGCGGGCGCGGTAATCCTGCAAGCCAGCGAAACACCGGGCATCATCGCGGGCAAACTGCACGCGGACGGCAGGCATCAAAACATGCTGACCGCCGACGGCAATATCCGCCATGGTGAAATTCAGGGTGACCCGTTCATCAAAATGGACGGGCAGGCCGTGTTCAAATTTGCCGTCAAGGTGCTGAGCGAAGTGGTCGAGGAAGTGCTGGCAGAAAACAATCTGCAGGGTTCCGACATCAGCTGGCTGGTGCCGCATCAGGCCAATATCCGCATCATGGAAGCCACCGCAAAGAAGCTCGGCCTGAGCATGGATAATGTCGTGGTTACCGTCGCTCATCACGGCAACACCTCATCGGCTTCGATCCCCCTGGCGCTGGACAACGCGGTGCGCGACGGACGCATCAAGCCCGGGCAGAATATTCTGCTGGAAGCGGTGGGTGGCGGGTTCACCTGGGGTGCGGTGCTGGTGAGATGGTAAATCAGCTCGTAGCCCGTAGCTTGTAGCCGGTAGCAAAACCGCTTGGCTACTCGCTACAGGCTACCAGCTACAAGCTCAATAAGGTTCTACATATGACAAAATTCGCTTTCGTATTTCCCGGGCAGGGCTCGCAATCGCGCGGCATGATGAACGGCTACGCCGATTTTGGCGCGGTGCGCGACACTTTTACCGAAGCTTCCGATGTATTGAAACAGGACTTGTGGCAGCTGGTCGCGGAAGGCAGCGATGCCGATCTGAATTCCACGGTGAACACGCAGCCCGTGATGCTGACCGCAGGCGTGGCGGTGTACCGTGCGTGGCAATCACAGAACGGCGCAGCGCCGGCAATGATGGCCGGACACAGCCTGGGCGAATACACCGCGCTGGTCGCCGCCGGGGCATTGCGTTTTGCCGATGCGCTGCCGCTGGTGCGCTACCGTGCGCAATGCATGCAGCAAGCCGTGCCGGAAGGAGTGGGTGGTATCGCAGCGATCCTCGGGCTGGATGACGACACGGTGCGTGCCGTGTGTGCAGAGGGCGCACAGGGCGAAGTACTGGAAGCGGTGAATTACAACTCACCCGCCCAGGTGGTGATTGCCGGCAATCGCGCGGCGGTGGAACGCGGCATGGAACTGGCCAAAGCCAAAGGCGCGAAGCGCGCCATCATGCTGCCGATGAGCGTGCCGTCGCATTGCAGCCTGTTGAAAGAAGCGGCAGGGCAGTTGCGCGAATATCTCGCCAATGTCGCGGTGCAGACACCGGCTATTCCGGTGCTGCATAATGCCGATGTAAAGGGCTATGCGGATGCAGCTTCAATCAAGGACGCGCTGGTTCGCCAACTGTATTCGCCGGTGCGCTGGGTAGAAACCGTGCTGGAATTCGGCAAACAGGGCATCACCCACAACGTCGAATGCGCCCCGGGCAAGGTGCTGGTTGGGCTGAACAAACGCATCGACACCAACCAGCAAGCCTTGGCCATCAACGATGGCGAGGCACTGAAATCGGCTTTGAGTATATTGGTATAAATTGTTTTCGTGGTTTTCGCAGGTTGGGTCAGGGAGGATATTATGAGTTTAAAAGGAAAAACAGCTCTTGTTACAGGCGGCGCTCGTGGGATCGGGAAAGCCATTGTCATGAAGTTGGCTCGTCAGGGCGCTAACATTGCAATACTTGATATGGCCGTGGCTCCCGATACGGTTAAAGAGGTTGAGGCGCTTGGGGTAAAAGCCATCAGCCTTGAAGCAAATGTCACCAAGCTGGAATCGGTAGAAAATGCCGTCGAACAAGTGATTGCCACGTTTGGCAGTCTCGATATCGTCGTTAACAACGCAGGGATTACCAAAGACAACATTTTCCTGCGGATGAAGCCGGAAGAATGGGATATGGTTCTTTCTGTCAACCTGACCGGCGCTTTCAATGTGTGCAAAGCTGTTAACAAGCAGATGTTCAAACAGCGTGCAGGCAAGATTGTCAACATCGCATCGGTGGTTGGGCAGATGGGCAATGCGGGGCAGGCGAACTATGCAGCATCCAAGGCTGGTCTTATCGGCCTTACGAAAACATTGGCCCGCGAATTTGCCGCACGGAATATTCAGGTCAATGCGGTTGCTCCGGGGTTTATCAATACGGAAATGACCGCAAAGTTGCCGGATGATGTGAAACAGCATTTTGTTAACAACATTCCAGCGGGCACCTTTGGCAGTGCCGAGAATGTCGCCGATGCGGTAGCCTTTTTGTGCAGCGCCGATGCGGATTATGTTACCGGCCAGGTCATCAATGTTGATGGCGGAATGGTGATGTCTTAGCAGTTAATATTCGAGTGCTGCCTTGCCGCGCTTTGGTTTTTAGAAAAGAAAATATGCCAGTTATTACGTTACCGGACGGTTCACAGCGCAGTTTCGCGCAACCTGTCACCGTTGCCGATGTTGCGCTCAGCATCGGCGCGGGCTTGGCGCGCGCCGCATTGGCGGGCAAGGTGGACGGAAAGGTGGTGGATACCTCGTATCTGATTGCGCAGGATGCCGCGTTGGCGATCATCACCGACAAGGATGCGGATGGCGTGGAGATCATCCGCCATTCCACCGCGCACTTGCTGGCCCATGCGGTGAAAGAGTTGTTTCCCGATGCGCAGGTGACCATCGGGCCGGTCATCGAAAACGGTTTCTTTTACGATTTCTCCTACAAGCGCCCGTTCACACCTGAAGACCTGGCGGCGATCGAGAAGCGCATGGGCGAGATCGCCAGGCTGGATCTGCCGGTGGCGCGCCGCGTGCTGCCGCGCGACGAGGCGGTGGCGTATTTCAAGCATATCGGCGAGCACTACAAGGCCGAGATCATCGCCTCGATCCCGGCGGATCAGGATGTCTCGCTGTACAGCGAAGGCGAATTCACCGACCTGTGCCGCGGCCCGCACGTGCCGTCCACCGGCAAGCTGAAAGCCTTCAAGCTGATGAAACTGGCAGGCGCATACTGGCGGGGCGATTCGAAGAACGAGATGCTGCAGCGCATTTACGGCACGGCCTGGGCAAAGAAGGAGGAGCTGGATGCCTATCTGCATCAGCTTGAAGAGGCCGAGAAGCGCGATCACCGCAAGCTGGGCAAGCAACTGGAATTGTTCCACATGCAGGATTCGTCGCCCGGCATGG
>MGWZ01000002.1 GCA_001801175.1 Gallionellales bacterium RIFCSPLOWO2_02_FULL_57_47 | reverse complement strand
CGTTATTTTCATTTGCTTCATTTTTTGGGATACTCGGACCTGCAACCCAACCTGCCCAGTGCGACTCCTGTACACGGCCAACCAGCGCGGCCCAAGCTCGCGAACACCCGGTCCGCGCAATCTTTACGACTCCCGCGGCCAAACCATCGCAACACGCTATTTTGGAAATATAGCATAACAACATCCCTTATTTTTGATCTACGTCAACTAGCCGCTGCGTTTCATGAATTCGCAAGTGCAAAACCACCAACTGCATTTTCCAGGGTGATCCAACAAAGTCACGCAGTCTGTATTTGCACCCATGCGCGCGGATATTGTCTGATTTCACAGTGTTTTGCGAACCGGGGCTGACTGGTAACCGGCGTAGACTGTATGCCCGTGCTTTACGAAAAAACACGGCTGATGGAACGGCCTATTCGGCGGGCGTTACTTATTTGCTTCTGTAAGCGGCGCTTGATGATCAGCCAGCTTCATCCGCACCAGCGAAGCCAGGACTTCCGCCATTATGCAGAAAGAGAAAATCTTGGATTTGCCGTGGGCGCGGGGCCGGATATTCATCCCCGCGTGCGCAAACCGCTTCCCCTCGCGATGGGCATTTAAAAGCGCCTCACTCTGGAAGGTGTATCCCGCCGATAGCAGTTTCGTCGAACGGATCCAATCAGTCGGATAGATGACAATGCCGTTGGTGTATCTGAAAGAGGTGCGGAACATGAAGTTGAAGGCATTGATGTAGAGAAAAGAGATGGCCCGCCTGTGCCATGGTCGCAGCGCTGGATTTGCAACGTAAGTAACGACAAAATCAGAGTCCCCGGCGGAAAGCGCGGCTACCGCTCCGGGGAAAAAACCCAGATCAAACTCGTTATCGCCAGGAACTATGAGGCAGTAATCTTTTTGGGCTATGGCGACACCTGCCAGAAAACTTTTGCCAACCCCTTGCCTGGTTTCATTGCGCACAAATTTGATATTCCCGTACCGGGAACTCAATTCAGCAACCGCTGCTGCGGTTCCATCCGTACTGCCGTCGTCGATCACAATAATCTCGTAATCGAGCACGCCGCCCTTTGCCGCAATAGACGCGATCTCCTCCATGACTGATGGAAGGTTCTTCTCTTCGTTAAGCGCGGGGACGATGAAACTAAAGGAGGGAACCGGCCTGCTCATCGTGCGGCATTCAAATCCCAGTTATAGGACAGGTACTTTATTTTATAGTCCTTGGGGATGTTACGGTTGCCCCCTGGCTCGCTGTTAAGAAAGCCGATAATGCCGCCAGCCCCCGTGAAATCCTTCTCGTACCAGTGAAAAATCATGGAAAGCTGCACCGTCTTTTTTTCGCGGTCAATCCGCATCCCTTTTTCCCTGTTATCGAGGAACCGGCTGATCTGCGATTTCATCTGATCTTTCAACATCGGTGCCGTGTACGCTTCCGGCCGCATGTCGGGGCACGAAACGGAGGCGCAGACGATGGCGAAGTGGATGGCTGGTTCATTCATGGGTCGGAGTATTTCGTGCTCGATGTTGTTCAGGGTGTACATCTTGCCGCCCACTTTCCCCGCCGGGGCCGACCACACCGGGGAAAGAATACTGCCCGCATCCTTGATGCTGGTGACTGGAAAATGTTCGCGCACGATTTTCACCGCGAATATGTTGTAGACGTTAATCCAAAACGCCAGTGTCTCCTCCCTCCCGCGCAGTTCTTCCGGTGAAAACGATTCCAGACTGGCGACGAGTCTGTCGAACTCACGCGAATTGAGGATGGCGGCATAGTCCATGCCGGTAAAGCCGATGCCAGCATGATTCGATAACAGCGTATTTTTCTTAAGGATCGAGTCCCACTCGCTAAAATCGAACGCGTACAGTGTCTGCGGCAAGCACACCGAAAAAAACAGGGCCGCGATGGCCGGTAGCTGCCAGCATCGCTTCGATATGGGTTGACTGGAAACCATCAGCGTCATTTGAGTATCAATGCTCGTATTTATGTTGTATCGGTGCAGATTGATCGCAACCGGCCTTGTCCTTGTGCACGGCTGATGTTTTACCACGCACCTGTCTTTGTCAAGCGCAAGTCGCAGAAATGTGCCTGTTTACCGGCGGCCCCCGGACATCTCCGACAAGCTCGGGGACGTTTTCCCATGCTGGTAAAAATATATCGACCACCTTCGGGCAAGCCAGCTTAGAACCAGCGTACCCACGGTAGCCGCCCAGATCATGGCGGGGATGGCGTCTTTTTCCTCCCACGTCCCAAGCAGCGTGAAGTTAATCAGCACGCGGTATGAGAGCAGCACGGCCCATGTCATCACCTGCCCGGCGATCCCGGGAACGAACGGAAGCAGGAAGGCCAGATAGAGCGCGTACCACGGGTGTAGTGTAGGCGTCAGCAAAAGGAAAGCCAGTGTAATGCAATAAGCGGTCTTGAAAGCCGCCGGAAAAAGGGATGGGGTATAAACGTCTGCCGCCGGGTTTTCACGTTTGCGGAACAGCGACGCATACAAAGTAGCCGCTATGAGAAGAAATGTAACCGTAATTATCTGCCTGGCCGTGGAATCGGATGGGAACATTTCATGAAGCGACTGAAATGCAAATCCCGCGAATTCCCAATTGCGCACGTAGATCTCCAGAGTGGTGAACATGTTGTAAAGGCCGGGAAGGAAGGGAATTGACAGCGCAGCGGCACCGATAACGGTCCCAAGAATGAACGGCCCCCTGCCCTTCCTGCCGGCCAGGAAAAGAAACGCCGGGAAAAAGACCAGCGGGAAAAGTTTAACGAGCACAGCAAGCGAAAATGCGACGCCCGCCACCGCAGACGCTGGACCGTTGTTGGAGGATGAAAAAACCGGATCGTTTTTCCGGGGAATCAACAGCATGAACGCCAGCATCAAAAAAAGAATCCCCGCGCCATCGATGTGCCCCGAGCCAGCGATTTCCAGGATTGGCAGGGGATGCCAGGCATAGAGCACAGCCCGCGATGGCGGCATTTTCATCCGTGAAAGGATGCGCAATATGATGGCGCAAACGGCGATATCCGCCGCGACAAGCACAGCTTTTATTCCCAAAATACCGCCCAAAAATGCGCCAATCGCAAAAATGATTTGTGCCGCAGGGGGGTAAATGGTAATCAGATGCGGGTGGTTGACATGGCTGAGCAGGTCGGCGGCAAGCGGTTTTGCATCCGATGGGGCGAAGGCATAAGGGTTATTGCCGTGCAAAATCGTCAATCCGTCCCAGAGGTACCGGTAGATGTCATCGGAGAGTTCAGGCGATCGAAACAGAAACATCAGCCGGAATGCAGCGGCCACAATTATAATTGCGCGCGGTGACCAGCCGATATCCCTTGTTTCCCCCAGATACACGGCGATGGCGAGTAACACCATGATGAGGGCGGACGCCCCCGTGAGCGTGGCAATGGATAAACGAAGATCGGCCTGAAAAGCCAGAATACAATAGGAAGATGCGATGATAAGCAGGATGCCCCAGGCAAGAAAACTTTTTGAAATATTCAGATTGAAGCTCTCGCTGGCGTTACTGTTTGTCATGACCGGAATTCTGTTATCGCGGGGGAGCGCAATGGCTGGCGATATGAGCTTGATCGAACCTTCCGTGCTGAACGGTGACTTTCCAAAACATGTGATCCTTGATGCCCGGCCCAGGTCTGATTGGCAAGCCGGTCACATACCCGGCGCGTTATCATTTTCATGGGAGAACTTTACCAGAACCGACGAGCAAGGAGTACCGTTCAGGGTGTTACCCCCGCAGGAAATGGCTTTGGCGCTGGGTGCAATGGGGATTGATGAAAAAACCTCTATTGTCATTTACGGCGACGCCGATAAAAGCTGGGGCGGCGAAGGATGGGCCGCCTGGACGCTCGCGTGGTTGGGACATGCGGGCTCCGTCCGCATATTGAATGGCGGCATTCAGGCATGGCGGAATGGCGGCCTTACGGTAACGCCCGATGCGCCGAAACACAGGGAAAAAGCCGCCTACAATTTCAAGCTCGCGCCCCGCTGGGATATTTCCACCGCCGAGATCGAGCAGCGAAAATCCCCGATGGTATTAATCGATACCCGCTCGACGATGGAATGGCTGCTTGGGAAGATACCGGGTGCGATCCATATCGAGTGGACAAAATTTTACACCGGCGCCGACCGCCGTCCGCTGGATGCCGCGGCTTTCAGACAACTGCTGAAAGACCATGACGTCGATACCGGCAAACCGATTGTCTATTACTGCCGGGGAGGAGTCCGTTCCGGGTACGCATGGATGGTGCACCAACTCGCGGGGCTGCCCGATGCGCGCAATTACGAAGGTGGCATGGAGGCATGGCGGAAGCTGTCCTCCAAATAGTCAGACGCTGATGTGCTAACTCCGGCGGATCTGCACCATATCTGCAAGGTCTTTCAGGATCACCAGCAAGAATCCGGCGGGAAAGATCATCAAAAAGGGAATCGCCGACCAAATTCCCCTTTGCCACGAGAAGATGACAGGCAGAAAACTGTAGCACAAGAACAGGGTGTTCATCGCAAGGTATGGGATTGCCCTCTGGCGATAGAGAAATGCCAACAGAGGCGGGGGCTGACTTCCCTGCAACCCGAATTTCGGCGTCCGCTCAAAATAGCCGCCGTTGCTCAAAGCCCCCTTGATGACGGAAAGAGAAATGCTGGGAGACATCCCGATGCCAAAAACCGGCAGGAGAAGCACCCACCGCAGCGAGCGGACTGACCCGCTGACCACTGTGTACGCGAAGAAGTACATCAAAATGGCAAAACTTGTTCCGGCAAGCAACGGCATATCCACCTTCAGCAGTTGATACGGACCGATGCCCACGCGCCATGTGATGGCGGCATACAGCGTAAGGGTTGTGAGCGTGCCGAGCAGCCAGCCGAGATTTGCCAGAAGATGTGCCACCGCCTCGGCCTTCACCGAAAACGGCAACGGGGAGGCAAGCAGGCGCGGCAGTATCTTTCGCGCCGTCTGTATGGAGCCTTTGGCCCACCGCTGCTGCTGGCTCCGGAATGCCGCAAGGGTGATGGGGAGTTCGGAGGGAACCGCGATATCATCCCGATAGATAAACTTCCACCCGAACAACTGGGCGCGATAGCTTAAGTCCAGGTCTTCGGTCACCGTATCCGCTTTCCAACCGCCGGCAGATTCTATCGCGCTCCGCCGCCAGATACCGGCTGTTCCGTTGAAGTTAAAAAAAAGGTTGCGTCCGCACCGCACCCGGTGTTCGATTCCGAAATGCGGGCTGAGCAGAAGTGACTGGACACTTGTGAGCCACGATGCCTCGGCGTTAAGAAAAGTCCATCTCGCCTGCACCATGCCGACTTTCTGGTCGAAAAAACAAGGAACTGTCCGAACCAGAAAATCGGGTTGCGGGAGAAAGTCCGCATCGAAAATCGCAATGAATTCGCCCGTCGCAAGCGCCATTCCCTCTTGCAGCGCCCCCGCCTTATACCCTTCCCTGTGCCCGCGCCTGAGTACCCTGATATTTACCCCTTCAATGGCCAGCCGGTTCACAGTTTCATCAACGATACCCACGGTATCGTCGGTCGAATCGTCCAGAACCTGAATCTCCAGTTTATCCTTCGGCCACTCAAGACGGGCGGCGAATTCGATAAGCCGCGCGGCGACGAAACGCTCGTTGTAAAAGGGTAGCTGGATGGTCACCGCCGGAAAATCCACCAGGTAGCCAGGTGGATCGTCGGAACGTTTTTTGCGGCACTCCATGTACCAGCATCCAATCAGCCACAACCGGTGCAACCCGTAGAAAAGCAGCCCTCCAAGGGAAGCAAAATGGATAACCGTCAATATCCGCAGGTAATCAAAACTCATTGATGCTCCATTGTTTTTGATGCGCTCGGGCGCGATCCCTTAAGCGGATTCGTTACACTTGATTGATTTTGTTAACCAGCTTCCTTCGTGGATGCACAACAGCCCTCTTCCCTCATGCAGCGGCATAGACCCACACCCACCAGAGAGCCTAAAGTCGGCGCCGCAAGGTAAAGCCAGAGGCTGGCAAACTGGCCTGAAACCAAAGCGGGCGCAAATGATCTGGCAGGATTCATGGAAGCGCCGCAAATGGGACCGGCAAAAAGCGCCTCCAGCGCGATGACCGAACCGACCACAATCCCTGCAGTGATACCGCGCTCTCGTGCTCCGCTGGACACCCTCAAGATGACAAACATGAGGATGGCCGTAAGCACCAGCTCAAGAACGAATGACTGTGCATCAGACCCGGCGGGCAGCGTTGCCCCCAGCGAGGCATGGGACGGGAAAAGCCCCCGCAAAAGCAAACTGGCCGCGAGCGCGCCGAAGCTCTGACTGATGACGTAGGGCAGAACGAGCCGCCCGCTGAATCGGCGAGCAGCGAAGAAACCAATAGTGACAGCCGGGTTCAGGTGCGCGCCGGAGATGTCGCCGACAGCATAGATCATGGACAGAACCACGAGGCCGAAGGTAAGCGCAATACCAACGTGAGTAATGGAACCGCCGGAAACATCGTTGATGACGATGGCACCCGTACCGGCGAAGACGAGGCAGAACGTGCCGAAACATTCAGCCAGCAGCTGCTTCATTTCATTTGGTGCTTCACAGAATAAGACCCTTGTTATATTCAGCAGCAGCCGGAAGTAGCGGCGCTTTTATCCTGTACAAACGGTATGTCGCTGCCGCAACCGGGAAAAATTCCGTAGTGCTGGCTGAAGTCGCCGATGAACTCGAAGTGCTGCTGGAAGCGCGTATCATGCAGCATGCGCCAGGTATTGCCGCATACCGGAAAGATACGTCCGGTTTCAATATCGTGATGCCCGTCGAGAACAAAGCGATGCGCATGATCGGGTATCGTGCCGCGATAGATCACTGCCTGCCCGTAATCCTCGCAAGCGGATTCCAGCCCAACCAGTTTGAACAGCCGATAGGTGGCCGAGTAAAAACGCAAATTACCCACGCGTTGCGTAAGCTTCGGATCGGTTATGTCCAGCGGGCGGCTTTCGACCAGACGCGGATCGGCAAAGCCATGACGGTGCGCCAGCCGCAAAAAATCGTTCCAGTACAGCGCGCCACCCAGGCATTCGCCGTACAGCACGGGATCGTTGCGTACCGCATCAGGCACTCTGCGGTCGGCATAGACGTCCGCAAAATAGAATTCGCCACCCGGCTTGAGCAAGCGATGCACCTCGCGCAGCACTGCATCTTTGTCGGGAGAGAGATTGATCACGCAATTCGACACGATGACGTCGAAGCTGTTTGACTCCAGCCCGAGTTCATCGAGTTTCTCGATGTAGCCCTGCTTGAACATGACGTTGTCAAAACCAAATGCCTCAGCGTGATAGGAACGATGACTTTCTGCGACCACAAGCTGTTCTTCCGTCATATCCACACCGACTACCTGACCACGCGTGCCCACCAGTTGCGCCAGCGCATAGACATCCCGTCCGGAACCGCTGCCCAAGTCCAGAATCCGGCAACCCTCCAATAGCGGCGGGCAAACCAGACCGCAACCGTAATAGCGGGACGACACTTCGGGATGAATACGGGCAAGTAGCGGTTTCAGCCACTCCGGCACTTGGGTAGCGTCGCAACAGGCTGAGGTCTTCAGGTCGCCTGAAGTCTGGAGCTGCTTTCCGTAATAATCCTTGACGATTTCATGCATGGCATTCCCCTGAAATAATTGTATGGTGATGAGGCTATCGTTGCGTATCGTATGAGACAAACTGGCGCACGGGGAAGTTCGAGAGCAAAAATTCGACGATCAGTTTTGACCAGCCCCTCACCCGGCTTCCGGTTTATCGGATGACTTTTTTCAGCAATTTGATAATCGGGTTGTTCCCCATTTTTGCGGCGTAGTGGTACTTCGAGGGCTGCCGTATCACATCGGAGTAGCTGGGATACAGGTGGATCGCCTGCCATATCCGCTCAAAGGGGATGTTGAAATGCTTTGCCAATTGTATTTCGTGCAGCACCTCGGAGGCATGCATGCCGAGTATGTGGGCGCCGATGATTTTCCCCTTTTTGTCCAGGATGATCTTGCTCATGCCGAATTCTTCGATGTCCGTCCGCGCCCTGTCGATTTTGCTGTAATCGAAGCGAAGTACCTTGATCGCATCACCGTGTGCGGTCCGCGCCTCCTCTTCCGTGAGGCCCGCGTGCGCCAGTTCCGGATCGGTGAAGGTGCACCAGATCAAATCGCTGTAATCGGCCCGTCGCTTTATCGGCAAAAACGCGTTGGAACAGGCGAGAATCGCCTGGTATTCAGCCATGTGGCTGAAACGGTACGGCCCGGCAACGTCGCCGCAGGCGTAAATGTTGTCCGCTGAGGTCCGCAGCCATTCGTCCACCTCGATGCCGTTTTTGTTGCAGCGCACTCCCGCTTTTTCGAGATCGAGACCGTCGATGTTCGGTTTTCGCCCCAAGGCGATAAAGATGCTTTGCGCGGTGATGTCTTTGCGCTGGCCGTCCTGTGTTTCCACAGTAAGGATTATCCGCGACGCATCGCCCGACAGCTTTACCGCTTTGGCCGACGTTACGATGTTCAGCCCTTCGCCCCGCATTTTGCCGGCAAGCATGTCCGCAAGCTCCCGGTCTTCCCGGAAAAGTATCCGGTCAAACATTTCCACCACCGTGGTCTCAACGCCCAGCCGGTTGAAGGCCGATGCCAGTTCTATCCCGATCGGACCGCCGCCGAGCACCACCAGCGAGCGCGGTAACGTGTCGAGGGAGAACACCGTGCTGTTGGTGAGATAGGGTGTTTTGTCTATCCCTTCGATGGCGGGGATGAGCGGGCTGGAACCAGTGGCAATGATGATCTTGTTCGCGGTGATCACTTTGCCGTCCATCACGACCGTGCGGTTATCGGTAAACTGCGGGTCGCCGAAAGACAGGTCGATTCCCAGCGCCTTGAAGCTTGCGGGGAGGTGGGTGTTGTAGACCTTTTCAACGATGGAACGGACGTGCCGCATTACGCCGCCGGTGTTGATGGCGATGGGGGCTTCGGTCGTGAGGCCCAGCGTGTCAAGCTGTTTCAATTCGTGGGCTGCTTTGGCCGTTCTGATGAGGGCCTTGCTCGGTATGCAGCCGAAGTTGGTGCATTCCCCGCCCAGCTTCCCTTTTTCAATCACGGCGACGCTTTTGCCGAACCCTAGCGCCACTTTGGAAGAAACCAACCCGGCCGCGCCGCCACCGAGTACTAACAAGTCGTAGTCGAATTTTGCCATCTTTGCTTTCCCCTGAAATAATTGTATGGCGATGAGGCCATAGTCGAGCCAAAAAATTCATTTTACCGATTAACCGGAAGAACAGACCTTCGGGGTTGGAAAATAACCCGCAGCTGGCGAGGTGACCATACCTATCGAATTCTTGCTACTTCCCATTCCGCGACGCCATCCCGCAAATGTGCAGACTTGAAACCCTCCTTGCGCAACAGCTCTACTGCATCTATCGCCATCAGGCAATAAGGGCCGCGGCAGTAGGCAACAATTGGCCTGTCCTTTGGTAGTTCCGCAAGCCGTTGGCGCAGCTCGTCGATTGGAATGGAGCGAGCGAATGGAAGATGTGTCTCCAGGTACTCCTCCGTTGGGCGTACATCCAGCACGACCACTTCCCCACGGCGCGCCATCTTCATCAGCGTTTCACGATCATTGGGCACCAGATCGTTCGGTTGCGCAGCGATTTTCTGCAACTCCATTTGCAGTTCAATCAGTCGGTTTTCGGCTAGAGTGTGGGTACGCACCCATAAATCGGCAACCTCCTTGTCGACCAGGCGATAGAAAATGTTTTTGCCCCGCCGCTCGGTTTCAACCAGATGCGCTCCCCGCAACTCGCGCAGATGGGCGCTGGCCAGCTTCATGCTGATAGAAGCCTCACGCGCAAGCGTTTCCACTGTCATTTCACCCTGGCAAAGCAACTCGATCAACTCCAGCCGCTTGGGGCTTGAGAATACCTTGCCGATCCGGGCTACCTGTTCATAAAGCAGGTCTTTGATCTTGCGTGCGTCTTTCACCATGACAATCCTCTAATTATCTCGATTACTGATTATATCAATAAACAATTTTTAATGATTTTATTGACATCGCGTGCAGTTATTGCTTTAATCAATCTAACAATCGTTGGATTGTGATAACCAAGGGAGGAAATTATGAAATACCTGATGATTCTGAACGATCCACCTTATGGCACGGAGCGCAGCTACAACGGATTGCGGCTTGCGCGCTGGCTGCTCAAGACAGGCAATGCGGAGGTCAATATGTTCCTTATGGGTGACGCGGCCGCGTGCGCCAAAAACGGGCAGAAGGTGCCGCAGGGCTATTACAACATCGGCGACATGCTGGGCATGGTGGCACGCAACGGCGGCAAAGTCGGCGTGTGCGGCACTTGCCTCGATGCGCGCGGCATCGCAGATGCGGACATGATCGAAGGCGCGTCGCGCAGCACCATGGATCAACTCACCGAATGGACGCAGTGGGCCGATAAAGTTATCGTTTTTTAGTTTCGTAGGGTGGTGGCCATGACACGGCGTTGCGAAGCATCCGGGGCGGGAATGGCCACCTCACACCCGCTCCCGCAAACGGCTGGCTTCGCCAGTAACGTGTCGCGGGATGTGCATTCCATGCACCATGTTGATTCACCGGGCATTGGTGCATGGAATGCACCCTACGCGGCAACGTAGCGCGTCGATAACAACGAATTTCAGGAGTCATCATGTTCAAATTCTCGCTCGTCGAATTTTCCATCCGTCGTCCGAAGCTGGTTATCTGGGCGACAGTAGCACTCACGCTGCTGTTTCTCACCCAGTTTCCGCGCATCGCCACGGACACCAACCCGAAGCACATGCTGCCGGAAAACTCAGACGTGCGTGTCTGGAACGATGAGGTAGACAAGACCTTCGCTCTCTACGAGGACACCATTGTCGTCGGCGTGGAAAACAATGCGGGCGTGCTCAACCGGGAAACGCTGACTCGCATCGCCCGCGTTACCGACGCAATCATCAAGCTGGAAGGCGTGGCGAGCCGCGATGTAAACAGCTTCACCACCATCACCAATGTCACGGCGGAGGCCGGCACATTGAAAGTCGGGCCGCTCATGCCGGGCGCGCCACAGACAGATGCGGAAGTGGAAGCGCTACGCTCAGCGCTGTTCGGCAACCCGCTGCTGGTTGATCGCGTGATCTCGAAGGACGGCAAGACCACGGCCATCTATGTGCCGCTGGAGAAGGGCTCCAATGGTGCCGTCATCGCCGCCAATATCCGCGAGATTGTGTCCAGGGAAAAAGGGCCGGAGCGCTACTACGTCGCAGGCGACCCGGTGGCGCGCGATACCTTCGGCGCCGAGATGTTCAAGCTGATGGCTATCTTTGCGCCCATCGCCGGCATGATCATGTTCGCCGCGATTCAGCTTATGTTCCGCAACCTTGCGCTCTCCTTCGCCATGATGGGCGTCTCCATGGCGGCGATCATCTGGAGCATGGGGGCGCTGATCGGCGCCGGCTATCCGGTGCATATCATGAGCTCGATGGCGCCGGTCTTTCTGATGGCGATTGCCACCGACAGCATCCACATCTTCAACGAGTTCTATTTCCGCTACCGCGAGAAGCATGACAAGCTCGCGGCGATTCGCGAGACCATGGCGACGGTGAGCCGCCCGGTGCGCTTCACGGCGCTCGCCACGGCGGCCGGCTTCGCCGTGCTGCTGTTCATGAACATCGTGCCGGTGCAGGTATTCGGCGGGCTGATCGCCTTCGGTACGGTGGTGTTGCGGCTGTTCTCCTTCAGCCTGATTCCGGCCATCCTCACCTTCGTCAAGGAAGAAAAAATCGCCCGCGCCGTCGAGCACGAAAACATAAAACTGGATCGTACCGCGAGCTTCCTGCGCCGCATTGCCGAAGTGGGCGCGATACGCCCGCTGGCCACCGCGCTGGTGGGCATGGTACTGGTGGCGGTGGCCATCGTCGGCACCACGAAGATTCACGTCAACAACAATCTGGTAGCCTGGTTCAAGCAGTCGAGCGAAATCCGCATAGCCGACACGGCAATGAACCAGGCCTTGGGCGGTACATCGCTCGGCTATCTGGTGGTGCAGTCC
>MGWZ01000001.1:17121-21437 GCA_001801175.1 Gallionellales bacterium RIFCSPLOWO2_02_FULL_57_47 | reverse complement strand
CGTTGCCGTTTCTGTTGCTGCTCGCCTGCCCGCTGATGCATCTGTTCATGCACCATGGACATGGCAACCATGACCAGCACACACATAATCATGAGCCATCGAAAGGGGAGTCAAAATGAATGCGGATGCTCCCGCTTATGGCCTGTGGTCACTGGTGATTATCAGCTCGTTATTCTTTATCCTGTTCGCCTTCAGTTTTTTCAAGCCGCGCTCAAGCCGCGACTGGCGCATGTTCGGCCTTTACTCGGCTTTTATCGTGGCGTTGTTCACCGAGATGTATGGCTTCCCGCTGACGATTTACTTTCTCTCCGGCTGGCTGACAGAAACATTCCCAGGCGTGAATTGGCTGTCGCATGATGCCGGACATTTATTGGAGATGATGTTCGGCTGGCGCGCAAACCCCCATTTCGGGCCATTTCATATGTTCAGCATGATCTTCATCGTTGGTGGCTTCTGGCTGTTGGCTTCTTCATGGCCTGTGCTTTACCAAGCGGTGCAGCGAAACGAGCTGGCGACCACCGGGCCATATGCGCGCATCCGCCATCCGCAATACGTGGCCTTTGTGCTGGTGATGTTCGGCTTCCTGCTGCAATGGCCGACGATCATCACATTGCTGATGTTCCCGATTCTGGTCTGGATTTATGCGCGGCTGGCGCGTTCCGAGGAGCGGGATGCCGAGCTCCGCTTTGGTGAGCAGTGGCGCGAGTATGCGGTACGCACTCCACGATTCATTCCACGATGGCTTGATTCAGTATCTCAAAGAGGAGGTACGAAATGATACCCGGTGGTGATAAATACGTCTGGTTGTTTTGGTCGCTCGCGTTTCTCGTTCCTTGGGGGGTGTTGTATGCAGCTTTTCCGGAGCGGCGACGCGCGATGTTGTGGAGCAGTTCACTGACCGCATTGTTAGGTTTGACCGAGCCGCTTTTTGTGCCGGAGTATTGGAACCCGCCCAGCCTGTTCGACTTGGCTCAACGCACCGGTTTTGACATAGAAAGCCTGATTTATGGTTTCGGAGTCGGGGGAATTGGCGCGGTGCTTTACAACGCATTGACCGGAAAACACCTGATGCCGATGGATAACCTCGAGCACAACAGCCGTCGCCATCGGCTTCACCGCTTGGCATTAGCTACGCCCTATTTAGTGTTTGTTGCGCTGTACTTTCTGCCTTGGAACATAATTTACCCGTCGATAGTCGCGCTGTTTGCCGGCGGGTTAGCCGGTGTGCTGTGCCGCCCCGATCTGGCCAGAAAAACTGTTATCGGCGGCATGATGTTCACCGGTTTTTATGTGCTCTTTCTGGGCGCACTGGAAATAATGGCTCCCGGCTACATCGCACGAGTGTGGAACCTTCCGGAATTAAGTGGAGTGATGCTTGGCGCTTTCCCCATTGAAGAAATCTTGTTTGGCTTTGGTGTCGGTACATACTGGACAGGGGTGTATGAACATTTCGCCTGGCATCGTAGTTCTTGATTGGTGGGATGGAGTTTAATACGGCGTTTCGGATTACGTTAAAGGAGAGTCATCATGAATGAAATAGTCAAAGACCCGGTTTGTCACATGGAAGTCCTTGAGACATCATTTGCCACAGAATACGCAGGCGGCCATTACGCATTTTGTTCGGCGCAGTGCAAGGAACGATTTCTGGCGAGCCCGCATTTATACGTTGGGTTTCCCGGGCGCCCTGCACCTGCGCAGGAGGGAAAAGAAGTCATTAAGCGTCGCCGCCTCTTTCTATCGGCACCACTTGATGCGGGGCAGGCCGAACAAGTAAAACGTGCATTACTCGAGATGATGGGAATACATGAGGTTAGTATTGAGGAGGACAAAATCGAAATCCAGTATGACCTCATAAAAGTGACTGCTGAGCAGATTGCAGACAAGTTGGCATTGATAGGAGCCGAGCTCGGAGAGGGCTGGATGGATCGACTCAAATTGGCGTTCATCAATAACCTGGAAGAAATCGAGATTAACAGCCTTGAAGTTGAGAAAAGAGATGGGTTTCACTATCCTCTTTGACAAGACGGCACCATCTCTAACAACCCTGATACTGCAAACAAAAAGTGTTGCCACTAATTCCATTTTTTGGTTTATTGCTTTCGCCGATTATTGCTGCTGCCGCGATGAGCTTCAGTTCGGTGTCGGTGATTACGAATGCGCTACGGCTGCGCCGCGTACAGCTTTAATGTGAAATTCGCGCAGCGATTCGTTTGCTCTTTCCCTCGCTTGCGGGGGAAGGTTGGGATGGGGGGAAACAGGCATGGCGGGTTTTATTATCAAGGGCGGCATATTTGCCATGCCCGTTAATCGCGCTTTATCAATGTTGCTTTGAAAGGAGAACGAAATGTGGGGACATATGGGTGATTACGGATGGGGGTACGGCATGGGTATTGGCATGCTGCTGTTCTGGGGATTGCTGATCGTCGGTATCGTGATGCTGGTGAAAGGCTCCTGGGGTTCCGGCGCTTGCGGGAAACGTGAGCGGGAAAAGTCCGCGCTCGACATACTGAAAGAGCGCTACGCGCGCGGCGAGATCGAGCGCGAGGAATTCGAGCAGAAGAAGCGCGACCTGGGAGATTAATACAGGTTGGGTGCGTGCTGGATGGATGATTGGTGGCGGCAGGAGCGTAGCACCCGTTCTTCGGGTTTGTTTTCAGCCATGTAGGGTGCATTCCATGCACCAATGCCAATGGTGCATGGAATGCACCCTACAATATTTCACTATTGATCGGGAAATGGAATAAGCTGGACACCATGGCTACCGAGACTGAACTTAAATTGCGCATCGCCCCCGAACAGCTTGCCAAATTGAAGCGGCACGCGCTGCTCAGGACGCTTCAAGTCACGCGCCCGGCCACGCGCCGCCTTTACAACATCTATTACGACACGCCGAAGCTCGAATTGCACAAATCCGGAATGGCGCTGCGGCTGCGCCGCACCGGGCGGCAATGGCTGCAAACCCTGAAGGGCGGCGGTTCGATCAAGGCCGGGATGCACCTGCGCAACGAGTGGGAAGTGCCGGTGAAAGGAATGGCGCTGGAATTTTCCTCGCTGCAAACGGCGGAATGGGATGAGCATTTGCCGAAGGCGCTGCGCAAAAAATTGCAGCCGGTTTTTGTCACCGATTTTTCCCGTTCCAGCCGCATGTTGCAGTGGCAGGGCGCGCAAATCGAGCTATGCATGGATCAAGGGTCGGTGAGCACCGAGCAGCACAGCACGCCAGTCTGCGAACTGGAGCTGGAATTAAAATCCGGCCAGCCGCAGCAATTATTCGAGCTGGCATTGGCGATTCTGGACATCGTGCCGTTCGAGCTGGAGGTGGTCAGCAAGGCGGAGCAGGGCTACCGCCTGTTGTCCGGATACGCCGACAAACCGGTCAAAGGCTCTGTACCGATCTTTGGCAGGACCGACACGCTGGCGGATGTGCTGCAAACGCTGATCTGGTCATGCCTGCTGCATTTGCAGAGCAACCTGCGCGGGGCGATGGCTAGCGACGATGCCGAATATCTGCACCAGATGCGCGTCGCTTTGCGCAGGTTGAGGGTGGTGCTGCGCATGGTTGAAAAAAATCGTGCCGATGAGCAGCTTGCCGCATTGAGCAACAAGGTTGCCGCATTGTGTGTCGCCCTGGGGCGCGCCCGTGAATGGGATGTATTCATCGCCCAGACGGTGCAACCGATGTGCGCGCGGATGGCCGGACATACCGGATTGCAGGCTCTGCTGGCAAGCAGCAAGCACCAGCGCGATGCTTATTATGTTGCACTGCGCAGCGAAGCACGGGCACACGAATTGCAGCGCCTGATCCTGCGCTTCGCTATCTGGATGAACGGCGCGTACTGGCAGCAACCGCAAATCGCGCCCCATCAATTTGAATCCGGGGCGCACGATTTCGCAACGCGCCGCCTGCAGAAACTGGCCAGGCGCTTCGCCCAATCCGGACAGCACCTGGATTCCCTCGAAGCTGAACGCCTGCATGCCTTGCGCATTCTCGCCAAGAAACTGAGGTACAGCGCGGAATTCTTTGCCGGCCTGTACGACAAGCAGAAGGCAAAATCATTTCTTGCCGCGTTAAGCGAGGTGCAGGATGTGCTCGGGCAAATCAACGATATTGCGGTGACGCATCGCTTGCTGGATGAATTGGCGGCGAGTCAGGATTTGTCCGCACATCAGGATGCGGTTGTGTTAGCCAAAGGCTGGATCGCCCATGACCTGACCCATCAATTTACCGCGTTGCGCAAGGCTATTCAGCGGTTTGCCAGGGAGCCTTCTTTCTGGGAGAAGTGATTCAGCTGGGCGAGATTGATTTATCACGTAGG
>MGWZ01000001.1:1484-16960 GCA_001801175.1 Gallionellales bacterium RIFCSPLOWO2_02_FULL_57_47 | reverse complement strand
CATTGCAATATTGTGGGTGATGGCGGGTGTGACCCGCCCTACGCATTACGTACTTATCAGATCAGCGCATTTAACTCCGCTCATCACCGCTCCCTCCAGCGTGGCCGGATAATCGCCCGCCGTGAAGTCGCCTGCCAGCAGCAGGCGGGGCAGGGCGGTTTGTTGCGATGGGCGTTGCAGGTTGGGCGAGCAGCAGAACGTGGCACGCTTTTCGGCGATGACCTTGAACCATTTCGGCTGCTCGACGATGCCGAATTCTTCGCGCAGTTCCGCGATCACTTTTTGCGCCAGTTCATCCTGGCTCAGTTCCTGGTGTATGCCTTCTGCGCTGATGACGGCGGCGAGCAGGCCGTGCTGCCTGGCTATTTTCCCTTTGTCGAACAGCCACTGGCTGTAGCGTTGGTGCAGGCCGAGCATCGGGTGCGGCAGGCGCACCGTTGGCGGATATTTCAGGTACACGGTGTAGATAGGCTGGTGTTCCAGAGCGTCAATCTGTGTGACGGTTTCTGCAAGTGCTGCGATGGGGCGCAGTAGTTTCGCGGCGACGGTGGGCGGCGCGGCGCAGATGACGTGGCTGAATGTGTGAACACCCTGAGCAGTAACGAGTTCGATTTCACCGTTTTTTGGAACGATGGCCTCCACGCCGCACGAGGTGTACACCTTGCCACCGTGCTGTTCGACATAAGCCGCTGCGCGTTGCGGAAACAGTGCGGTGAAGTCGATACGCGGCAGCAGCATGTCACTGTCGGTGCGCGATTGGTTCAGCGCATCGCGCAGCACGTTGAGTAATACTTGCGCGGAAGCCTTTTGGATGGGCGTGTTCAGCGCGGCGATGCACAGCGGTTCCCACAGCTTGAAGGTCAGGTCGGCATCTTGTCCATGTTGGGCGAGTAGTGCAGAGACAGTCATGTCGGAAGACCCCTCACCCCAGCCCTCTCCCGCCTGCGGGAGAGGGAGTTTGTTCAAGCGAAAATTTGCGTGGCGCAGTTCGAGCATGAAGCGCGCTGCCTTCATGCGCTCGTTCCAGGTGAGGCCCTGTGCCTTGAGCAGCGCGACCAGCAGGTGGAGCGGGGCGGGGAGGCGCGGGGCCTTGAGCGAAAACTGGCCGTGTAGGTCGAGTTGCAGCGGCAGGCGCAGAAAGTCTTGCTCGACATTTCCACCTGCCAGTCTGATCAGGCGCAAGGTCTCCCGGTAGCAGCCGAGCAGCAGATGCTGGCCGTTGTCGAGTTGCGTGCCTTGATGCAACACGCCGCGCGCCCGCCCGCCGAGTTGCTGGGCGCTTTCGAACACCGTGACGGGAATGCCGCGCGCCGACAGTGATAATGCGGCGGCCATGCCGGCGTAGCCGCCGCCGATGATCGCTGGGTTTAAAGATTGCTTTCCACGATTGCTCCCTCGCCCGCTTGCGGGAGAAGGTTGGGGAGAGGGCAGTCCACTCAATTCTTCAGCCACGCCTTGAAAGCCAGCCACAATTTGTATCCGGTACCAAGCGAGACGCGCTCTTTCAGCACATGGCAGCCGCTGGCAACGACCTCATCCAGCGTGGCGCGATAGATTGCGGCCATGATCAAACCGGTGCGTTGCGATTTGCGATCCGCAGCGGGGAGCTGTTCCAGCGCCTGCCGGTAGTAGCGCTGCGCACGTTCGACCTGGAATGCCATCAGCCTCTGGAAGCCATCGGTTTCTTTGGCGTTAAGGATATCCGCCTCGGACACGCCGAATTGCGCCAGCTCTTCCTGCGGCAGGTAGATGCGGTTGCGCCGCGCGTCTTCGCCGACATCGCGGACGATGTTGGTGAGTTGGAAAGCGATGCCGAGGTCGTGGGCATATTTCAGTGTCTGGCGGTCGCTGTAGCCAAAGATTTCCGCCGACAGCAGCCCGACCACCGAGGCGACGCGATAGCAATACAGTTGCAGCGACTTGAAATCGGGGTAGCGCGTATGGTCGAGATCCATCTCCATGCCGTCGATGATTTCCAGCAGATGTTCCTGCGCCAGGTTGAATTTTTTGACCACCGGCACCAATGCCAGCGCGACCGGGTGTTGCGGTTTGCCGCGATAGATTTCCGCCACCTGTCCGCGCCACCAGTTGAGCGTGGTGCGCGCCACGTTGTCATCCGTGCATTCGTCCACCACGTCGTCCACTTCGCGGCAGAAGGCATACAGCGCGGTGATGGCGTGGCGCTTGTCCGGCGGCAGAAACAGGAAGCTGTAGTAGAAGCTGGAGCCGCTTTTTGCGGTTTTGTCTTGGCAGTATTGATCCGGGGTCATATCAGAAATGGAACGGTTTACTTTTGGCCAGCATGATAACCCAGTCGAACGGGCGCAACACCGGGCGGTGGCGGAACATGTCGTAACGCGCGTTTTCCAGCTTGTCGAGGATGCGCAAACCGCCCGCGATGATCATGCGCATCTCAAGGCCGATGCGTCCGGTCAGGATGCTGCCGAGCGGCGCGCCCGAGAGCATCATCGCGCGGCCGCGGTTCACCTGGAATTGCATCAGCTTGCGCCACGCGTCGTCGCTGATGCCCTGCGCGATCTGGTTTTCGCTCACACCGTATTGCCTCATTTCATCCAGCGGCAAATAGATGCGCCCGATGGCGTAATCCCTGGCGACATCCTGCCAGAAATTGATCAGCTGCAAACTGGTGCAGATGGCATCCGAATAGGCGAGGTTCTGCGGTGTGGCTTCCCCGTAAAGATGCAGCAGCAAATTGCCGACCGGATTGGCGGAACGGCGGCAGTAGTCGAGCAGGTCGGCAAAGTCGCTGTAGCGTTTTTTCACCACGTCCTGCGAGAAGGCATCGAGCAAATCATGAAGCGGCTGCATCGGCAGCGCGTGTTGATGAACTTCTGCGGCGAGATTCAGGAACAGCGGAGTGAGGGGTGTTTCTTTGCGTCCGATGTGCGCCAGCTCGGCGCGAAACTCATCGAGCAGCCTCAGGCGTTCTTCGTCAGGCAGATCGCCTTCGTCGGCAATATCGTCCGCCGCGCGCGCAAAATGGTAAATCGCCGCAACCGGCTTGCGCAGCCGCCTGGGCATCAGGATGGAGGCGACCGGGAAGTTCTCGTAATGGTCAACTGACATTTTGAGTCCCTGTAAATCCAGTTTCCGCAGACTCAAAATTACAGCAAATCGTTTCGGTGCAGCATGAACACAAACTGGTCACCCGCGCTGACATCCAGCCAGGTAAACGGCAGGTTCGGGTAAGCGGCTTCCAGCGCATCGCGGTTATGGCCGATCTCGACGATCAGGATGCCGTTCGCGGTGAGGTGTTGCGCTGCGTGTTCGAGGATGACGCGTGTCGCATCCAGGCCATCATCACCGCTGCCCAGTGCCAGCTTGGGTTCGTGCAGATATTCCGGCGGCAGCGCGTTGACTGATTCCGCATCGACATAGGGCGGGTTGCTGATGATGATGTCGTATTGCTGGTTGCCCAGCCTGGCGAACAGATCGGATTCGATCAAGTGCACGCGGTCTTGCAGGTCGTAGTCGGCAACATTGTGTTCGGCGACGGACAGCGCGGCTGGCGACAAGTCCACCGCGTCCACGCTGGCATTGGGAAAAGCATTTGCGGCAAGGATGGCGAGACAGCCGCTTCCTGTGCACAGGTCCAGTACGCTGCTGATTTCCTCAGGCTCGGCGACCCACGGGCTGAGTTGTTCCCGCAGCAATTCGGCGATGAAGGAGCGGGGTACGATGACGCGTTCATCCACATAAAAACTGAAATCACCCAAGAATGCCTCATGGGTCAAATAGGCGGCGGGAATACGCTGTTCGACGCGTCGCTGAATGATGCTCAATACCTCGGTGAGTTCGCTATCGGTCAGACGCGCATCGAGAAACGGTTCCAGCCTGTCCAGAGGCAGATGCAGGGTATGCAGGGTCAGGTAAGCGGCCTCGTCATAAGCATCGTTGCTGCCATGCCCGAAAAATAATCCGGCCTGATTGAAGCGGCTCACCGCAAAACGCAGGCAGTCGCGTACGGTGTACAGGTCTTGCGCGGCTTCGGAAAAATAGACGCTCATTTGCATAGTAAATTTTCCAGGGTGCGCTGATAGGTGAGCTTGAGCGGTTCGATGTCATTCACGGCGATGCATTCGTTGAGTTTGTGGATAGTGGCGTTCAAGGGACCGAACTCGATGACTTGCGGGCAGATGCCGGCGATGAAGCGCCCGTCCGACGTGCCGCCGCTGGTGGAAAGCTCCGGTGTGATGCCGTAAGACTGTTCAATCGCGCGGCTGATGGCCTCAACCAGGCTGCCTTTGGCGGTGAGATACGGCTTGCCGGAAAGCTCCCAATTCAATACATATTCCAGACCATGCTTGTCCAGAATCGCATGGACTTTATCTTTCAGATATTGTTCGGTGCTGGCGGTGGAGAAACGGAAGTTGAACCAGATTTCAACCGTGCCGGGGACGACATTGGCCGCACCCGTGCCGCCGTTGATGTTGGAAATCTGCCACGAAGTCGGTGGAAAATATTCGTTGCCGTTGTCCCAGGTGGTGGCGGCAAGTTCCGCAATCGCCGGTGCGGCCATGTGTATCGGATTCTTTACCAGGTGCGGATACGCGATGTGGCCCTGGATGCCTTTCACGATGAGAATGCCGGACAACGAACCGCGCCGCCCGTTCTTGATCATGTCGCCGACCAGTTTGTTCGAAGTGGGTTCGCCGACGATGCAAAAATCAATTTTCTCGCCGCGTGCCTGCAACGCTTCAACCACGCGCGCCGTGCCGTCCACCGCCACACCTTCTTCGTCGGAGGTGACCAGCAGCGCAATCGAGCCGTTGTGATCTGGATGCTGTGCAAGAAATGCTTCGATCGCGGTGATGAATGCCGCAACCGAGGTTTTCATGTCCGCCGCGCCGCGCCCGTACAGCATGCCATCGCGGATGGCCGGGTCGAATGGCGGGCTGAACCAGGATTCCGGCGGGCCGCTTGGCACAACATCGGTATGCCCGGCAAAAACCACGACGGGATGGGCCGTGCCGCGCCGCGCCCAGAAATTATCCACGTTGCCGAAACGCATGCGCTCAATTTTGAAGCCGAGTTTCTCCAGGCGCTCGATGAGAATGTCCTGGCACCCGGCATCGTCGGGAGTCAGCGAACGGCATGCGATCAGGGCTTTGGCAAGTTGCAGGGTTTCAGACATAACAGTGATCAAGGCTTCAGGTTGAGTATTGAAGAGCTGGCAGCTTCGCCGATAGCGATATGCAGAAATTTGCCATGCGGCGCCAGGCAGTCGTGAGCATTTTTAGCGTGGTGCAATCGGGGATGCCATACAACCTCATTTAGGGTCGTTCAGGTTAAGCTTGATTTCGCTGAAATCGGTTTGTTGGGATGAACTTTTTTTGGCAGCCTGATCAGGATCATACGCCTGTACTTTCAGGTTGGTATTGGTGCGTTCCGAAAAGTCGACCAGCGAGGACAAATTGCTTGCTGAATCGGCGTTGCGCATTGCTTCTTCTTTGGTGATCTGTCCCTTCTTGAAAAGTTTATAGAGGGCTTGCTCGAAGGTTTGTGAGCCGGCGGAAACACTTTTTTCAATGGATTCGCGAATCTTGTCGAGTTCATCGTTCTTGATTTGATCGGCAATCAGGGTGGTGTTCAACAGGATTTCCACGGCGGGAACCTGCTTGCCGTGCACATTGCGCACCAGGCGTTGCGAGATCACCGCGCGCAGGCACATTGACAGGTCTGCCAGAACGCCCCGGCGTGATTCATACGGGAAAAAATTCACGATACGATTCAGCGCGTGATAGCTGTTGTTGGCGTGCAGGGTTGCCAGGCACAAATGCCCGGTCTGGGCGAAGATCAGCGCGTGTTTGAGCGTTTCGCGGTCACGGATTTCGCCGATCATCAGCACATCCGGCGCCTCGCGCATCCCGCTGGACAAGGCATTTTCATAAGATAGCGTGTCGCTGCCGATCTCGCGCTGGTTAACGATGGACTTATCGTGCGCGAAAATGTATTCGATCGGCTCCTCGATGGTCAGGATGTGGCCGCTCATGTTATGGCTGCGATGCTCGATCATGGCAGCCAGCGTGGTTGATTTTCCCGAACCGGTTGCGCCGACCACCAGGATCAGGCCGCGTTTTTCCATGATCAGCCCTTTCAGTATGTCAGGGAGATTCAGTTCTTCGGAGCTTCCGATCTTGGCCTTGATAAAACGAATCACGATGGCAATATTGCCGCGCTGGCGGAAAACGTTGGCGCGGAAGTTGCCGATGCCCTGGGCATGGAACGAGAAATTCATTTCCATTTCCGACTCGAACTCGGCGATTTGCTTCGGAGCCATAATTTCATAGGCAATGCGTTTGACGACATCCGCATCCAGGGTCTGTGCATTGACTGGCATGGCGATGCCGTCAATCTTGATATTGACCGGTGCACCGACCGAGAAAAACAGATCGGAAGCATTCTTGCTTGCTGCCAGTTGCAGTAACGGTGTGATGATCATCGCGAACTCCTTTGAAAGGATTGAGGAACGAGGATTGAGGATTGGGAAAACCTATGCTCCGCTCAATCCTGAATCCTCGCTCCTAGATCCTGAATCAGATGCCTCTTAACAATTCGTTGATGCCTGTCTTGCCCAATGTCTTGGCATCCACCTTCTTCACGATCACCGCGCAGTACAAACTGTAACTGCCGTCCTTGGAAGGCATGCTGCCGCTGACGACTACCGAGCCGGATGGTACCCGGCCATAGTGAACCTCGCCGGTTTCGCGGTCGTAGATCTTGGTGCTCTGGCTGATGAACACGCCCATCGAAATTACCACGTTGTCTTCGAGAATCACGCCTTCCACAATCTCCGAGCGCGCGCCGACGAAGCAGTTATCGCCGATGATGGTAGGGTTGGCTTGTACCGGTTCCAGTACGCCGCCGATGCCGACGCCACCGCTCAGGTGCACATTCTTGCCGATCTGTGCGCAGGAGCCGACCGTCGCCCAGGTGTCCACCATGGTGCCTTCGTCCACATAAGCGCCGATGTTCACGTAGGAGGGCATCAGCACCACATTTTTGGCGATGTACGCGCCCCTGCGCGCAGCAGCCGGAGGCACGACGCGGAAACCGCCTTCGCGGAAATCGTGGCTGTTGTAGTCGGCGAACTTGGAGGGCACCTTGTCGTAGTAGTTGGTGAAGCCGCCCTTGATAAAAGCGTTGTCTTCCAGGCGGAACGACAACAGTACGGCCTTCTTCAGCCATTGATGGGTCACCCATAGACCGTCAATTTTTTCTGCGACGCGCAACTTGCCCTGGTCGAGCTGGGTGATGACGTTATCCACCGCTTCCTTGAGCTGCGCATCGGCATTTCGCGGGGTGATTTCGGCGCGGCGTTCAAAAGCCTGTTCGATGGTTTTCTGCAATTGATCCATGGTGATTTCCTGTTAAATGAAAAATAGCTTGTAGCTTGTTGCGAAACCGGGTTGGCTACCCGCTACAAGCCGCCAGCTACAAGCTCTTTGATGCGCTGTGCGGCTTCCACAGTCTCTTCCGTGTTTGCGACGAGTGCCAGACGCACAAAATTTTCGCCGGGGTTCACTCCGCGAGCGGTACGCGCCAGGTAGCTGCCCGGTAATACGGTCACATTATAGTCGCGATACAGGGCCTGCGCGAAGACGGTGTCGGCAATCGGCGTGCGCATCCACATATAGAAGCCGGCGTCCGGCAAGGTTACCGGTAACACCGGTTTGAGTATCTCCAGCACCCTGGCGAATTTCTCTGCATACAGGCGGCGGTTTTCCGCAACGTGCGCTTCATCATTCCACGCGGCGATGCTGGCGGCTTGTATCGCCGGATTCATTGCCGAGCCGTGATAGGTGCGATAGAGCGTAAATTTTTCGATTACCCTGGCATCGCCCGCGACAAAGCCTGAGCGCATGCCGGGCAAGTTGGAGCGTTTCGACAAGCTGGAGAACACCACCAGGTTGTCATAGTTGCCGCGCCCCAATTGTTGGGCAGCTTGCAGCGCGCCGAGCGGCGGCGCATCAAAATAAATTTCCGAATAGCACTCGTCCGAGGCGATCACGAAACCATAGCGGTCGGACATCTCGAACAGCATCTGCCATTCCGCCAGCGGCATCACGCGCCCGGTCGGGTTGCCGGGAGAACACACATAGATCAGTTGCGTGCGTTGCCAGACCTCTTCCGGCAGTTGCGTGAAGTTCAGCGCGTAGTTGTCTTCCGGCAGGGTGTTGAGAAAATGGGGCGTAGCCCCGGCCAGCAACGCTGCGCCTTCGTAAATCTGGTAGAAGGGGTTGGGGCAAACCACGGCAGGATTGCTTTTGCCGCGATCAACCACAGCCTGGGCAAACGCGAACAGCGCCTCGCGGCTGCCGTTCACCGGCAATACCTGCGTCCTGGCATCCGGCAGCGGAATACCGTAGCGCGTGGCCAGCCATTTCGCGATGGCACTGCGCAGCGCGTCACTGCCTGCGGTTGTGGGATAATTCGCCAGTCCGTCTAGGTTGGCGGTCAGCGCATCCTTGATGAACTGCGGCGTGGCGTGTTTCGGTTCGCCGATGGACAGGCTGATAGCACGATAATCCGGGTTTGGCTGTACTTCGCGAAACAGCGCGGCGAGTTTCTGGAATGGGTAGGGTTGTAAACGGTTCAGGTCGGGATTCATTCAGAATTTAACAGGTAGCGAAAATCAGCGCGCATTATAAGGGCGCTTTGCATAATTAGGGACTGGCCAGTGCCATCAAAAGAAAATGTATTACCGCTTGCCAGCGTGTTGACCGGCGCGCTGATTTGGGGGCTGATCTGGTATCCCTACCGCGTGTTGCAGGACGCCGGCATCTCCGGCACGCTGGCGACGCTGGTCACCTATCTGCTGGCGATGCTGTGCGGCGCGTTCATGCTGCCGCGCGTCTGGCGCGAACTGCGCCTGCAAAATAAAGACGGGGCCGGCTGGTGGGCGGTGGCGCTGGTGTTGAGCTCGGGTTGGACGAATCTCGGCTACGTGCTGGCGGTGCTGCACGGCGAGGTGATGCGCGTGCTGCTGCTGTTCTATCTCGCGCCGCTGTGGACGATATTATTTTCCTATTGGCTGCTGGGCGAGCGGCTCAACCGCTATGGCTACCTCATCATCGCGCTGTCCTTCGGCGGCGCCTTCATCATGCTGTGGGAGCCGCAACTGGGCTTGCCGCTGCCAGGTAATCCTGCCGAATGGATCGGTTTGTCGGCGGGCATGGCTTTCGCGCTGGCCAACGTGGTGTCGCGGCGTGCCGCGCATTTGAGCCTGGAGGCGAAGTCCTGCAGCGTGTGGCTCGGCACCGTCCTGCTGACCGCACCGCTGTTGTGGTGGCAGGGCGGTGTGCAAAACCAGTTGCTGGCGATAGATGCGCAGGCCTGGCTGCTGCTTGCGCTGCTCGGCATCGTGCTGTGCGCCGTCAGCTTCGCCGTGCAGTATGCAATTGCCCATCTGCCCGCCAACCGCGCCATCATCCTGTTCCTGTTCGAACTGGTGGTCGCCGCCACCGCGTCCTATTTTCTCGCCGATGAGGCGATGCAACTGCGCGACTGGCTGGGTGCGGCGCTGATCATTTTCGCCAGTTTGTTGTCGGGAAAACTCTATGCCGCGTCAAGCTAGGGTGCGTTCCATGCATCAATGAATCTGACGGGTGGCATACACCCTGCCTGCGGGTTACGCTGACAATCCAGTTGCGATTACCCGGCACTCGCCACTTTACCGTCACGCAGGTGGAGCATCAGTTGCTGTTTGATTTCGCGCAGCTTGGCCTTGATGATGGCCTCATTCTTGTTGCCTACCCGTATCAGGATACGCTGGCCGATGGAACGCTTTTCAAGATCGGGGTCGGCATACAGGTAAAACACATTCGGCTGAACCAGCTTGATCTGTGCCTTGATGTCCGGCGCAGCCAGCAGGTCGTCGAGCACCACGATCAGGCGGTTATTGAAGTACTTCTTCGGGTAGCCCAGTTTTTCGTAGGACTCCTGGAACAGCGGATAGAGACGTACATAAAGTTCGACCAGTTTCTTGGCGTCGACCGCCGCGGCGATTTTCACGTAGGGCGTGTAGCGCTCCGCGTTCATGGGGCTGATGGTCAGGTCGCTTTCCGTGCCTGCCGTGACAAAGCTGCCCTGTGCCCGTTCGACCGGCATCACTCTCATCGGCGCGCGCCTGCCCGGCAGGTTGTCGATGGTGGCGACAAAATTATTGATTATCCGCTCGGTATGGAAGACCTTCATCAACGATTTGTTGCCGACCAGTCCGGCAAGGGCGTCGAGCACGAACTTGTCGCTATCGGACAGCGCTGGCAGCGCTGGCGCCGCTGGCGCCGCCGGGGGAGCCTCGACCACCTCGGGCACCTCTGGTTCGGGCGGCGGTGGCGGGGGCGGCGGGGCTTGCACTTGTACCGGTTCGGGTTCCGGCTGCGGCCAGTAGAGATAGGCGGCGAGTCCGCCAATAATGACAACTACGGCAATCAAGATGTTCTTTTTCATGGTTAAGCCTCCTCTTTGAATTATGCCACTGTTACTTCTTTAGAGCATACACATCCTGAATCGCATTGAGCAGCGCGATGCCGTCCTGCATCGGTTTCTGGAACGCCTTGCGCCCGGAGATCAGCCCCATGCCGCCGGCGCGCTTGTTGATCACGGCGGTGCGCACCGCCTGTTGCAGGTCATTCTTGCCCGATTCTCCGCCGGAATTGATCATGCCGACGCGCCCCATGTAGCAGTTCGCCACCTGATAGCGCACCAGGTCGATCGGGTGGTCGGTGGTCAGTTCGCTATAGACCTTGGGATGGGTCTTGCCGAACTTGATCGCGTTGTAGCCGCCATTGTTTTCGGCCATTTTCTGCTTGATGATGTCGGCGTTGATGGTCACGCCGAGATGATTGGCCTGCCCGGTCAGGTCGGCGGCGACGTGATAGTCCTTGTCGGCAGTCTTGAAGGCCGGGTTGCGCAGATAGGCCCACAGGATGGTCGCCATGCCGAGTTCATGCGCGTGTTCGAAAGCATCGGAGATTTCCTGTATCTGGCGGCGCGATTCTGTCGAGCCATAGAACACCGTCGCGCCGACCGCCACCGCGCCCATGTCGAATGCCTGATCCACGCTGGCGAACAGCGTCTGGTCGTAAATGTTGGGGTAGGTCAGGATTTCGTTGTGGTTGATCTTGACGATGAACGGAATCTTGTGCGCGTAGCGGCGCGCCACCGAGGACAATACGCCGAGCGTCGAGGCCACGCCGTTGCAGCCGCCTTCTATGGCCAGCCTGACGATGTTCTCGGGATCGAAATACATCGGGTTCGGCGCGAACGACGCAGCCCCTGAATGTTCCACGCCCTGATCCACCGGCAGCAGCGACAGGTAGCCGGTGTTCGCCAGCCGGCCATGGCCGTATAAAGTTTGCAGGCTGCGCAGCACGCCGACCTTGCGGTCTTTCATCGCCACCACGCGATCCACGTAATCCGCGCCCGGCAAATGCAGCGACTCCTTCGGAATGCCGGTACAACGATACCCCAGCAAATTCTGTGCTTCATCACCCAATAATTGCACGATGTTGGTCATGATCTTGCTCCTTGTGACGGTTGGAATGGTTATGTTACTCCTGTTGCAGCGCAAGAAAAAAGGTAATTCCATTCATCATTCAACGCAGCAACAACCTGTAGGGTGCATTTTATCGTTCCCATGCTCCAGCGTGGGAATGCAGTTTGTGCCGCTCCGGCGGCACGGAGCGCAGAGCGTCCATAAAGGCGTTCCCACGGTCTCCGGAACGATGCGAATCCATGCACCATTGCCAATGGTGCATGGAATACACCCTGCGATAATCGAATAACTGTACATGTATAATTCCGCGCAGTCCCAACACATCACCTCACACCACATGACTACCCCAACCAAACCGCTCATCATCGGCACCCCGCTTACTCCTTCCGCCATCCGCGTCATGCTGCTCGGCAGCGGCGAACTCGGCAAGGAAGTCATCATCGCGCTGCAGCGCCTCGGCGTGGAAACCATCGCCGTGGACCGCTATGCGGACTCGCCTGGACAGCAGGTGGCGCATCGTGCGCATGTCATCAACATGATGGACGGCGCGCAACTGCGTGCGCTGATCGAGCAGGAAAAGCCGCACCTCGTCGTGCCGGAGATCGAGGCAATCGCCACCGGCATGCTGGAAGAAATCGAGCGCGAAGGGCTGGCGCGCGTCATCCCCACCGCGCGCGCAGCAAAGCTCACGATGAACCGCGAAGGCATCCGCCGCCTGGTCGCCGAGACGCTGGGGCTGCCGGTCTCGCCGTACCGGTTTGCCAACAGCCTGGAAGAACTGCGCGCCGCGATCGAGGTAATCGGCTATCCCTGCTTCGTCAAGCCGCTGATGTCGTCCTCCGGCAAAGGGCAGTCCAAAGTGGACAGCGCCGAGGAAGTCGAAGCCGCATGGGACTATGCCGCCACCGGTTCGCGCGTCACGCAGGGGCGAGTCATCGTCGAAGGGATGATAGCCTTCGACTACGAAATCACCCAGCTCACCGTGCGCGCATTGGGCGCGGACGGCCGGGTCGAGACCCATTTCTGCGAACCCATCGGGCATGTGCAGGTGCATGGCGATTACGTCGAAAGCTGGCAGCCGCAGGCCATGTCGCCGCTGGCCCTGCAACGCGCGCGCGACATCGCGAAGAAAGTCACCGACGACCTCGGCGGCCTCGGCATCTTCGGCGTGGAATTATTCATCAAGGGCGACGATGTCTGGTTCAGCGAAGTCAGCCCGCGCCCGCACGACACCGGCATGGTGACGATGTGCAGCCAGCGCCTCAGCGAATTCGAACTCCACGCCCGCGCCATCCTCGGCTTGCCGGTGGATGTCAGCATGCGCGCGCCGGGTGCTTCTGCCGTGATCTACGGTCAACTGGAAGAGCGGGGCATCGCCTTCGCCGGCGTGGACGAAGCCTTGCGCGTGCCGCAAAGCGATGTGCGCCTGTTCGGCAAACCGGAATCTTTCACCCGCCGCCGCATGGGCGTGGCGCTGGCGAACGGCAAAGATATCGACGAGGCGAGGGCGCGGGCGAAGCTGGCGGCGGGGAAGGTGAGGCCGGTTAAACGGTAGGTTTGGTATCTGCGTGGGCACAATATCTTGCCCATCCTAGTTGGCTGATCTGCGGATTCGACCGGTTAAATCCACAGCACCCAGCCAAACTCCATAATGCAATTTCACCTGCCAGAAAGCGGCCATTCGTGACCTACCTCTGCTAGCCGAAACAGGAAGCTTTTAGACGAAGTTGGTTGCCTCTCGTTTGCGGGCATCATGCCCCAGCCGCTGCTATTAACCCGGCCAGATTCCTCTGCGAACTTCAGTGTGCTCGGAGACATCTGCCGAGTAAACATCGAATGGGCGTTCAGGCGTATTCATGTTCGTATTGAATCATCGCTTAATTAAAGGGGATAGCATGAGCTAACCCCTTTAGTTCTCTATCACAAGGCTGATCTACGCTACCCGGTTATTCATTAGACCAGCGAGCAGCGACCTTCTCATATTCTGCGGCTCGAGGATTGCCGAGTTTCCGGTAATCGTCGGCTACCATTTGGTAACCGTTCGTTTTCAGACGAAGATCAGCGACATTGGGGCTGTTCACGCTACCGGCCAGAGCGGGCATCCGCAGTGTGATCCCGCTATCGATCAGGTCCGGGTTTCGGCGGGACAACTCTGTTCTGTTCTCCGCATAGATAACCGGCCACCAATAGGGATCGCCCAATCTGGTCGCAGCAATCGCCCACAACGTATCGCCGGGCGACACGATAACCCCTGTCGCCGCAGCTATTGCCTTCTGGGTGGTTTCCGGTTCTACGGGAGCAACGGGGACGGTTGCGGGCGCGACTGTATCGGGAGTTTGGTCGGTGTGCGCCACTACGGCTTTATCCGATGACAGCTCGGGCGGCACCACGGACGCATCCTGAGTGGGTATCCAACTCTTTGCCATGATGCCAAGCACGATCAGCAGCAATACAAGCAGCACCAGCGAGATCCAGGCGCCGGTTCTGATACGCCAATCTGTTTTGTCCGGAGTGAGTTCCTTGATTCGCAGCTGACGGAAAGGCGCGTTGACAGCGAAACGCAATGCGCTGTAGGGGCGAAAGTGGACACGCGTGTGCTCAGGAATCGTTAACGGCGCGCCGGAGTTGGGATTGTGCCCCGCCAGTTCATCGACATGGGTCGTATGGAAACGGCCAAAGTGATACAGATGAATGTCGCCGCCCGTCTCCAATTCTTCACTTATGGTCTTCGCGAATTGGTGGATAAAGGTGTCTGCTTCGACACTACTGGCCTTGGCTCGCCTGGCCACCAGCGCCGCAAAGGAGTGGAGCGCTATCTTGTTGTCGTCGTCGCTCATGTCGGCGCACCTGCATCGTCAGATTCGATATCGTAAACTTCTTCACGGAGCAATGTGCCCGTTCGAAACACGGGCACGCGCCGTTTTGGGAAAATCGCAAAGTCATGACTGACTGGCCGATAACCGCGGTGCTCCGCGTACGTCGCTGTGTCGAAGGTGCCAAGGTGTGGGATGGTTACCGCGTGCCCGACCCGGAGCAGGTCACGAATCTCCCGCAGTGTTGCCTTCAGCAACCGCTGCGACTGAGCGTTCGATATGTTCAACTCCTTTGCAACTTTTTCAATAAGCTCAGCTTGATCCATGGGTGTACCTTAACGGGTTGGTTTATGTGAAGTGCCAGGAAACTACATTATTGCTGCTGAATCCATAGCCTTCTCTTGATCACTCATTTCAATTAATGCCATATCTATTGTTTCGTTATATTTGATACTTGGGTGTCCGCAATATTTACCTGCATCCGCACAATCAATGCAGAATTTGCAAAAAACTTTCTTCATGCACTCCACCAAACCGCATGATTAATGTCTTTTTAACTTACAGTTATTGAGGTCTACTTGCCTCATTATGTTGATCGAAAAAGCAGCGTCTGCGAAAACAAGAAACAAACCGTTGCCATCGATACGCCAAGCACCGTGAGTAATTGCTGTAACTCTATGGGAGCTTGTCGTTTGCATCTGTACGTTCCCGCACATTAATCACCTGGTAATCATGTAGCCAGGCATCGCGATGGCGTGCCAGTTCCGCTCGAGTTGGCCAGGATTTTGTGGAAGCAGGGATTTCCGCTGTTCGGCCAGAGCAGATGATATTCACTCATGTGTGATATGTCTCTTTTCTGGGGCAAAGCGGTCTGTAAAATCCGTATAATCCAAATCCACTTTGTGTAGAACGCCCGAACGCCTTCGGTTCGTCATTGCTTGATGAGCGCTGAAAAAGGGGGCTAAAACAACAATTGCGGCATCAAGCTGCTTCAAATAAAACAGGAATTGTTGTGTCACGACTGACCGATTTGATTGCACAAGCAAAAGCCAGCTTTCCGGGGGTGAACGCGGACGCCCGCACCTCGCGCAGACGCTGATCTCCGGCGGCAATGTGCTGCTGCTCGACGAACCCTCCAACGA
>MGWZ01000001.1:0-1468 GCA_001801175.1 Gallionellales bacterium RIFCSPLOWO2_02_FULL_57_47 | reverse complement strand
ACGACCGCTGGTTCCTCGACCGCATCGCCACCCACATCCTCGCGGCGGAAGGCGATTCCAAGTGGACGTTCTTTGATGGCAACTATCAGGAGTATGAGGCTGACAAACGTAAACGGTTATGCAGCACGGTCAGGTCATTGATAATGTGCTGACGATTCGGAATCCGTTTGGGAAATGAATGTGATGCTAACCCCATATTCGCTGTGCCCCTGCAATATGCGTTGGTGGTGTAAACTGGCAACTCGAGGTTGTTGAGTGGGTATGGGCAAGAAAGGAAATCATCATGACGACTGTACAAATTACTTTGCCGGATCAATTGGCACAGGAGGCACAGCGCGCCGGCCTGCTGTCGCAGCCAGCGTTGGAAAAACTGTTGCGCGAGCAATTGCAGATGCAGCGCCAGAATAGTTTTTTTGCGGCCATGGAACGGATGGAGCAACTTGCGGAGCCGTCCGCGATGTCACCGGAGGAAGTGGCTGGAGAGATACGCGCCATGCGTGAGGAGCGGCGTGCCAAGGCTTCCGGTTGATGCGCCTGGTGCTCGATACCAACGTGGTCGTATCGGCCATGTTATGGGGTGGCGGCCCGAAACTTCTGTTGCAGGCGCGACGCGAGAAACGGGTCGAACTCTACACCAGCACCCCCGCTGTTGGCAGAGCTGACTGATATTTTGGGGCGCAGCAAATTCGAGAAGAAGATCGCGGCCTCTTTGTTGACGGTCGATCAGTTGGTAGATCGATATGCGGAATTGGCTCAGGTGGTGCGCCCAACGCCAACACCGCGCATCGTGCCCGACCCGGATGACGATGTGGTGATCGGCACCGCGCTCGCGGCAAAGGCCGATTTGCTCGTGACCGGAGATCGGCCTTTGCTCTCGGTGGATAAGTATCGGGGGGTGAGAATCGCCGCTGTGGCCGAGGCGCTGAAGATAATCGCAGCAGCATAGGCCGTATTTGCCACCACTGCTATAGCGATAGCGGCAATCATTGAAGGCCAATAACGGCAAGGGTTTTAAGGCGATTTTAATATCAATCGACACTGACCCTATTGATTTTGCGAAGATTACTTCCGCCCGGAATTTCCAGAGAATCTCTTTTCATGAGTGCCCATTGCTCAAGTTCGCTCCCTTCGGTCACTGGGACGCGTTAAATTAAAGATTTCAGGCTCGAATTTCCCCAATCACTCTCCGCCGCGCATCCTCAAGCGATCATGTTCGACGATCCAAAGTCGTCCTTTGATCGGATGCACCGAGAGCATGGGAATCGCTTTGGCAAGCAGGTCAAGCAAGACTTGTTTGCTTTCATTTAATTCGACCCTGGCCCCTTTTGCTCGCTTTTGCTCTGTTGCGCGCTCAGAATCAGACCACGATTACATCTGTACTTCAAGGCTGTGTTTTTCAACCACACACGCAATCCGTATTGAAAGCAGTAACGATTGACGATACTAATGCAAAGGGTTAGTATTTACG